>JAJTGF010000012.1 GCA_021299335.1 Cryomorphaceae bacterium
TCTAAAAAATCGGCGGCGTTATCAAGTGCTGTGCGCATGCGGTCGAGTGCCCAAAATAAATTGACTGCCGTTGGGCGGGAGGCTCTTAAGGTACTAAATGCTTCATCTAGGAACATGCCGTCGTGTCCTTCTTTGATCATTTCGCGCACTGCCAAGAAAATTCCGTAAGCTGCTGTGGCGCCAATGAGTGGGGCTCCGCGAACGGTCATGCTTCTGATGGCGAGGTCTGCATCCTTATAAGTTTGCAAGCGCACGACAACAAATTCATGAGGTAGTTGGCGCTGATCAATAACCTCAATATCTCTCTCTGGGGTGGTCCAGATGGTTCTAAATGTTGTTGACATAGGGCATATAAATGAAAAAAGCCCGTTTGAACGGGCTTTCTAAGTTTGTATTAAAGGCCGAAAGCCGTTTTGATTTGGTCTACGTAATCTAGTTTTTCCCAAGTGAAGAGTTCTACCTCGCGGCTCACTTTGGTCCCGTCTGGAGCGGTAAAGTGTTTGGTCACTACTTCGTTTTTGCGACCCATGTGTCCGTAGGCGGCAGTTTCTTGGTAAATAGGATTGCGCAATTTGAGGCGCTGTTCGATAAAATAAGGACGCATGTCGAAGATCTGACCGATTTTGGTCGCCATTTCGCCGTCGCTCATTTCTACTTTTGAGGTGCCGTAGGTGTTGATGTACAAACCACATGGCTCTGCCACGCCAATTGCGTAAGAAACCTGCACGAGCACTTCATCGCAAAGACCTGCAGCAACCATATTCTTGGCGATGTGACGCGTTGCATAGGCTGCAGAACGGTCTACTTTAGATGGATCTTTTCCTGAGAAAGCACCACCGCCGTGAGCACCTTTACCACCGTAGGTATCCACGATGATTTTGCGTCCGGTAAGGCCGGTGTCGCCATGTGGGCCACCAATCACAAACTTGCCTGTTGGATTAATGTGATAAGTGATGGCGTCATTAAATAGTGCTTGTAAAGCGGGCTTGAGCTTCGCTTTGACGCGTGGAATCACGATTTCTATGATGTCTTTTTTGATTTTAGCCAACATTTCTGCCTCCGGAGCGAAGTCGTCGTGTTGGGTAGAAACAACAATAGTGTCGATGCGCTGTGGCACGTTGTCATCGGAATATTCGATGGTAACTTGCGATTTGGCATCTGGGCGCAAGTAAGGAATAAGTGCAGACTCGTTGTTGCGAATCGCAGACATTTCCTCAAGAATTTTGTGCGCGAGGTCTAGTGCCAATGGCATGTAGTTGTCGGTTTCTTTGGTCGCGTAACCGAACATCATGCCTTGGTCGCCAGCGCCTTGGTCTTCTGGATTGCTGCGCTCAACGCCTTGATTGATATCGGAAGACTGCTCGTGAATGGCAGACAAGATGCCGCAAGAGTTGGCATCGAACATATATTCAGACTTCGTGTAGCCGATCTGACGAATGGTTTCACGGGCAATTTTTTGAACATCGAGGTAAACTGTAGACTTCACTTCGCCTGCTAAAACAACCTGACCGGTAGTTACGAGGGTTTCGCAAGCTACTTTTGAACTCGGGTCAAAAGCCATAAAGTTGTCGATGAGTGCGTCTGAAATTTGATCAGAGACTTTATCTGGGTGCCCTTCTGAAACGGACTCGGAGGTAAATAGGTATGCCATTAACTTGAAATATTAGGTTGCAAAGTTACAAAATAAATTTGCTTTGCTCGCGTGCTTTTCTGCGCAGTAAAGGATTGGGTCTGTAGCGGTCTTCGCCGTATTCGGCAAACAAAATTTCTAGCCGCTCGAGTACCCAGCCTGCACCGAGCTCATCTGCCCAGGCCAGCAAGCCTTTTGGGTAGTTGACTCCTTTGGTCATGGCGAGGTCTACGGCTGTTGGGCTAGCTACCTGCATGAATACTGCATCGGCAGCTTCATTGATCAGGAGTACTAGAATACGTTCAAAAATTTGTTGGCCTAAAGCCTCATTGCGGTTAGGAGCTGGTGCTACACTTCCTTCTTGATAATTGTAAAAACCTCGGCCAGTTTTTCTTCCTAGAAAACCAGCTTCCATGTGTCGTTTTTGCGTAAAGGACGGCTTGAAGCGTGGGTCGAAGTAAAAAGCGGCAAAAACGGTTTCGGTCACGGTGTAGTTGATGTCGTTGCCAATATAGTCCATCAGCGTGAATGGGCCCATCTTGAATCCGCCAATAGTGGTCATGGCCCAGTCAATGGTTGCGAAGTCTGCCAAGCCTTCTTCATAGATGCGCAGTGCTTCGCCATAAAATGGACGCGCCACTCGATTGACAATAAAACCAGGCGTGTCTTTACATACCACTGCGGTTTTATGCCAACTGGTAATCAATTCTTCAATGTGTTGGGTATTTTCGCTAGATGTCGCAACGCCGGGAATCACTTCAACTAGCGGCATGAGCGTTGCAGGGTTAAAGAAATGAATACCCAAAAACCGACTCGGGTCTTGGAGGCAAGAACCGATAGATGCGATTGATAAAGACGAGGTATTGCTCGCTAAAATACAGGTCGGAGAAACAACTTGTTCCAGTTGTGTAAAAACTTGGTGCTTGACCGCTAAGTTTTCGACGATGGCTTCTATGACAAGCACGGCCTCTTGGAGCTCGCTGAGTTGGGTAGAATAGGCCATGTTATTTTTGATTTCTTCCGCTTCTTCGGAGCTGAATTTCCCTTTTTCTGTCAATTTCAATAAACTGGAAGAGATTTGTTGCTCCGCTTTTTTGAGTTGCTCGGGGTTGGTGTCGGTCAATACCACACGATGACCCGCTTGTGCAGCAACCTGAGCAATGCCTGCTCCCATGGTTCCTGCACCTACTACACCTATTTTTACTTTCATCTTAATTTCCTTTGAATATGGGGTTTCTCTTTTCTAAGAATGCACTGACGCCTTCTTTGAAATCATGCGTTTGTCCGGCCTCTGTTTGCAAGATTTCTTCCATTTTTAACTGGTTATCCAAGGAATTATACAAACTCATATTCATCGCTCTTTTGGTGAGACCTAAACCTTTCGTAGGCATTTGAGCAAGTTGTATAGCGTATTTTTCAATGGTTGCTTCGAAATCAGCATCGGCAACAGCTTTGTAAATCATGTTCATCTTTTCTGCCTCGACCGCATTTACTTTTTCACCGGTCATCATGAGGGCCATTGCTTTTTGAACGCCTACCAAACGCGGAAGCATAAAGGTTCCGCCCGAATCTGGAATGAGTCCGATTTTAGAAAATGCCTGTATAAATGAGGCGCTTTCTTTGGCCAGAACGATATCGCAAGCCAGGGCAATGTTGGCACCTGCGCCAGCAGCTACACCATTAACGGCAGCTATCACAGGCTTCTCGAGAGCGCGTATTTTCAGGATGATAGGGTTATAGTGTTCGGCAACAATTTGCTGCAAGGCAGGTCCGTTCGGATCAGTGGCTTCAGAGAGGTCTTGTCCTGCACAAAAAGCTTTCCCTTCTCCGGTCAGGACAACCGCACGAATGTTTTCGTCGCTAGCCGCTCGATCGAGTTCTGCTTGTAATTGCAAAGCCATAGAACGATTGAATGAATTGAAAACATTTGGTCGGTTCAGCGTGAGGCGAAGCACCCCATTTTCTTGTGTCGATGCGATTTCGTTCATTTGTTAAGATTGATAATGTTTGAGTAAGCATTGCGCTCTTTCTTTGAGCGTTTGACGTAAACTAGCAGGTTCGAGCACCTCGACTTCGCCCGCATAGCCTAATAAATTTCGGATAAATTCTTCGGTAATTAAAATGCGAAGTTCAAAAATGCTAAATGTTGGCTGTTTCTCAACTAATTTTTGAGAAGCATGAAAAGCTTGTGTTTCAATGTAGCGCGCCGCAACTGGTTCTGCTTTGATGGTGATTTTGACGGCTTCTCCTTTAAATGCGGTAATGCCAACTGCATCTCGAAAGTAGTCGGTGGCGTTGAAGTCTGCGGGGATCTGAGCGGCTTCGTCCAGGAGCTGCAATTCGGTCATGCGGTCGAGGGCAAAGGTGCTGATGTCCTTTTTTTGAAGGTCATAGGAGATGAGGTACCAGCGGTTGCGGTATTCCTTCAAGAACAACGGACTTACTTTTCTGGGTTTGGATTGTTGTTGTTGAAAACTGGTGTACATAAACCACACCCGCTTCTTGGCCTGTATGCCCTCCAAAAGTGTGGGTAGGTATTCATTGCCACCTGCAGAAACAGCGGCTTCAAACTGAATGAATTCGGAGAGTTCTTGACTTTGATCCCCAACGGCAACGCGGTCTACGATTTTGTCGATGGCCAAACCAAATTGCTGAAAGAAAGGCACTTCTCTAAATTGCTGCAGTGTAGAAACCGCAAAGCGAATGGAAGAAAGTTCGTCTTCGGAAAGCGGAACGTCGTTGATACTGAAATCCGGATCCTCGTAGAAATAACCCCCGTTTTTTTTGCTGTAACGGATAGGAGCATCGTGTTCCATTTTCATCGTAAAGAGGTCTTTTTCGATGGTGGATGCACAAATATGTGCGCCAGATTCCGAACCAAATAAAGCATCCTCACATGCTGATCGCAGCGCCTCTTTTGACGGAAAGGGCTTGTATTTATTGCGCAGCATCCGGTCGATGATGCGGTAGCGAATCAGCGCATTTTTAATGTGGGGCATTAGTGTTTTTCCAATTTTTGCTGGTAGCCAAAGAGCTCGAAAAATTTGATGGCTTTTACTACTTCATACGGAACGTCGTCTTCCCAACTGTGCACATTGGCTTTGATTTTGCTGAGTACGTCGTCGGATAAAATATGGAGCAGACTTGGGTCATATTCTTGTAGTGCCGTGATTTTATCGTTGGCTTGCATGTAATTGAGCAGCCCGATCATGTTTTCTGGCAGTTTGATATTGCCAAGGTGGTACAAACTACCGTCTTCCACATTGATTGCCGGATAAATATACAGTTTCACGTTGTGTCCGAAACCGCGTCCAAAAGCTTCTAATAGACCGCCTGGCAAATTGTCGTAATATTTCTCATCAAAAATGATGTGAAGGTTATAGATACCCATAATGACCCCAACGAGATTTCCTCTTGCAATAGAGGAGAGGTACTCGAGCATTTTGTAGTGCTTGAGGTAGTTTGAGACCATTACAGTATAGCCCAAAGAACCAAGTAATTCGGCGCGATCGAGGAAGTCTTTGTCCGAGATTTTGCCATCGGCGGTGAGGTCTTTGAGGGTGAGTTCAAAGACAACCTCTAGTTGCTCTGGCTTGACGCGCTTTTCTTTGGCAAAAGTTGCTCGAGCGCGTTCAATCATGTCGATGTGCACTTTGGTGACCGGTCTGAATCGGCCCCTCATGAGCAATATGTTTTTCTTGTAGAGCGCAGTGGAGGGTTGTAATACGTTTTTTGCTAAATCGAACATGGTGGCATTGGTGATGCCGCGGCGCACTAAATTGAGTGCAATGATGCGGTTGTCCATGTCCTCGAAATCGGGGCCAGAAATGCGGAGCATATCGATTTCCATGCGGTCTGGTGGCAAGCGGTGTACGATTCCATCTATGAAATCGTTTATGTTGCCCGATTGAAAATAACAAGCGTAAATCAGGTTGACCCCGAGAATTCCCAAAGCTTCTTGTTGGGCTTTGTGGCTGTTGTCATGCATTTTGATGTGCAAAATGACATCGTTGGGCTTTTTATCGAGGCCTAATTGAAAACGAAGCCCGACCCAACCTTGACCTTGGTTGGTTTTGTGGTAATTGAGTGCTTCTACCGTATTGCAAAACGCAAAGAAACGAGCCTCTCTATTCTTGACAGGCAAGATGTCTTGCAAGTGCTTGAATTCGGTTTGGAGCATAGTAAGCAAGCGCTCTTCACAGACGTATCGGACGGTTTCCCCGTACATGGAGTCCGATACTTTCATGTCGTAGGCAGATTGCGTGTAGGCTATTGTACCGGAGCTTCCGCCCGCTTTAAAGAAATTAGCCGCCACCTCTTGGCCAGCGCCAATTTCGGCAAAACAACCGTAGATATCTTGAGTCAGGTTGATTTTAAGGGCTTTGTCTTCGGTTGTTAAACGACTTGCGCTCATGTTAGTGTGGGTCTTTGAAATTCGGATTGGAAATAAAGGAGGTGTCTGTAAGGGTCAGTAAGAATTTTTTGAGCAAATATTTTTCTTGGGCATTGAGTTGCACACCTCCCTGATTGGCAAATTCGATAAGCGGGTCGATGGTCGGGGAGACGTGCACGCCGCTCGAATAGTGCTCAATGACTTCGTCGAGTGTCTGAAAACGTCCGTCGTGCATGTAGGGTGCACTCAAGGCGATATTGCGCAGGGTGGGTACTTTGAATTTGCCGTAATCTTCTGGGTTGCCTGTTACACCACCGCGGCCCAGATCGGTGAAATTGGCATCTAGCCCGTTGTTGGAGTATTTTTTGACGCGCATGAGCGGTCCGTTGTGACAATGAAAGCAATCGGCGCCATTTAAACTTTTAAAGAGGTCATATCCCGCCCATTCTTCGACGTCCACAGTTTGAAGTATGTTTTGTTCTTGGGAGGTTAAGGACATGCCATTTTCGTATTTATACATGACGTCAAATTTGGACGACGCGGAAATCATGGTGCGGATAAATTGCGCGATGGCTTTGGTTACCTTGATGGAGTCGATGCCGGGTTCGCCAAATGCGCGGTAAAACTTGTTGCGGTAGTTGATATCGAGATTGAGTTTGTAGACGGCGTCGGTCCAAGTTTGATGCATTTCAATTGGGTTCGGAATAGGTTCGAGAATTTGTTGTTCTAGTGTGGCAGCGCGGCCATCCCAGAAAAAGAAATTGTCCCAACCGAGGTTGATGAGTGCCATGGAGTTGCGCGTGCCTGCAATCCCGTCGATACCAGTAGAATACTTGTTTGGATCAGAAAAACTGCTCTGCGACAAATGGCAGGAGGCACAGCTCATGGAGTCATTGCCCGAGAGTCTTTTTTCGTAAAATAACCAGCGTCCGAGTTCTACGCCTTCCTGCGTCATGGGGTTGTCTGAAGGAATAAGCATGTCGGGAAAATGACTCGGGATTTCCAAAGCATAGGGGGTGGGTCGAAAGGTGGTTTTGTCCTTTCTACACGCACTCAAAAAGAGTAATAGGCTTAAGAAAATCAAGATTCTAAACATTAGTATGGGCTGATAGCGTTTTTGAAATTATCGATTACTTTTTGCGTGAGTGCTTCTTGACCCGCCGCGGTATGGGTAAGGTATTCTGTACTGAGGTCGATGCTATTTACCCCTTGGCCCAAGAAAGCCAATAGGTCGAGTTTGAGTTTGAACTGGCGCGTGTTGTTGCCGATGTCGGTCCAGTTGATGTTGTTGAACTGCAGATTTTGCAGATATGGATCGGTGCCGATATGGAAACTGAAGGATAAATCTGTGTTGGTGGTTGCATCGATGATGGTGTCCACTTTGCCCTCGATATTCATGAAGATGTAACCTGGGTTCCAGCCCCAGTGCATAGGCCCCGCATTGCTGATGTTGAGCGGGCTTTCGTTAGGAAAAGCGCTTGGATCGAGGTGGTTGAGTGTTGAATCAACACCGAGAACAGCACTTAGGTTGGTGAATTTGGTGTAGTCACCTTCCTTTTTGAATAAGAGGCTACCCGTTTCTCGGTAGTCAAGAAGTGCGGCTTGGTGCAGCGCGGTGCTGCCATTGCCAAAGAGCGTAAAGTAGCACTTGAGTTCTGTAAATTTGATTTTGTATCCCTCTGGTGTTGTATAGATGCTGTCCATGTAAAATGGGAGGGCGCCAAAAACAGGTTGCATGGCTACCTGGAGCTGGGCTTTTGGAGCCTCAGGTTTGTCTTTATCGCAGGCCACTGTAAGCAGCAACAGCGGAAGGCAAAAAAATATTGTTTTCATCTAACAAAAATACGTCAAAACGCTCAAATTGTTCTTAATTTTAGGAAAAGTTCAGCCCAAATTCATCGAATGCCCCAAACCACCTCTCAAGCCCTCCGCGTTTATGCTGCATCTGCGGGCAGCGGCAAGACCCATCGGCTTGTTTTAGAGTATCTTAAGATCCTGCTCTCAGACGCCAATTACCGCCAAAAGTTCCGTCATATCGTCGCCATGACCTTCACCAATAAAGCGGCCAATGAAATGAAGGAGCGCATCCTTCAAACATTGAGTGGTTTGGCCTATCCAGCAAGTGCCAGCCCAAAAACACAGGCGCTTCAGGCAGATTTGCTCAAAGAAACCACCCTGACAGCAGTTCAGCTTCAGCAGCGCGCGGCAGGTGCCTTACAAGGCATCTTGCATCACTACGAAGATTTCAATATTTCTACCATAGACAAATTCAATTTGCGCCTGATTCGCTCTTTTAGCCGGGATTTGGATTTGCCCTCAGACTTTGAGGTGGTACTCAACGAAAAACTCGTCCTAGACGAAGTGCTCGACCTCTTGATTGCCCGCTTAGGTCAGCCCGATGCCGAAGAACTGACCAGTTGGATGCTCGCCTATGCCCGAACCAAAGTTGCGGAAGGCGAATCCTGGGATTTCAAAAGGTCCTTGCTCCAATTTTCAGAAGTATTGGGCAAAGAGCGCAATGCCAAAGAAGTGGCCCTTCTTCTCGAGAGCACCTACACCCCAGATGCCTACCAGGCTTACCAAGACCAAGCAAAACAAATCAAAGATGACTTTTTGGCGCGTTGCGCCGAGGTTCATGCGTTGGCTGCTCCCTTCAAGGGCACTGTTTTCAAAACCGCCACAGACCAAAAACGCATCGATGCCTTTATCGAAGATCCAAATTGGGGCTTGGGTAAAAAGGAGGGCTCGTTTTATGCCCCCACCTTCAAAGAAAAACTCGAACAAGGCCAATTTGATCTTCCAAGCCAAGTTTCAGCCGCACTTTTGAGCTTAGAAGAGGCCTACGAAGCTGCTTTGGGCGCTCATAAACTCATCGAAACACAAAGAAAGAACTTCTACAATATGGCCTTGTTGCAGTACGTCGCGCAACAAACAAAAGTGCTCATGACTGCTCAGCAGCAAATCCGCATATCGGAATTCAACCAATTGATTAGTCAGCTTGTTCAAGGGGAGCAAGCTCCCTATATCTACGAAAGGTTGGGCATCCGTTACGAACATTTCCTACTCGATGAATTCCAAGACACCTCTCGTTTGCAGTGGGTCAACATGATTCCACTCGTGCTGGAGGCAATTGCCTACGAGCGTCCGAATCTCATTGTGGGCGATGCCAAGCAAAGTATTTACCGTTTCAACAACGGCTTGGCCGAACAATTCGTCGCGCTCCCGAGCTTGTACAACCCTGAAAACGACCCCCAAATGGCACGCACGAGTGCGCGCTTCGAGGCCAGCGGTTTCAAGCAGAGTTTGCTCGACAACTACCGTTCGGCTCCTGAAATCATAGCGTTCAACAACTCGCTTTTCGAGCAATTTGCCCAATCATTACCGCCTCAGCACCAAGACTTTTACGCCTCATTAAGGCAGTCTCCGAAATCCGCGAAAACTGGCTATGTGCGCATCGAGAGTTTGGTCAATGACCTGCCCGACGAACTTCTTTTCGAGAAACTCATCGACACCATTCGCGAAGTTTTACAAGATCATTTCAGGCCTTGTGACATCTGTATTTTAACCGAGACCAATAAAAAAGGAAATGCAATCGCGCTTGCTTTGACCCAAGCGGGAATGCAGGTGGTATCCCAAGATTCACTCTTGATTCACGCGCATCCACTCGTTCAATTGTTCTTGCTTTATCTGAAAAAACGAGCAAAACCATCCAATCCAACACTCGGCAAACGCCTCGCAGAGGCTTATTTGAGGGTGAAAGGAAAATTCGATGTAGCCACTTATCTTTCTTACTTCAAAACCTACGAAAAAGAAGGCCGTCAAATCCGTTACTTCGATGAACAAGCTTTTTACATAGCCGAATTTGGCTCGGCAGAAGCGCTCTTCATGCCCTACGAACACTTATTTGATTTGCTGCAAAAAGTCGCTACATGCTTTGACATCAACGATACGCAAGAACCTTACGTACATCATTTTTTTGACATCGCATTTCAGTACCAACTCAATCGAAATGCAGAGCTCTTGCCCTTTCTAGAGTTTATCGAGCAGAATAAAGAGAAGTTGGCCTTGCAAATGCCAGAATCTACTGAGGCTATTCGCATCATGACCATCCACAAGGCCAAAGGCCTAGAGTTTCCAGTAGTCCTCATGCCGAGCCTTGACTTCAACATCATTATTTTTGGTCATTCCAAATTTTTAATGCCTGCGGGTGCTGGTTTGGCCTATTCTTTTCCATCGGATATCATCCCTGAGTTCAAGGCCTTCAAAAATCGAGAACTCGCTGCCATTTTCTTAGATAAACTCAACCTGCTCTATGTTGCGCTCACCCGACCAGAGCGCAGGCTCTATATCTGGAATCACCATAAAGCAAAGGGTTTTGGAGCTCAATTTCATAGCCAACTGAGTCAAATATCGCACCTGACCTCACAAGAAGAGCATGTTTTTGTCGCTGGTGCAGCGCTAGCAGATGAACTGACCGAGGCAGAAAAACAAAAGCGTCTAAACGCGCACACTTCATTTTATCATCCCTATGCCGCACCAGATCAATTGTGGTACCCATCTTTAGTATTCAGAACTCCCGATACCGAGATGGCACCGGATCAATTATTCGGTATTTCATTCCACAGACTCATGGCGCTCTGTGCTGCTCCTGAACAACTACAGGCGGCCATAGCAACTGCCTTGCAAGATGGTGTAATTGCCCTAGACGAACTGCCTGAGCTCAAAAAGGCTGCTGAGCATTTTTGGACGCATGTCAGTGCTCAAAACCTTCATTTGGATATCATAGAAGAATACAACGAGCAGCGCATCATCGCCGAGGTCAATCAAATCAAGCAACCCGACAAAGTTTGGCTCAAAGCCAATGAAGTTATTGTCATTGATTTCAAAACGGGTCTCAGACAAGACACCCACATGAAGCAAATCATTGCTTATGCAACGCTGCTTGAAAACATTTTTAGTTTACCCGTGCGACCTTTTCTCTATTATACCCAACTCGATTTATTCTTGGAGCTGTGAGTCGAGGCCGGCTGTTTCTGCGGCTAGTTTGAGAAAAGTATAAACCAACGGATGCGGCAGGTCTCGGGTAGATGAGATTTGCGGACAAAAACTTGTGGCTAAAAAGAAAGGATGTGATTTAAGCGTAATGATCTCGGGGTCGTCGAATTGGTTTACGGCTTCGATGTCTATAAATTGCCCAATTAATTGTTCCAAGAGTTGTGGATACATGCTGTAGCGCGTTGCGCTTAGCTCCACGGAAGAACAGTTTTCATAAAGCCGTTCCATTGTGAGCGTGCGCGGCAGTACTTCTATGCGCTCGAAGTGCGCACTATTGACCAAATTTTCTGAGATGAGTTTCTCCCCGTAAGGGTTCATGTTATTGGCCGTAATGAGGTAATCTATAAATATACGAAAGCATTCTCCTGTAGCAAAAACAGGTGTTTGTAGGTCGACGAGATTGCGAAAAACACCATTCAAAAAGAAAGGATTGAGGTAGGGCCCTGGTGCAACCCAAATGCCGTCGTATTGTTCGAGGGTTGGTTTCTTGAATTGTAGGGCCTCGTTGATTTTGATCCAGTAGTAATTGATTTCAAGATCGAGGAACTCGGCAGCGTGGTCCAAGGAAAGGTTTGTCGCGTGGTGCGAGTTGTAGGTGAAGTTGTAGTCGCCTATGATTGCTATTTTGAGTGCTTCACTCATTCAGGCGTTTTGGTTCAACTTAGGTTAGCGTTTGAACCAACCGCGCAGCTTAGCGTTGTTGATCTGAATAGACTCCTCGGCACTGGTTTGAGGATCTACGTACCACACTTTACAGCTGAAGGTTACTTCAAATAAAGAGTAGTCGCCGTTACCGTCAGAGGCTTGTTTTAAGATGGTAAAGTTTGCGGTTTGACCTGGGTCTGTTTCGCGAGAAATCCAAAATTTACCGGTATTGTCTGTGTAAGAAACTTGCACACCATTGATAGAGTTAGTGGCTAGGGTAGCGACATCTTTGAACGGAACTGGATTGCCCGAGTTGGTCATGTGGAAGTCGTTGAACATAGGAAGGGTTGGGGTTGCGCTTCCAGTTGCATCCCATTCCAATGAGCCAAAAGACAATGAAATATTTTGAGGATTTGCTGTAGATGCCATTCCGAAGGAATAGATGACCTTAGACATCACCGGTGCTACATTGACGATTTGAGTGTCCAATGCGAGACCAAGGTAGTTATTGACATTTTGCGTGAGTTCAACTTGGGTACCATTGATATAGCCCACAAAACTTGCGTTGAGGTCCACTTTATTGCTTGGTGGTGGAATCACTTCGTGTTCGATACAAGCTGAAGAAATCAGTAGAAGTAGGGTAGCTAGAAAGGCAAAGCGCGTCAGTTTCATGCGTTTGTGTTTAGGTGATAATGTCTCAAATTTAGTTCTATAAACGCAATTGTCCAAAAAAAGATGCTTTCTCGATGAAAAAATAAACATCATTTTGCATTCAAATACTGCAGGAATTCCTGAAGTGCGCTTTGATGAAGTGGCATCGCGCCTTTGGAAATGAGCGTAAATACCTCACTCGACTTGTGTTCAGAACTTTTTTTTGATCCGCTGTGAAGGGTTAAATTTTGCCAATTATCATGAAGTAATTTGACGAAATTTTGCGCTGTGACTTGCCCGATTTCTGCTTGTTTTGTCAGTTGGAAATGATAGAGTTGCCATGGGTCTTGTCGGAGGTCAAATACACTCACAAAGTTGTCGCCAATTTGAAGTAGCCCTGGCATATGACTGTAGGCTTTTTCCAAAACGATATTTGAAAATAGGTCGATAAAGCCCTGAGCCTTGGCAGGGTCTTGACTCGCGAGCGCGCGCCATTCGGCGTCGTAAAGTTCGTTGAGAATAAGAAATTGCTTGAACTCGGTTTCGAGTTCGGCAAGTTCTTGAGCAGTAAGTGACCTGAATTTGAGCATTATTCTGCTTCGCTGAACTGAACTTCGAGACTGATATCGAGCACTTCTGTGACGCTTTTTTCCGTGATGGCTTGTTCGAGCTCAAATTGATATTTGCCTTTGAAGGGAACCTTGCGGCGCTTGAAAATGAGTTGGTGCTCTACCACTGTCCCCGACTTTTTACCGATCCAGTTGCCGTTTGGATCTGCCATTTTGATTTCATATGGTTCGCGCACACTCTTGCCAAAGGGCGGTGTGGTGCGCAAGAAAATCCAGAGGTTATTGTAGGGGTAATCGGTGGTGGTGCGGAGTGTAAATATGAAGTCGTAAAGCTTGGTGGTGTCTTGGATGTCGACACTGAATTTGGGCTTAACGGCTTGTGTCCATTGTTCGTTTTTAAAACGATAGGCTTTGGTGTAGATGGCATTTTTGGTGCAACTCACCAAAAGAAAGCCCACTAAGAAAAGAACACTAATTAGCTTTTTCATTTTTTGGCCCTCCGGGGTTCGGTTTGCGTGGTTTGCGATTGGGTCTTCTTTTTTTATTGTTGTTGCTGAAAGACTTCTCAAAGCGCGTTAGGCTGTCTTGACCCACTACATTTTGGTAGCCAATTTCCTCTACCTTTTCTTTGACTTGTGCAAAATCTGCGAGGTCTTTGGGCTTGACACCTTCTTTGTTGAGTTTTTTGATTTCGGCAACGCGCTCGGGTGAGAGGGCTACCATGCCGGTTTCGCCTTTGTAAGCATACCAAATAATGCGCTTGAATACATCCGTTTTCATGTGAATGGCATCGCCTTTTTCGGTATGGAGTTTGCCATCGGCCTTTGGCATCGATTTAATGGCATCTAAATACATGTCGAGCTCGTAATTGAGACAGCATTTGAGTTTGCCACATTGACCAGCCAATTTTTGTGGGTTCAGGGAAAGTTGTTGGTAGCGGGCTGCTGAGGTAGAAACAGATCTGAAGTCAGTGAGCCAGGTGCTGCAGCAAAGTTCTCTGCCGCAAGAGCCAATGCCACCTAAACGAGAAGCTTCTTGACGCGAGCCAATTTGACGCATTTCTACCCGTACTTTGAAGCGATCTGCCATGTCTTTGATGAGTTGGCGAAAATCGATGCGCCCTTCGGCAGTGTAATAAAAAGTTGCTTTGCTGAGGTCGGCTTGATATTCGACATCTGAGATTTTCATGTCGAGGCGCAAGTTTTGGGCAAAAGTGCGCGATTGGGTGAGCAAATCGCGTTCAAGTGAACGTCCTTTGATCCATTTGTCGATTTCTTCTTGATTGGCGATGTGCAAAATCTTTTTGCACTCCATGGTTTTGAGATTGGGTGCTTTTTTCTTGACTTGGATTCTGGCGAGTTCGCCCAAGGCGGATACCACACCGATGTCCCAACCTGGGCTGGTGTCTACGGCAACAACGTCACCGGTTTGTAAAGAAAGGTGGTCGGCGTTGCGATAAAATGCTTTTCGGGCATTTTTGAACCTGACTTCCACGAGTTCGAAAGTACTTTGTCCTTCAGGTAAAGTGATATTGGCAAGCCAATCAAAAACCTCTAATTTATTGCATCCGCCGCTGCTGCATGTGCCGTTGTTTTTACAACCTTTTGGTGTTCCTCCACCGCTACTACATGACGCACAACCCATTTGATTTTTTTTTGTTGTAAAGTTAATAAATAAAGTTGTTTGAACTACGCCTGGTGGATGTAGCGCATCGTTTGAAAACAAAGTTGCGTAAATAAGATGCGGGCATTGGCATTGCGATCTATTTGATAATAGGCAGCATCGAAGGTACTGATGAATTCTCTGATGTTATTGCCCGATATGAATGGGGCGAATTTTTCTAAAAATGCGGCTTCTTCATCTGAAACTTTGGTCAGTACATCGCCCATGTAGTTCGTCAAGAGGCTTTGGCGCATCATGTGCAGTGCGTATTGAATAAAAAGTTTTTGTCGCTCCTTACCGATACCCGATATATCGTCGGCCCAATTCATCATGGCGAGGACCTCTTTTTTGTAACAGACGCGCATCAGTTGAATGAACTGCTCGCGCTGTTGGTCTTGGTCTTCGGAAGTTTCGAGATAAGCCATAGCGGCAAGAACAGAGCCGTCTGCAAAAGCAGCCACGGCATCTGCGTTGGTGCGGCTTTGGCTTTTGGCTTGTTGTAGGTAGGCGCTGAGGTCTTCGGTCTTGATTTTAGGAACTCGAATGAGCTGAGTTCTGGATTGAATGGTGATCATGAGCTTGCTGGCATCTTCGCTCACGAGTAAAAAAAGGGTACGCGCGGGTGGTTCTTCTAAGATTTTGAGCAGTTTATTGGCGCAGTCTGTATTCATTTCTTCTGGCTGCCAAATGATCATTACTTTATAGCCGCCTTCGTAGCCTTTGAGGCTCAGTTTGCGAATGATATCCTTGCTTTCTTCAGTCCCGATGATTGGTTTGCGCAATTTGTTGTCGATGCGCTCGGTCCATTGAAAAAGGTCAAAATAAGGTGCTTCATCGATTTGTGTACGCCAATCAGCTAAAAAGAGATCGGAAGTTTTGCCAATACTCTGAACTACGGGATAAACAAAGTGGAGATCGGGGTGCTGAAGTTGTTGTACTTTGAGACAAGCCGCGCAAAGACCACAGCTATCTTCGGGTTGGCGCGCTGTACAAAAAAGGTATTGACTAAATGCGAGCGCCAAGGGCAGACCACCGTAGCCAGCAGGTCCCTGCAGTAATTGGGCATGCGCAATTTTGTCCGAATTGATGGCGCGGATGAGTTCTTGCTTGAGCTGGGTTTGGCCGATGATTTGCTGAAATTGCACCTTCAAAAATAGCGAAAAAGCCGCAATTATTCGGTGTTTCCCTTCAAGAGCAAGACGATTTCGCCTTTTGCCTCATTCTGTGAGAAATAAGCCTGAAGTTCGGCTAATGTACCGCGGTGATACGTTTCAAATTTCTTGCTGATTTCGCGCACCACACAGGCTTCGCGCTGTGGGTCTAGCCATTCGCACATTTGACTAAGTGTTTTAGCGATGCGATGAGGAGATTCATACAAGACAACCGTTCTGTTCTCAAGTGCCAATGCCTGGATGCGGGTTTGGCGTCCTTTTTTGTGTGGAAGAAAACCTTCGAAAACAAATTTATCGCAAGGAAATCCGGAGGCAACTAAAGCGGGCACAAATGCCGTTGGGCCAGGCAGACATTCAACCTCAATCCCTGCCTGAACGCACGCGCGCACTAATAAGAAACCTGGGTCTGAAATACCTGGAGTGCCTGCATCTGAGACCAACACACAAAATTCGTTTTGAACGATGAGTTCAATGGTCTTTTCTAAAAAGCGATGTTCGTTGTGGGCGTGAAAAGCGAGTACTTTTTTCTTGATGTCAAAATGATTCAAGAGTTTGTTGGTGACGCGTGTATCTTCGGCAAAAATGAGGGGCGTTTCTTGTAAGATGCGCAAGGACCGAAGCGTGATATCTTCTAAATTGCCAATTGGGGTCGGGACGAGGATCAGTCTGGGCATAGTCTAAGCAAAAACCGCGCGCACCACTTCTTCGATTTTGGTGCAGGGGATGATTTCTATTTGGTGTTTGTGTCCTTTGATGCCTTTGGAGTATTTGGATACAATGATTTTTTTGTAACCGAGTTTTTCGAGTTCACCCAGGCGTTGCTCCAGGCGGTTCACCGGACGGAGTTCGCCGCTCAGGCCAATTTCGGCAGCAAAAGAAATGGTTTTGTCGATGGCGAGGTCGGCGTTGGATGATAAAATGGCCATGGCGACGGCGAGGTCAATAGCTGGGTCGTCTACTTTGATGCCCCCAGCAATATTCAAGAAAACGTCTTTGGCAGCCAAGCGAAAACCGCAGCGTTTTTCTAGTACTGCTAATAACATATTGAGCCGCTTGACGTCAAAACCAGTAGATGAGCGCTGTGGGGTGCCGTATGCCGCTGAAGAAACCAGCGCCTGCACTTCGATTAATAACGGCCTGATGCCGTCGACCATGGAGGCGACTGCAACGCCACTGAGGGCTTCTGAACCGATAGAAACAAGAACTTCTGAAGGATTGGCCACTGGTATGAGGCCATTGCCTTGCATGCTGTAAATTCCGAGCTCGTTGGTCGAACCAAAACGGTTTTTGATGCTGCGCAGCAAGCGGTAAATATGGTGGCGGTCTCCTTCGAATTGCAAGACGGAGTCTACCATGTGTTCGAGCACTTTTGGCCCTGCAATGGTGCCATCTTTGGTGATGTGACCAATTAAGAAAATAGGGATATCGGTCTGTTTGGCAAAGCGCAATAAATTAGCCGTGCATTCTCGGACCTGTACAACAGACCCTGGCGAACTCTCCACACTATCGGTATAGAGGGTTTGGATGGAGTCGATGATCAATAGCTGGGGCCTGACTTCTTCAGCTTGTAGCAGTACCTGCTGCAGGTTGGTTTCTGTAAGTAGGTAGCAATTGGGGTTGTCAAGACCGAGTCTTTCGGCGCGCATCCGGATTTGTTGTTCGCTTTCTTCTCCTGAAACGTAAAGCACTTTGAGTTGTTCTTTGATTGCTAACTGGAGTAGAAGCGTCGATTTACCGATGCCTGGGTCGCCACCCAGGAGGTTGATGGAGCCCGGAACAATGCCACCACCGAGTACGCGATTGAGCTCAAAGTCATGCAGCGCAATGCGACTTTCCTCACTTTTTTGAACTTCTTGAATCAGAACAGCCTGTTGGGCCTGCGAGGATCTAGAAAAACTAACTACATGTTTGGGTGTTTTTTCTGTGCGCTCTTCCACAAAAGTATTCCACTCTTTGCAGCTAGGGCATTTGCCAAGCCACTTTGGAGTTTCATGGCCGCAGTTTTGACAAAAAAAGGCACTTTTTGCTTTTGACATGGAATCTTTGGGTTTTGACAAAGGTATTTAAAAAAGTGTGTCTGATGCTGGCTTTTAAGTACTTAATCCGGAAGATTACGGAAAAGAAAAATATTTTTTTCAAGAATTTGAGGTGAGTTGTTTGCCACAATATCAAAAAATATAATTTTGCCGTGTAAACAGTTGTCAATCCTATGTCAAAAAGAAGAGCAATCATCAGTTACGACAAGCTAACCATCGAGCAGAAGAAGCAAATCCTCCGAGATTTTCCAGATGGCTATATCAACCACCTGACCACCATCAAAACGCCATCTGGCGAGGTGCTTGATGCCCTTGTTTGGGAAACCGACGAAGTGATTTACTTGGTTAAAATCACCAAAGTACAGCCTAAAGCTAAGCCTGTGGTCGAAGACGACGACTTTGACGACGACTTTGACAAACCAGACGATCTCAAAGACGACGACCTCGACGACGACGACGACGACCAATCAGACGACGACGATTTTGCCGACGACGAGCCCGCTGACGACGAAGACGAGGATTAAATCCTGAGTGCCCAAGTTTTTTTTAACTTTGGGTCATGCTACCGCCTCGTAACAATCCAGATTTATTATCCTTACTTGCCAAATCACCAGCAATTGATCAAACTGGCTCAATTGAACGCGTCGCGCGCATTCAAACCAGGAGTCTAAAGGGCGCTGCCAAACTACAAGGTTTACGCATGGCCCTTTCCATGATTGACCTCACCACCTTAGAAGGAAAAGATACCCCGGGAAAAGTGCGGCAACTTTGTTTTAAGGCGCAGCATTTACACGATCAAACCCCTGATTTACCAAAAGTAGCAGCCGTTTGCGTTTATCCCTCCATGGTAGGTGTTGCCAAAAAAGCACTTGGCGACTCCGGGATTAAAGTGGCGAGTGTCTCCACCGCTTTTCCTTCGGGTCAGGCGCCTTTTTCAGTGAAGAAAGACGACACCCTTTTTGCCCTAGAAAATGGTGCGGATGAAATCGATATGGTGATTTCCAGAGGTCGTTTTTTGGCAGGTGATTATCAATTTGTTTTTGACGAAATTGCCGCCATTAAAGAATTGTGTACAAGCGCAAGGCTCAAAGTTATTTTTGAAACAGGTGAGCTCGATTCACTTGATCAAGTTCGTAAAATATCCGATCTCGCCATTGCGGCAGGGGCCGATTTCATCAAAACTTCTACAGGTAAAATACAACCAGCAGCCACTTTTCCTGTCGTGCTCACCATGCTGGGTGCCATCAAAGATCATTTCGACAAAACAGGTCAAATGATTGGCATGAAGCCAGCGGGTGGCATTTCATCCGCAAAATTGGCACTACAACACTTGTTATTGGTCAAGGAAGTTCTGGGTGAAGCCTGGCTGACCAACGAGTGGTACCGCTTTGGCGCTAGCAGCCTCGCCAACGATTTACTGCTCCAATATCAAAAACAACTGACGGGTAAGTACCAGTCAGCAGCTTATTTTTCAATCGATTAATGATGAGTAATACAACCTGGAATCTCGATCCTTCACTGGAGTCTACTGCACTTGTTCAAATCAAGCCGCAATACGAGCTCTTTATCGATGGAAAGTGGCAAGCTCCCTTGTCAAAGACCTATTTTGACTCCATCAATCCTGCAGATGAAACCCATCTTGCCAAAATTGCTTGGGCCAACCAAGCCGATGTCGATTTAGCGGTGCGTGCCGCACGTACAGCCTATACCAATGTCTGGTCTCAACTCAGTGGTGCGGAACGCGGTAAATACCTCTTTCGCATTGCGCGCCTCATGCAAGAAAAAGCCAGAGAACTCGCTGTTTTAGAAACTTTAGACGGCGGAAAGCCAATTAGAGAAGCAAGAGATGTAGATGTACCACTCGCTTGCAATCATTTCTTTTATTACGCGGGTTGGGCCGACAAACTTCTAGAAGCTTTTCCCAGTCAAAATCCTGTTGCGCTCGGTGTGGCTGGTCAAATCACTCCTTGGAATTTTCCGCTGCTCATGCTCGCCTGGAAAATTGCTCCAGCGCTTGCTTGCGGCAATACAGTGGTACTAAAGCCAGCTGAAACGACATCCTTGACAGCTCTTAAGTTTGCCGAAATTTGCCAAGAAGCTGGTTTGCCTGCAGGGGTAGTTAACATCGTCACCGGATACGGCGATACAGGTGCCGCACTTGTTGCGCACCCAGACCTCGATAAAATTGCTTTTACAGGTAGTACCGCCGTGGGTAAACAAATTCAAAAAGCTTGCATCGGAACCACTAAAAAACTAACGCTTGAACTTGGTGGCAAATCAGCAAATATCATTCTTGAAGATGCACCCATCGATCAGGCAGTTGAGGGTGTCATCAACGCCATCTTCTTCAATCAAGGTCATGTTTGTTGTGCGGGTTCTCGTCTTTTTGTACAAGAATCAATCGCCACTCAAGTACTTGAAAAATTGAAATTTCGTTTGCAAAGTATTTATGTCGGCAACCCGCTCGACAAAAACACAGATATTGGCGCCATCAATTCTAAAAAACAACTCCAGACCATTGAACGTTATATTCAACTGGGTTTAGAAGAGGGAGCCGAAATCTATCAACCAACTTGTGAGCTTCCAAGCTCTGGCTATTATTGTAAACCCACACTGTTCACGGATGTTGCGCAAAGCGCGCGCATTGTGCAGGAAGAGATTTTTGGGCCAGTTCTGACCATTCAAACTTTTCGGACCATAGAAGAAGTGGTGCAAAAGGCCAACAATACACCTTATGGTTTGGCTGCTGGTATCTGGACAGACAAAGGCGCGCGCATATTTGGTGTAAGTCAGCAACTGCAGGCCGGAGTGGTTTGGGCCAATACCTATAACAAATTTGATCCTGCCTCTCCTTTTGGCGGCTACAAAGAAAGTGGCTTTGGCCGCGAGGGAGGCCTACACGGCCTTCGTGCTTATCTCAAATTCCCGAACTAATGGAAGTACTCAAAACATACAAATTATATATTGGCGGCCAATTTCCCCGAACCGAAAGCGGCCGTTCGTACGCTGTTTTTGCTGCAAATGGCAAACACATCGCCAATGCATGCCAAGGCTCTAAAAAAGATGTCCGAAATGCGGTGCAAGTAGCGCGAAAAGCGCAGGCCGCGTGGTCGCAAAAATCTGCTTTTAACCGCAGTCAGATTATTTACCGCATTGCTGAAATGTTGGAGGCAAGAAAAGGTCAGTTTCTGGAAGAGCTTCAAGCCCTTGGTTCCGATCTCAAAAGTGCAACGCAAGAAGTTGAAAGTAGTATTGACCGCTGCGTTTATTACGCTGGTTGGGCCGATAAATATCAGGCCTTACTCGGGACTGTGAATCCTGTTGCTTCTTCACACTTTAATTTTTCGGTTCCTGAAGCGACGGGTGTAGTAGGGGTAGTTGCTTGTCAGCAAACCGCAATACTCGGATTCATGTCACAAGTATTACCGGCCATCATCGGAGGAAATTCGGTAGTCGTTATCGCCAACCAAAAATCGCCTTTATGTGCAATTACTTTTGCAGAAAGGCTGTAGAAAACCTCAAGCGCGTCATGAGTTATAGTATCGATTTTTCGCAGTCAAGGGCCCAAGGGTTGTCCTATATCTCTGATTTTCAAGAAATCAAAACCACTTGGCACCCTGTAGAGCAAATTGTAGGTGGCGCCGGTGGGTATTAGGTCTGCAGACCAGCTAATTTCCTAGAAATAGTGCTTAAATCAACTCTCCCAATAACTGGGTAGATGCTGATACAAAATGTCTGGATTCCGATGGATCAAATTTGGCCAGTTCCCATTGGTCATTTTCTTTTACCAACGTATTCATGCGTGCAAAAAAATCAATACCTAACTCGGCTCCCATTTGGCGTACTAAATGATTGATTTTATCCATGGAGCAGCCAGAGGCTTGAACACCTTCTTCATTGGCGACGATGACGAGTGCATGCTTTTCAAATACGAAACCCGTTGCATTCATGGCTTTTCCGTGTGTTTGCCATGTATTGGTGATGGCTGAAAGTTGCTCATTTGCCCATTGGTTTTCTGTGGCGTCTAGTGGTCTAGCGCCAATGAAAACCCACACACGGCAGTTAGGCCCGAAATGAGCGGGGATGTTATAGGTCTGCAGCATTGGCAATGAGTTCGGCGATGTCCATTACTTTGACATCTTCTTCTTTTTCGAAGTGCTTGACGCCATCGGTCATCATGGTGTTACAGAAAGGGCAACCAGTAGCGATGATGTTGGCACTTGTTTCAATGGCATCTTCGGTACGTTCGATATTGATTTCTTTGTTGCCTTTTTCGGCCTCCTTGAACATTTGAGCACCGCCCGCTCCACAGCACAAACCGTTGGTTTTGCAACGTTTCATTTCTACTAATGCGGCATCGAGCTTTTCGATGAGTTCGCGTGGCGCCTCATAGACGTCGTTGGCGCGCCCGAGGTAGCAGGGGTCGTGGAAGGTGATTTTTTTGCCTTTGAAAGTGCCGTTGTCGGCGAGGGTGAGTTTGCCAGTATTGATGAGGTCTTGGATCAGTTGGGTGTGATGAATGACTTCATAGGTGCCGCCCAAACTGGGATATTCATTTTTGAGAGTATTGAAACAATGCGGGCAGGCCGTAACGATTTTCTTCACTTCATAGCCATTGAGCAATTCAATGTTCATGAGTGCTTGCATCTGAAAGGTAAACTCATTACCGGCGCGTTTGGCTGGGTCGCCCGTACAGCTTTCTTCGGTGCCTAATACCGCAAAGTTGACCTTGCAATGGTTTAATATCTTGACCAATGCTTTGGTGATTTTTTTGGCGCGGTCGTCGAAAGATCCGGCGCAACCCACCCAAAATAAGATATCTGGGCTTTCTCCTGAGGCCATCATGTCGGCCATTGTGCGTACTTGTATACTCATTGCTAGGTCTTTTTGACTATTCTTCGTTGGCCCAATTCATGCGTTCTGTGGGTGCAAATTGCCAAGGCGCACCATTGTTTTCAATGTTGGTGAGCATGCCAGTCAGTTCGGTCGGTACTTTGGACTCTTCCATGACCAAAAAGCGACGCAAATCCATGATAATAGACAACGGATCGATATTGACAGGGCATTCTTGCACACAAGCATTACAGCTCGTGCAGGCCCAGAGTTCTTCTTCGGTGATGTATGATCCGAGGAGGCTCTTGCCGTCTTCTGCATCTGGTCCGTTTTTGCGCTTGAAATCGCCGAGTTCCACCATGCGGTCGCGGGTGTCCATCATGATTTTGCGCGGCGAGAGCAATTTGCCTGTCGTATTTGCTGGGCAAGCAGAGGTACAGCGTCCACATTCGGTGCAGCTGTAGGCATCCATGAGATTTTTCCAGGTGAGATCAGTGACGTCTTTTGCCCCAAAGCGAGAAGGTGCAGCATCTGTAGCTGGCGCAGCATAAGGATCTGCATTGGGGTCGAGCATGAGTTTGACTTCATTGGTGACACTCTGCATGTTCGTAAATTGTCCTTTTGGCTCTAATTTGGAATAGTAGGTATTCGGAAATGCCATAAAAATATGCAGGTGCTTGGAGTAGGGTAGGTAGTTCATGAAGGTATATACCATAATGATATGACCCCACCAACCAATTTGCTCTAAAACGTGCAATGTATGCGTACTTTTTCCTTCAAATAAGATAGGACCTAACCAAGAACTAATGGCAAACCCATTTGAATTTCCTGCATAAGTCTGCAATACTTCATCCGCACCATTCATGGTGAAAATAAAAGAGATCAAGATCAATTCAAAAACAAGAATGAGGTTGGCATCTTGCGTTGGCCAGCCCGCGAGTTCTTTCATGTTGAGGCGCGGCAATTTGAGCATGTTGCGGCGCGCTAGAAAGGCAACGGTGCCAATAAAAGCCAAGACAGACAGCACTTCAATAAAGCTGATCATGAAGGTATAAAAACCACCTAGGCCATTTTGAAAGAAACGGTGTGAACCGCTCATGCCATCTACTAAAATTTCGATGAGCTCAATTTGGGTAATCACAAACGAGGCATACACAGCCAAGTGTAAAAGCGCCGGGATGGGCCGCGTGAACATTTTCTTTTGTCCAAGTGCCACAAGTAGCATAGTGCGCCAGCGTTCTGCATTACGGTCTGAGCGGTCTAAGGGTAGGCCCATGTGGATGTTTTGGGCAATTTTGCGCAAGTTGTATGCAAATAAGCCAAAACTGAGGAGCGTAAGTACGGCAAAAATGAGTTGTTGCATGAGCGAGGTTTATTCAGGCAAGCTGTCCAACATTTTAAGTAGCTTGTCTTCGTTTTTCTTGGTGAGTTGCAGCCCTTTAGTCTTTCCTCCGATTACAGAAAGATGAACGTAGCGCTCGGGATGCGCTTGGAGATCTGTGACCAAACTTTGGAGGTCGTTGTTGGTGGCCACGAGCTCAGCATAGAGTTTGTCGTCGTGAATGAGTTTGCCGAGTGTACCTTGTCCTTTTTCTACTTCGGAAAGGACCATATTGACTTTTTTGAGCGTTGTTTGAGCCTCGAGAATGGTGCCTTTGAAATCGGCGGTGACGAGCTCGTCTGTTATCTTGCGCGTATTGCCAACGATAGCAGTGATTTCGTCGTTGCTTTTGCGCAGATTCAGGGTGATGCCTTCTACATTCGCCATTATTTTGGAGAACTGAGCACGCTCTGAAGCGACAAACCCTTGCAGTTCGTCGGCAACATTGCCCAATTTTTTAATCGTGAGCTTAACTTGCTTGAGGCTACCTTCCAACTCAGATGTGGCTGTGGTATCCCAGAAAGAAGAAAGCGAAGTCACCATTTTATCGACAGACAACATCATGGTCTGAAGTTTTTGAGAAATGGGATCAGCATATGCTTTGACTTGCGTGACCATATCTACAGAGACGCACCCTGGAATGGTGGCACCAACTTTATAAAATGAGCCATTGCCTGCAGTGGGCAATTGAACCACCAACGCTTTGGTGAAGAAATCTAAGGAGCCAATTTCGACATAGGAACCTTTAGGGAGTCTGATATCGGAATTGTGAATGTTGAAGGTCATCTTCACTTTGTGCAGCGAATCTCCGTTTGGATTGGATTGAATGCTGAGCACTTTTCCAATTTCAACGCCATCGAGGGTAACGTTTGATGACACCATTAATTGACCTGAGTTTGGAAAATAGGCGGTGTAGACGTCGTCGCCACCAAAAAAGCTATTGCCCTTCAGGAAGTTGATCCCGGCAATGAGCACCACGATGGCCACCAGCGCAATTAAAGCGGCTTTGATTTCTTTGGAGAATTTCAAGCTAGTTTTTTTCTGCTAATTTAATGGCTTTTTCAATACTGATGCGTTCTCCGTCGAGGAAAGCTACCACAAAAGCATTCGCAAAGCCTTTTTGAATCAGCTCATTTTTATAATTTTTGGCGCCCTGTAGATCGTTAGGGAATTTTCCAGCACAGTATTTAAATAACGTATTGTCTTGATATTCAAATATATCTAACCCTTTGAAATGGCTCGATTTTGTGGAAATAGCCTTATTAGAAGTCTCGATTTGCACCCTGAAAATCAAGCCTTGCTCTTTTGCGATCTCTGTCGGTGTTTCTACGGGTTTGCTCTGATTGCCCTCATCAGATTTGAGTTCAGTTGTATTTTGTTGGGCAGTTGTGCCACCCACCACCGTTTTACCTTCAGTAGCGTTTTTGTAATTCACGAAAGCCTGAAACATGGCTAGTGCCATTTTTTGCTGTCCTTCTGCTGTCCCAATTAATTTTTCTTCGGTTGGGTTGGGTAAAAAGGCGGTTTCGATCAACACACTCGGCATGGTTGTTTTGTACAACACCAAGAATCCGGCTTGCTTGACCCCGCGGTCGTAGCGGCCAATCCTTTTGAACTCTTTTTGAATCATTTCTGCAAAAAGAATGGATTGTCGGTGAAAAACGGCTAACTGAAACTGCAGTGCGATAATGCCATCAGGGGTGAGGTCGTAAGAACGGTATTTAGCGCCTTTGTCGTCTTCGAGTGCGATACTCGCGTTTTCGCGCTCAGCTACTTTTTGTTGGGCGTCGGTGCGGTGCAAACCGAGTACATAAGTTTCCGAACCATAAGCAGTGGTGCTACCTGCATTGGCATGGATACAAATAAAAAGGTCGGCATTATTGCGATTGGCAATATTGGCGCGTTCGGCCAACTCGACAAATACATCGGTGCTCCGGGTGTAGATGATTTTGATGTCTGGATAGCGTTCTTTGATGAGTGCGCCAAGCTTCAAGGCCATTGACAAACAAACTTCTTTTTCGTTGTTCTGAGCGCCATGACAACCCGGGTCGTGACCGCCGTGGCCGGCATCAATCACAATTGTTTTGATCTTATTGTTTTGAGCCCAATAATTGTTGGTCGAAAATAAAAACAACGCTGCCAATAAAAAGACGCCAATTGCGTTTTTTTGCAAGCCATTGAAAATTGGTAGCTTTGTACGTTTTTCCTGCATATTACAAATCTAAGTAAGCATCTTGAGTCAGCGCCAGCGCTTTTTACAACTTTTCTTCGCCACATTGTTAATAATGTGTGCCACGGCTTTTGTTACAGCGCAAGACACCCTATATGTCAACGGAGAGAGTCTCAACCAAATAGTGACTTACAAAGCGAGCCAAAAAATTAGACACGACGTCCAAAACAAAAGAATTCATTTATATGGCAACGCCGAAGTCCAGAGCGAAGGGTTTTCTTTAAAGGCGGGATATATCTTGATTGACATCGATTCCAATCAGGTCGAGGCGAGTTACCGTATCGATAGCACGGGCACAAAGGTCGAATTCCCAGAACTCACCGAAGGCACTGAAACCATTCGTTGCGAGACGCTCAAAATGAACTACAAGACCCAAAAAGCTTACATTCAAGCATTGGCAATCAAGCAAGATGAGTTTTATTTTCGGATGGGTACAGCCAAACGCCAAGCCAACGAAGAATTGCATTTGCGCCAGGGCGTTTTAACCACTTGTGATCTAGAAGAGCCTCATTACCATTTTCAGTTGAGCAAAGGCGTTCTCGTGCCAAATGAAAGAATAGTAACGGGCCCCATGAACTTATGGGTTTCGGGCATCCCGACTCCGCTTGGTTTGCCATTTGCGTTTATCCCGACCAACCAAAAAGAACGCACGTCAGGCTTGTTGTTCCCGGAGTTCATCCCCTTGTCTGCCTACGGTTTTGGATTTCAAAATCTGGGTTGGTATTTTCCAATCAATGACCGCTATCAAACATCGGTTTACGCCAATTTATACAGCCGCGGTTCGTGGGGCTTGCGCAATGACCTTGACTACGCCAAGCGCTATGGTTACAGCGGCCGTTTATCACTGGGCTTTCAGCAATTCAATAGTGGCTTTCCGACAAATATCAAGCGCAATAAAGTCACCGTTTCTTGGAACCACCGCAAAGCGCCCAAATCGAATCCGTTTTGGGATTTTTCATCGAATGTCAACTTCATTTCTGACAACCAATCTAAAAATTCACTCGACCCGATCAACCCCGAGTACTTTTCGAATTCCTTCAATTCAGATATCAATTTGGCGCGCAATTTTCCTGGAAAACCGATCAACACTGGTCTCAAAATGTCTTTGCGCCAAAACTCACTAGCCAAGAATATTTCTTTCACGAGTCCAGTACTCAATGTAAATGTAACGCGTGTTTTCCCGTTCAAAGATCTTTTTGAAACCGCAGACAAAAATTGGAAGAAAACGATACAGCGCATCGGCATTACCTACAATCTAGAAGCTCAGAACCGCTCGCAGTTTGCAGATTCTTTGCTCACGAATGGCGATTTCAATGCAATTGGTCAGCGACTCATGAATGGTGTCAGTCAAGGTATCAGTATTCAAACGAATACAGGTTTGTTTAAAAATGCTGTAAAAATCAATCCTAGTCTCAATTACGGGAATAAAATCAATTTTCAGCAGATTGTTAAATCTTATGATCCGTTGGCAAATCAAACGCAAATCGACACCCTAAGGCAAATGGCCATGCGCCACGAACTCAATTTTAACCTGACTGCCACAACTGTTTTGTACGCGTATTATCGTTTTGTGGGCCCCAAACAAGCCAGATTGCGTCACTTAATGACACCGAATATCGGTTACCGCTACACTCCTGGTTGGAATCCTTTGGTCACGGTCAATGCAGGTCCAAACCAAGCACCAATTACCTATTCTCCATTTGAGCGCAGTATTTATTCGGTAGGGTCGGTCAAAGAAGCATCTTTGCTCACTTTCGGTATCAACAATACAGCTGAACTCAAGTTCAAATCCGAGCAAGACACCCTCACGGGTTATAAAAAAGTGCGCTTGATTGACCAATTTTCCATCACGGGCTACTACGATTTTACCAAAGACAGCATGCAGCTTTCCGATCTTTCTCTGAATTTGCGCATTAGTCCGGCGAACTGGATCAATTTTGTGTCCAATGCACAATGGAGTCCTTACGGTTGGGATGCCACTGGAGCGACAGTCGGGACTTACGCTTGGAAAAATAACCAACAATTAGGTCGCTTAACCACGACCAACCTGACAACGAGTGTCGTATTGGCACCCAAAAAGGATCGCAAAAAAATCCAAAACCACAGTACCTTATTTAACGAACAAGATTGGAACGCCGACTTCAATTACTACGCATTGCATCCAGAGCGCGCCATTTACTACGATATTCCTTGGAAGTTGAATTTATCGCATGTGTACGGCATAAGAGCCAATCAAGAAATCAGTACAAGCAACCCCGATTCTTGGTTATTTATCCAGACCTTAGTACTCAGTGGAGATTTGAGTTTTACGAAGCGATGGAACTTGTCTGGCAACCTCAATTTCAATTTACAAGAAGGGCGCCTCACCAACGCTTATTTTTCATTGAACCGCAATATGCACTGCTGGGCACTATCTTTTTACTACGTGCCAATCGGAGGAAACAAAAGTTTTTTACTGACGATCCGCAATACCTCTAGTATTTTCAGAGACGCCAAAATTGAATTCAGGAAGCCCCCGTCGTTTCTTTAATGTCAGTCTGGATGCGCTCATTGAAAACCTTACCAATTTGATAGGTAAATTGTGCCCCGAAAAAGACAATTTGCGCCGAGTAGTGGACCCAAGCCAACATGATGAAAATGGAATTGGCAATACCGAGTTGTCCCATCACAAAGAAATGCTGTAAATAGTAGCCAATAAGCAACTGACTCACATAGAGTAAAATAGCAGTTGCAATGGCACCATTTCGGGCGATACGCCAACTGACTTTTGCATTGTGCATGTATTTAAAAATGAGCGTAAAGATCAATGCATTTGAAAGCAAAGTCAAGATGATTTGAAGTACATGCAGCGAGAAGTTGACAAAACCATTGTTCCAATGAAGCCAACTCGTGAGTGCGGAAAAGATGAAAACCTGAAGAAAGTAAAACAGGATAATCACGAGTGCAAAAACAGCGAGCAGAAGCACACCCACAAAGCGGAAACCGATAATTTCCATAAATAGATTGGATTCTTGTCTGCTTTTTTTGCCCACATGGAAAAACTCATTGAGGCTTCGTTTGAGCGAAATCATGAAGGCCGAACACGTGTAAAGTAAGATGCCGATACTCGCAAGCTCTAAAAAGAAATTGGGTTTTTCGATGGACATGGTGTCTACGAGTTGTAGAATAGAGCCGCTGTCTTGTAGTCCAAGTCCGGATTGGAGCAGCGACGAAATGATGTCGCGCATGTTTTGCTGACCAATAATTCTGCCGTAAATACTGGTTGTTAGGTAAATGATCGGAATGAAGGCAAATAAGGTATAGTAAGCCAGCGCGGCACCATGATGAAAAGCACCTTCTTGCACATAAGCTTTGAGTGCCGTCCAAAACGCTTGAAGGGTCAGGCGAATTTTTCCCGATTTATTTTTTGAAGATTTCAATCGCTTTGATTTCAGTTAATGGATCGAAGGCATATAATAGAATTCGTTCTTGATGTGCACTCCTCATGTAGTTCAAATAAAGGCCGCCTACGAAAAGTGCTTTTTCAAATTGAACTTGAATCCCATTTTGCGCAATTCTGTATTCATCTGGTCTGAAATGAACGAGTTCATCATTGATTTTTAGCGTATTCAATGGCCCAAATAAACGCGCTCGTTCTGGCGCTTTATAGTGGTAGTAGACTTCTTGTGGCTTGTATTTTTTCGAAAGCTTTCCATTTTGTAAAATGCAGATGTGATCGCAGAGACCCAGCACATCTTGTCCTTCGTGAGAGACCAAAATAATTCCGGTATCTTCTTCGTCTCGGAGATCCATGAGGTGCGCGCTCAACTTTTGACGCAAATGGGCATCGAGATGTCCGAATGGCTCGTCGAGCAAGAGGTAGGAAGGCTGATCTGCAATGGCGCGCGCAATGGCTACGCGTTGTTGCTCGCCGCCAGAAATTAGGTGCGCTTTTGTAGTGCTGATGTCTTTGAGTCCGAAAATTCGCAAGAGTTTTTGCACGCGTTTATCGCGTTTGTCATAAGGCCAATGCAAAATGGATTCTCGGAGGTTTTCTTCGACGGTGTGGTAGGGATCGAGTTTGAAATCTTGGTTGACGATGGCAAGCCCTTCAAATCCTGGCACCAATAAATGACGCACTGGCGTTTGTGTTTGACCATCAATCACAATTTGACCCTGGTCTGGATCTTGAAGTCCGGCGCATATTTTAAGTAAAGATGATTTGCCCGCTCCGCTTTTGCCGACAAGTCCGAGAATTTCTCCGCGTTTGACCTGTAAGTTCAGGGATTTCAGAACAGGTTTTTGATAAGTGAGTTGGATGCCTTTGAGTTCGATCATCGGATGAGGGCTTTAGGAAAAGCTTTTGAAGCGATAAAAATACCGGGTACTGGATTGGCCATTGGTTCGTAGTCTTTGAGGAAAATACGGATGGTGTGGCCGTTGCTATCGGTGCTATGCGTGCAATGGTCTACGATGCTTTGAGATGCACCTACATAGGCAATCGGGTCTTGGACAGAATGAATTTCAAATAAATGCATGTCTGCAATTTCGTAGGAAAAAAGTGTATTGTTTTCGTCGTAACCTGCTAGCGTGTAAGTGGCCGCTTGGTGTTCTACTACCGAAGTTACTTCAGAAGTGATTTCTAATTCGTCTTCCCACTCATAACGCAAGTTATCGGCTGTTTCTTTGCCATTGTGTTGTGCGTCCGCTAATTCTTGCGAAAAGAGCTCATTGAGCAGGTGGATGTGTATTTTACAGTTCATCTTCGGGTTGTTTTTTCTCTACTTCATTGACTTTAAAAGCAGAGGGGATAAGTTCCGGCACGAGTTTCATGACGATGGGAAGCAGGAGGGTGCCGCCAGGCAAAAGAAATAGAGCCAAAGAAGGCATGGATTTGAGGATATCGTAGAATTGATCTTTGACTTGTTCTTTTTCTTCGAGACTCAGTTCTTCTTTAGTAGATTTCTGCAATAGCGCCATTAATTCTTTGCTCTCTCTCATTTCTGTGAGCAAGCGTTCCCGGTTGCGTCCGATAATGCGCAGCCAACGCTTACTGGTCTCCTTGAATGCAAAACTCGCCTCTGTCGACTGCTTGTAAACCAATAGTTCATTTGGGCCACTTTGCGCAATAAAGGCCAGACACATTTCTTCGGATAACTCCATCTGAGCTGCATTCATCTGAAGTGCCTCGCCAAGCGCGACGAGTTTTTGACGCTCTTCTGCTTGTATGACGTGCGTGCTTTGCAGCAAGAGGTGTCCGAATTCATAGGTAATTTGCGCAAGCAAGTGATCCGGAACCCATTCTTGTTGCAGTAATTTGAGCGTTATGCCAATCTTACTGCGCTCTTTATAGGTTTTTTGGAGTGAATGAGGCAATGCGGCTGAGGCAATGAATAATTGGAGTATCTTTTTTTCCTTTTCATCTACCTTTCCGTTGATGTGCGCTACGTAAATCAAGCCATTGAGAACAGACGATGTATAGCGCTGGTATTTTTCAAGAAAAGGAGAATGGTCTCCTTCGAGGTAAGCCCGAAACAAGATGACGTCTAAAAAAATGAATGCGTTGGAAAGGTGCTTGAGCCAATAATTGGCACCTAGAAAAGAGCTCTTGATTCCAACCCTAGAGGCCAGCAGAATTTCTAATTTTCTATTTGCTTGCGCCGTTGTTTTGAACTTAATTTGATCGAGTAAGCCAGCGCCCTCAAAACCTTTATAAAAATCGAGTAAGACAGCAGTGAAATCTGACGCTTTTACAGGTTTTTGTTGCTTTCTCATGTACGTAAAAAGCAAGGTCTCGAAAAGCAGTAATTGGAGTTGTTCGTCTGTATTGAATCGGCGTTTTTCTAGTGCATTGGAGAAAATAAATGATTTTACCGTGCCGTAGATCAGGCCTGTTTGGTGAGAAATGAAGTGGGTAAGATTTGCTTCCTTTTGATGGATGAGGTCTTCGTCAATACTGAGCGCACCTTGATCGAGTAGCTCAAAGAATTTGGCAATCCAATTTTTGGATCCGGGAGAAAAGTCAAATTTAGTGGAGGACATAGCGCACGCTTAAGGCCCATGCAAAGCCTAATTGAAAACGAGGAAGGACGTATAAACCCGGCCCGACATCAAGCGAAACATTCAGAGGAAAATCTGTTAGCGTGTGCTCAATGCCGATTACGGCATTGACGCCCAAACCTAAGCCGCTGAAGTTGGCCTCAAACTGATTCATTTTACCGATGCCAACATTGGCGCCAAAGCCGTAATAATAATCTAAAATGTCGTTGAGTTCATTTTGGTAATAGGCATTGCCGTGCACCCAAAGTGCTCCGGTATTGCCACCAAGTCCAATTTCATAGGCTTGTTGGCTGATCCTGTATTTTGCATTGAGATAGGTCACGCCTGGGCTGCCCCCTCTTAATCCGAGCGCACTGGTATAGCGCTGAGCAGAAAGCGAAAAGGTGACCAAACAAATGAGCAGAAGAAGCGGCGTTTTCATGACATTGAATTTTCATCAAATTTAACGTTTAATACAGCGCGCAAAACTCAGCCTGCGATTAAAAAATACACTTGACCCTGTTGAAAAGGCGGAGAAGTCAAGAATATAAATTCCGCTCGAGGCAATTGTGCCATATTCTGTGCTTCCATCCCAAATCAGAACGCCTTTTGTCCCGAATAGTTCATTGTAATTGAGCTGTTTAACAAGCTGACCCCCGAGGGTAAAGATGGCTGCTTGAACCAACATGTTGGGTGCGGGCAATTCGTAGTGAATTTCTAAAAAATCATGATAGCCATCCTGATCGGGGCTCAATTCAGGATAACTCAAGTATAATTGTCCATTTTCTATGGCAGCAATTTGTTGGGAATTACTCCTGCCAGGGGTCGCAAAACCTGCACTCTGAGCTGCTGAGAACCAATTATTTGGGTTTTGTGTGGGTGCATTTGGATCTAAGCGTTCTAAGCTCACGCCTTCGCTGTCCAATAGGCCTGTTGCATGCCAATCTTTGTGGTATTTGAGTTCATCCAAAACGGAGTCATTACAATTCAGGATACACGTACCGCTGTCGTTATAAAAGTAAGGCAACTCTTGCGTGGTAATTTGAGTGAGCTGCGTGCTGGGGTAGTAAGACCATAAAAAAGCAGTGTCAGGCGATAGCGCGAGGTACTGTTTTGGCCCAATTACACTTTTTTGGAGCAGGTAATTCATAGACCCATTGCCGATGGAACAATTGGCAAGGCTGAGGTATTTGTTGCTGTTGTTGTAGAGCTCGATGAAGTCAGAACCAGTGCTCGGAGGGTCAAATAAAATCTCATTGATCAATAGGTCATTCATCTTGGGTTCTTCGCAGCGAATGAAACTCGTTTGTAGGTTACTCGCATTGGCCCAACAATCCTTTGAGTCAACAATTGTAACCACTATCGGAACACTTTTGGGAATGGTTTGCTCAAATTGCAAAATCAATTGAGCGCCGTTTTGGATTTGTAGGTAATGGAGCGCCGTTCTTGTGTAAGCCCCCAAATTTTGATCAAACGAGATGGCGCACAGCGCTAAACTGGCACTGTCCATTGGTTCGGAAAAGACAAATGCAACTTGGTTGGAATCGCGGACTTCTGTAAAACTAATGAATGGGGCCAATGTGTCTGGAGCGGCTTCAAATACTGAATTTTGTATCCCGGGGGTGCCGCCAAGCTGCGCTTGCGTCGCACGCCAATTGTCTGCGGCAGAGCAAGGGTCGAGAAGCGAACAACGCTCCAAACTAAAGCCGCCCTCCATCTTGCTCGAATCTTTATACCAGTATGAATTGTAGGCAACTTGGTCAAGGATCAGGCCTTGCGAGTTTTTGAGCATCAGTAGTTCACCTGTGTTGTTCAAACTTGTAAAAGCGGTGACTTCTATGGTCTTTGTCGGGTTGAAACCACTGCTTTGCCCCGTTCCTACTATGGTTGCAAATGCACCGGGCTGTAGCCAATAGGAGGGAAGTGTACAAGAACCTGTGGCATCTGAAAGTTGGAAGCCATTGAGTTGCTGCGCAGTTGTTCCGGCATTGTAAATTTCCAAGAATTCTGTGTTTGGCAGGCCTTGCTGAGGTTCTGGATCAGCCATGATTTCGGTGAAAACAACCGTGCTCTGTTCCGGACTCACTGGTGGTCCAAAATAAAGATCATCCATAAAAAAACCTTGCATATTACTCGTTGTAAAAATACAAGCAAAGCCAGCATAGGGGCCAGCTGGCAGCCAGGGCAACTGCCCTGACAACCAAAGGTTGCTTGCGGCCGAAGGACTTGTTCGCGTATGAAGTGTAAACAAGCCATTGTCGTACTTGCACGTCAAGAATAGCTGAAATGCGGCCGCAATGCTGCCAGCGGGCCCCACGGCGATTAAACTGTCAATACCGTTTTGGCGACAAAATAATTTGGGCGCATCTTGGCTTCCCGCTTCTCCAAATTCTAAATACAACGCGTTGGCAGCAGTTAATAAATCGCTTTGATCGGCCCGTAAATAGTAGCGACAAAAGTTCAGGCTCGAGGGGCTAAAGTTGAGCCTTAGCCAAAACTGAACCTCCCATTGACTCAAATTATTGAGCTCGTATTGGAAATGAATACTGGCTTCGCCCGGGTTGGCGGCATTGAGCTGAAGCTGCCGGTTGGAATTGGTCTGAAATGCACCAATATCTCCGCCCCAAAGCAAGCCCTGAAAAAGACTCTGGTCGTGGAAATCGTCGAACACTTGGGCAATTACGGGGCGGGGCGTACAAGCCGAAATCAGGAAAATTAAAGAGAGCAAGTTTCGCATGACAAACAAAGTTTATTTTTGTAAAAAATTGACAAATGAAAGTTGCTGTAGTAGGAGCCACCGGCATGGTTGGTTCAGTGATGTTAGAAGTATTGGCAGAACAACAATTTCCTTACACTGAATTGTTATTGGTTGCCTCCGAAAACAGCGTGGGTAAAAAATTAACGTATCAAGGAAAGGAATATGCAGTCATCGGATTGGCGGCAGCAGTTGAAGCCGCTCCAGATATTGCTATTTTTTCGGCGGGAGGTGACACCTCATTGGAGTGGGCGCCTCGTTTTGCAGAGAAGGGAACAGTTGTTATTGACAACAGTTCAGCTTGGCGCATGGATCCCACAAAAAAGCTCATCGTTCCGGAAATCAACGGACAACTCCTCACCAAAGACGACCTCATTATTGCCAATCCAAACTGTAGCACTATCCAGTTGGTCATGGTATTGGCGCCCCTGCACCGCAAATACGGTGTCAAGCGCGTGGTGGTATCTACCTATCAGTCCATCACAGGTACAGGCGTCAAAGCCGTTCAGCAATTAGAAAACGAACGCGCTGGTATTCAAGGAGACATGGCCTATAAATACCCAATAGACAAGAACTGCATCCCGCAATGCGATGTCTTCCTCGAGAACGGCTACACCAAAGAAGAGATGAAGCTCACCAATGAAACTAAAAAAATCTTAGATCCGAACATCAACGTCACTGCAACAGCAGTGCGCGTTCCGGTAGTTGGCGGGCATTCAGAGGCAGTCAATATTTCATTTGAAAACGACTTCGATTTACAGGAGGTCCGTGCGTTGCTTTCTCAAACACCTGGCATTACGCTACAAGATGACCCCGCTAACTACGCGTACCCAATGCCTAGAATGGCAGCAGGTAAAGATGATGTTTTTGTGGGTAGAATTCGCCGAGACGAAAGCCAGGCGAATACACTCAATTTATGGATTGTTGCCGATAATCTCCGCAAGGGTGCCGCCACCAATGCGGTTCAGATTGCCAAAATCATTGCAGCGCGGTAACGGCATCAATATTTTTTATCTTCTCGACAATTAATTTTATTTGAAGTTGATTCAGATAGAAGCAAATTCGATTACTTTTGCAGCGTCTCTAAGGGGTGCCGAAAGGCTGAGAACATACCCATTGAACCTGATTTGGATAATGCCAGCGAAGGGAAGATGACGCGCTTAACTTACAAAACTGTCAAGAAGAGCCCCTTATTCTTGTTTAATTTTTTAGAAAATGAAAACAAGACTACTGTTTTTACCAAGTTTGCTTCTTGCAACAAGTGTTGCAGCTCAAAACACCAATTTTTCAGCAATAGATACCAGTAAGCGGATTCAAAGTATCGAAGGAATCATCGTTTCTGGCTTGCGTGCAAAAGACGCGCCGAACAACCTTACGGTCACCAAAAAAGACCTGCAGGTCAAGAATTTTGGCCAAGACATGCCAACGCTTTTGGAGTTCACCCCTTCGGTGGTCACCACCAGCGACGCAGGCGCGGGAATTGGCTACAGCGGTTTGCGCATCCGAGGTGTCGATGCCAGTCGCATCAACGTCACCATCAATGGTGTGCCCGTCAATGATCCAGAGTCTCACGACGTCTATTGGGTCAATATGCCAGACCTCGTCGGGTCTATTGAAAGCATTCAAATCCAGCGCGGAGTCGGGTCTTCTACCAACGGAGCAGCAGCTTTTGGGGCAAGCGTCAATATCAAAACAAATGACCTTAAGTTGCAACCTTTTGCCCGCATGGATTTATCGGGCGGTTCTTTTGGAACGCTTCGCGGAACCCTCTTGGCCGGAACGGGCTTGTTGAAAGATCGGTTTTCACTTGAGGCTCGGCTTTCTGAGATTCGCTCAGACGGATACCTAGATCGCGCTAGCTCCGATTTGCGTTCAATGGGCCTTACGGCAAGCTATTTCGCCAATAAATCTGTCTGGAAGGCCGTTGTGTTAACTGGTGCAGAGCGCACCTACCAAGCGTGGTATGGTACGCCAGAAAGTCGTTACCGCGGTGACTCTCTTGGTATGCTCGATTATGCAGCGCGCAATGGTCTGAGCGCTGCTGAAACCCAAAATTTATTGGAATCTGGCCGCACATATAACTATTACACCTATGCCAATCAAGTAGATAACTACAAGCAAGATAACTACCAATTGCATTTCATCCATCGATTTTCTCCAAAACTCGAGCTCAATTTGGCGGGTCATTACACCTATGGTCGAGGTTACTACGAAGAATTCAGAAATCAAGATGACCTTGCCGAATACGGACTCGAACCAGTGGTAGTGGGTTCAGATTCCATCCTTTCCACAGACTTGATCAGAAGAAGATGGCTCGACAACCATTTCGTCGGATTGGTTTACGGCCTCAATTACCAATGGAAACCCTATTTAAAATTCGCATTTGGTGGTGCGGCCAATCAATACACAGGCTTGCATTTTGGCGAAATCATTTGGGCTGAGTTTGCATCAAACAGCGAGATTTACGACCGTTATTATGAAAACGATGCCTCAAAATCGGAGCTCAGTTCTTACCTCAAAACCAGTTACAACCGAAATGGTCTGGACCTCGTCCTCGATCTTCAATACAGAGGTATCGCTTATCAGTTTTTAGGCGTTGATCAAGTGAGTGGTAATTTGGCAGATGTGACCCAGCAGGTCACTTACCATTTCTTTAATCCAAAAGTGGCTTTTGCGAAGTTATTAGGACCTCACCAACTTTTTGGTTCTTTCGGGATTGCCAATCGGGAGCCCGTGCGCAGAGACTTCCGTGAAAGCACACCCGAAAACAGACCTACTCCGGAACGCATGTTCGATACAGAATTAGCCTATCGTTTGCAATTCAAAAAATTCAATGCACAGGCCAATCTTTTTTGGATGTACTACCACGATCAATTGGTATTAACGGGTCAAATTAACGACGTCGGAGGGTACACCCGTACCAACGTGGATCGTAGTTATCGAGCTGGGCTTGAACTCGAAATGGCTTATAAACTGAACGATAAGTTCCGAATTCAGAGCGCAACCACCTTGAGTCAAAACAAAATCCTGAATTTCGTGGAATTTATAGATGTTTATCTCGACGAAGCGCCTTACTATACCCAGGTTCAGATTCAACATGGCACCACCGACCTTGCCTTTTCGCCCAATTTTATTCAAACCATTGGTTTGCAATTTAGTCCGGTGAAGCAGCTCGCTCTAGGTGTACAAACAAAATATGTTTCGCGCCAATTTCTAGATAATACCTCGAATGTCGCCCGAAGCTTGGATCCCTTCACTTTTACCAATTTCATCTGCAATTATAAAATCAAGCAAAATTTTGCCCAAGAGATGGAAATTGGCTTGATGGTCAATAACCTACTAAACGCACTATATGCCAATAATGGCTATACCTTCAGCTATCAGTATGGTGGTCAAACCACCACGGAAAATTTCTATTATCCGCAAGCAGGCAGACATTTCTTGTTGAATATGAACATCCTGTTTTAATTTTCTATCTTTGGAGAAATTCTCCACATGAAAAAGTTCCTTGTCGCCCTTACATTTTTTGGTTCCGTTTTTTCTTATGCTCAGGTCCTTGAAAAGCCACAATTAGTCGAAAAGATTGATACAAGTATTCAAGTCACCACTTTTTCTGGCGATGTTGAAGTAGCTGCTCCCGTAGAAGTTATTGAAACTTTCGGTGCTTCAGTTATCGATGAAAACCCCAACTCACCTCAATTTCCCGGTGGCCAGGACTCCCTTGATCTATACCTCAAAAATGCTGTTGAACAATTCATTTACGCCGATACAAGTGATTCTTTTCCGTGGGGAGAGTCCGTTTATGTTGCATTTGAAATTGCGGCAGATGGCAAGGTGGTCAATCCACTCATCGAGATGGGCTACAATGCGTCCCTTGACAGCGCAGCATTAGAAATAGTGCGCAATATGCCTCTCTGGATTCCAGCCAAGAACGAAGCCGGAGTTCCAATAGTCTCGACCTACCGTTTGCAAATCCTCTTTGACCTAGACCTAGATATTGATGGTGATTTCACATTTGACGAAGGCTCAATGCGTGAAAAAGGCCATTGGGCCGGTTTTGAATTGGGTTTTCAAGCCAACACCATTGGGTTTCTTGACCCGTCAACCACCTTTACTACGACTCCATATTGGGAAAACAACATTACCAAAAGTTTGCTGTTTAACCTCAATACATTCCAATACAAGTTCAACTTAATCAGCGATGTTTTGGGCCTCACTACGGGCTATGGTTTTCAATTTGGCGCCACAGAACTTACTTCTTCATATGTCCTTGAACACAATGCAGATACTGTTTTTGCCGTCATTAACAATAATCAAGTTTATAAGCGCAACACCCTCTATTCGGCTTACCTGACCGTTCCTTTGCTGTTGGAACTCACAGTTGGTTCAGATCAGCCTTATAAAAAGATCTTTTATTTGGATGCAGGTGTAGTAGGCGGGGTGCGCTTGTATAGCCATCAGCGCTTTACGGGCACCTACGAGAATGGCAACGAATTTGAAAACATCACCAAATCGAAATTCAATTTAAATACCTGGATGCTCGATGCCACAGTCCGTGTGGGCTATGGCCATTTCGGAGTTTTTGCTAATTACGCACTTTTAAGTATGTTCAAGGAGGGTACGACAGTTGGCGTTTATCCAATGCGCTTTGGTATTTCTTTTAATATTCCTCAGTAGCTAGCGCTCGAGTTTAAAAAAGCTTTGTAGCGTTTTGTTTAAATCGGGAATAATGAGCTTATAGAAATAAGTTCCTTCCACTAGGTCACCGCCTTTCCAATCATTTTTATAGTCCAAAGACTCGTACACGGTTTGTCCCCAACGATTCAGCACGACTAAATGCGCATTTGGATAAAAGTCTAGGTATTGAAAATACAAAGCATCATTGATTCCGTCGGTATTTGGCGTAATAATATTGATGTTTTCAATGTCTGCCGGAACTACTGTTAAAACCGCACAAGTGCTATCGGTACACCCAAAGCCATCTGATACGTACAAACAAAAGCTGATATTTCCTGGCACGTCATATAGGTTGACGAGCGTATCTTGATAAATAAGCGTATCTGCAAAAGACCAATATCCCGATAAATTTGTTCCGGATAAACTCACTGATGCATTTGAAATGATGACCGGATTGGAAACCACCACCGGATTAGGATTCATGGTGATATTGGCATTGGGCAATGGCACAATTTGAACTGCTGTCTGAACGGTATCAGATAGGCACCCTAACCGCTCTGCCACGAATTGATAAACTTGGGTAATAGTGCTGTCCGTATTGTTTAGAATCAGCGTATTGATTGAACCAAAACCTGTGTTATTTTGATCGATGAACATGGTTACTCCATCGCTGATACATGGTTCATTTTGAATGACTATAGCTGCGCCATTGCAAATGATGCTATCGTAAATGAGCTGTGGTTCTATGGCGGCAGTCAGTGGTTTGTTGGCATTTTGAAGACCGGTAATATACGTGCCACAGGCATCGACAATCACGGGGGGCGGTATACTCAATGAGGTATAACTTGAATCGCAGTATACCGGGCAATTGGGCACATCCAAAGTAAAAACGTAATTACTTGCGCCTGAATTACAACCCATATTTTGACCAGCTGTACCCACGGTAGCAGTCCAGGGATGTGAAAAGGTGTAAGGTGGAACACCATACCTTGCATAGGCGGTGGCGGAAACTTCGCATTGATTCGAACAGATGGGGGTTTGAGAAGTATACCATTCATTGCCATATGATTCGGGTGAACGCCCATAGACAATTACTTGAAAGGGCCAACTTGTGGTGAGCGGGTCATAGCGGATGTAGTTGGTATTACAGCCGGGACCATTGGCATTTCTGCCGAGGTGCATGCTCACCCAAAATTGAATCGGATTACAAGATTTTTGTAGACAGCAAACTAAAGGGTTCATCAAGTTGAAGCTGTCGAGGTAAGCTGTTCCTGCTGAATTTGCGGTGGGGCCTGTCACGGTAAATGTTTGCGAAGCGCCGCAAGTGGAACTAAAATACATGGATCCCTGTGACATCGTGGCAAATGTAAACGGATTGGCATAAAAGCTGGCATCGACATAGACACCTGTCGGCGTGATGCCCGCGGGAATGGTCACCTGAATGCTGTCCTCATTGTAAGCGGGCATAAAGCACGACGGCATTTGGCCACCGCTCCAGATGCTCGGAATCCCGGCAAGGAGTGGATCAATTGTAATCGGAAAAACACGTTGCGGATCGTTGATCCAAGCGGTGGGAATTTGAATGCGCAACGCTTGGTCTACGACTTCAAAAACTGTGGCATAGGTGCTTCCGCTTGCATCATAACACAAGATCTCGCTTAAAACTGCCCGGTTGGTTCCCTTGGCATCTCGGATATAGCGTTGACCACTTTGTGGACTAGTTGGTTCGCTCAGCGTCCAGTTGACTGGTAAATCGAGTTGTTCTTCGATGCAAAATAGTGGCCCGTTTGTAGCGAGCGGTTCAGAGATACGGTAATGAAATCCGATCTTGCCGTTACCGACCTCTAATTGTTGTATGACGGGTTGTTCTTCAAAACGAATCGATACATACGGCCCAACTGGCCCCATTTCTTTTGTGACGTAATCACCATTAATACGTGTATTCCTTCCGATTCGTAGTTGCTCTTCTTGGCTGAAATTTAGAGCAAAGCTTGCGTCGTTGTATAGGCAGATGGGATGTTCTTGGTTTTCAAAAATAGAGTAGTTGGCGCTTTGGCGAAAGCTTAAATCGTAGGGCAATAACTCGCCATTTGGCCCTGCGTAGTGCAGCGGTACCGAGCTAAAAATTTGTCGGGTTTGACCATTTTCGTCCGCAAAGAATTTGGAGAAATAGGTGCGCTCTTCTTTGTGCTCCAACCAGGTGCTTGTCTTTTTCAAATCAGCGGAATCAATGGAGTGTTCCGACGCAACGGGCGCAACGAATTCCCAAGTGCGGCTAGCCTGTTCTTGGGCGTAGACGCGAACCGATGCCAAGACCACCAGTAAGAGTAGGAATCTGATCATAAAATTGAGTTAGCTCCTACCAAGCTAATCAAATTTCCAATCATTTGCAAATCAGCTTATTATAGAGAAGGGTTATTCAAGTAAAAATCGTGCGGGTTGTTTCCTGCCACAAAAGACCGAGCATCCATGCGCTTTTTACCCTCCATCTGAATTTCTTTCACGAGTAAAGTGGTTTGTTGGCCACAAGGAAACAATATGCCTTCTTTAATTGCCTTAGGGCCTTCCGTTCTCTCGCAATCAATCGCACTAATTTCAGAACTAAAAATTTTAAACTGAACCAGCGCTTGTTTTTGTTCTGACCAAAGTTGGCACCATGCGGCCGGGTATGGGTCTAAGCCCCTAACAAGATTGTGTATTTCATGAGCAGTCTGCGACCAATCAATTTTTGTGTTTTCCTTGAAAAGTTTCGGCGCTAAAGCACGTTTTCCAAAAAGTGCATTTTGAGCTTGTGGAACTAGCGTTCCATCGGCCAAGGCGTCACAGGTTTGAAGTGTCAATGAAGCACCAATTTCTTGGAGTGAATCGTGTAATTCACCTGCAGTCATGTTTGGTGATAGCGCTACTTTTGCTTGCATAAGTATGCTTCCTGCATCTATTTCATCATTGATGAGAAAAGTAGTAACTCCCGTTTGCGTATCTCCGTTGATCAGGGCCCAATTGATGGGTGCTGCGCCGCGGTAAGCCGGAAGCAAAGAGGCGTGCAAGTTGAATGTGCCAAGTCTAGGCAGCTTCCAAACGACGTCTGGCAACATGCGGAAGGCGACCACAACAAAGAGGTCTGCTTGTAAAGCGTCAAGGGCTTTAAGGAAAGCTTCGTCGCGTAATTTTTCGGGCTGTAAAAGTGCAAGAGAATGGGCAAGCGCATACTGTTTGACCGCACTTTGGTGCATTTGTTGGCCTCGGCCCGCAGGTTTGTCGGCCACGGTTACAACGCCCACAACTTGGTGATGGCTTCGATGGAGTTCATCTAAAATACGAACCGCAAAAGAGGGTGTTCCCATAAAAACAATACGCAGTGCTGCACTCATACTTGTTTGCTTTGCCAGTTATACTTCCTTAGATAGGTGATAGATACCAAGCCTAATATACCAAAATAAATGTATTCAACGGTCCAGATCCAATAGACATCGAGTGCCCAAACCTTGATGAACAAATAGCAAAAAATGCTATAGACACCCACCGTAAAAAATTCGATCAACATAGAATGGAGGGTATTGCCACTGCCATGAATGGTTTGAAAATAAACCGAAATAAAACCGAACAGTAGAATAGAAACTGCGATAAGCCTTAGGATTTCTGCACTTTTTGCCACATAAGCTTCAGCAGGGTTGACCATTCTGATCATCGCTTCAGGGTAGAGCAGGGCACCGTGAAAAGTAAACAACATAAAGCCTACCGTGAGTAATTGGATTTTTCGCTGAATAATAGGAATTTGCTCTAATTTTTGGGCGCCTAGATATTGTGAGATATAGGTTTTGGTAGTGCCTGCGAAGCCCCAAATCGGAACAAATGCCAAGAAATAAATGGAGCGAATGTTTTGAGAAACCGTGAGGTCAAAGGTGCCTTTTTGTTCGAGCCAGGTAAAGAAAAGTGTCCAGGTTGCCAAGGCTGAAAAACCCTGAAGCATCAGGGGACTCCCCACCTTAAGCAGTTCTTTAATCGAGGAGAAATCTACTTTAAAATAAGCGAGTAGTTGGTATTTTTTTTGCTCGCTGGAGAAGAATAGAAAGCAGAGCATACTGACCATTCCGATTGCATCGGCAATAGTAGATGCAAGTGCTGCGCCCCTGATGCCCATTTCGGGCAACCCAAAATGTCCAAAAATCAATGCGTAGGCCAATACGGCATTGGAACTAGCGGTCAGTAGGGATGTAACGAGTACTACCCAAGATTTGCCCTCTGCCAAGAAAAACGCCTGGATTGAAAGCGTAATCATGGCAAAAAACAGAGAAAAGCTTCTTTGTTCAATGTAGATTCCCTGAAGCCGAGCTATGTCGCTTTGCTCCGAGTAGGCAAGAACTAAATTGGGCATGACAAAGTAAAGCAGTCCAAAAAGTGCAAGCGCTAAAATGCAAAGTACCCAGACGGTGCTACCAAAAACTTGACCTATGAGATCGGGCTTATCTTGACCAATGCGTCGTGCAATAATGATCTGAGCGCCGTCGGCCATTCCGGCTAAACACATAAATAGCGTAACATAAAGCAAGCCGGCGTTGCCAACGGCATCAAAAGCTGCCGTAGAGTGCCGAGCAATTAATGACGCATCGGTGAGCAATACAATAGACTGAATAAATCCAGTGACCATCATGGGGAGCGCAACCCCTAAAATTGTCTTGTAGTTGAGTGCGAGCATTTAATCAATTTGAATGACTAAGCCTTTGAGGTAAGCACCTTCGGGATGAAAAGCTTGAATGGGGTGATCTGCGGGTTGGTGCAACTGCTCAAGTATGCGACAAGAACGACCTGCTTCAATGGCCGCAGCAATGATTGTATTGGTGAAGAGTAGGGTATCTACCACCTGAGAACAAGAAAAAGTAAAAATGAGGCCACCGGGTTTTATTTGTCTGATGGCGTGGGCATTGAGTCTTTTGTACCCTTGTATTGCTTGGTGGCGTTTGTCGCGGTGTTTGGCGAACGCCGGCGGATCCAATACGATTATGTCGTAGTCCTCGGGTAAGTTTTTCATGTAGTCCATGGCGTCGTCAACGATAGAGCCGTGTCGGTCTTCAAATGCATTGAGCGTCACGTTCGCATCGGTCAGGGCGATTGCTTTTTTGGAGCTATCTAGCGAATGCACAAGAAGTGCGCCATGCTGGAGTGCTTGCAAACTAAAGCCACCCGAATAGCAAAATGTGTTCAAGACTTTTTTACCTTGTGCATATTTACCGAGCAGCGCACGGTTTTCGCGTTGGTCGATGAAAAAGCCCGTTTTTTGTCCGTTGACCCAATCAATATGGTATTTGACGCCGTTTTCAAGTGCGAGATGTGGTACCGAAACTTCACCGTATAAGTACCCATCTGAAACTAATTCTCTTTTGGGTAAGGTTTCACTTGATTTGTGGTAAATTGCTTTCAAGTCATTACCAATGACACTTTTGAGCGCTTCGGCAATGAGCTCAACTTGTCTGAACATACCGTAAGAATGGCATTGAATCACGGCTACACCATTGTAGAAGTCGATGATGAGCCCGGGCAATAAATCGCCTTCGCCATGACACAAACGAAAGATATTGTTTTCGGGGTTGAGTAAACCAATGCGCAAACGCAACTGGTAAGCATTCGCCAAGCGTTTTTCATAAAAGGGGAGGTCGATGCTTTCGTAATCAAAAGTCAGCATGCGCACCGCAATGGTGGCGTGCTGAAAATGACCGATGCCTAGAATTTGTTGTTTTTTAGTGGTCAGGCATACGAGGTCGCCGTCTTGGAGTTCGGAGCTATCTGTTGCAATGGCTCCCGAGAATACCCAAGGGTGTTTGCGCTGGATTGAATGCTCTTTGCCTTTGGCTATGGTCAGGAGGGGATAAGACATGTGCAAAAATAGCCCGAAAAAGCGTACATTTGTCAAAAAATAAGAGTTATGGCCAACAAACGAATCCTCAAAAGAAACATCAATGAAATGGTTTTTGATGTCGTAGAAGAATGCTTCTTTTTTGAAATGACAGCCCCAGACAAAGCGGGTCGTTCAGCCAAACTTATAGACGAAGCTGCCGATTTTCAAGATCAAATGCTCTCTAAAATGAATCAAGCCAAAGGCAAAGCCGCTTTCCGTGCCATTGCCCAAGAAGTAGAGGCCAAAGCGATCTATTTTGTAGATTCACTCAACGCACTCAACAAATAATTGCTGAGCCCAATGTGGGTTTTTGACGGTTTTACACTTTCCTTGTTGCTCGCTGGGCTCATGGTAGTACTCTGGATTTCCGAATGGATTCCAGTCTACCTCACAGCCCTTTTTCCCTTGTTGTTTGCAGTTCCAATGGGCCTGCTCACGCCAAAAGATTTAGCGCAGTGTTATGGCGACGCCAACATCTTTTTGTTTTTCGGGGGCTTTGTATTGGCATTAGGTTTAGAGAAATGGGGCGTTCACGAGCAAATCGCAAGGCGTATCATCGCTGTTGTTGGCGACAAAAAATCTAATATTCTTTTGGGTTTCATCCTGAGCACTGGTATGATTTCTATGTGGATATCCAATACCGCAACAGCCCTCATGATGCTCCCAATGGCAATTGCAGTGATCGAAGCCATGCCTCCTTCACACCGCCATTCGCGCTTCAGTGTCTTTTTAATGCTTTCGATTGCCTACGCCTCAAACATTGGCGGAGTAGGCACACTCATTGGCTCTCCGCCCAATACCCAAATGGCCAGTATTTTGTCTGAGAGTTTTCAAGTAGAAATCAGCTTTTTTGACTGGATGAAGATAGGGATGCCATTAGCAATCTTATTATTGCTTTTGATGTTCCTGATTTTTAATATGCTCTTAGGTGCCGAACGCAAAGATGTTCACGACCTACATTTTCATACCTTGCCTTGGACAAAAGCGCAAAAAAGGGTGCTTTGGATCTTTTCAATGGTCGCTTTTTTGTGGATTTTCCGGGAGGTTTTTGTTGGGTGGGGGATCAATTATCGCGATGAGAATGCCGCAATTTTAGGTGCACTTGCTATGTTTTTGATGCCTAGCGGTGACGGACAAAAAGAAAAAATCTTGCGTTGGTCCGATACCGAAAAATTACCTTGGGGTATTTTATTGCTTTTCGGAGGCGGACTTGCATTAGCCGCTGTACTAGAGAAAAACGGCGTGCTGCAATTTTTGGCGCAATCCTTTGAATCTTTTGATGGGATTGGGCTTACAGCTGCGGTGTTGATGTTAACTACACTCGCTATTTTTATTTCCGAAGTTTTATCCAATTTAGCGATGGTGACCTTATTTGTGCCGGTTGTTGGCATTTTTGCGACCCAAACAGGCTTGCCCCTTGTTCCTATGGCTATGGCACTCACGCTGGGCGCTAGTTTGGCCTTCATGATGCCTGTCGGCACGCCACCGAATGCCATTGTTTTTGGTTCAGGTTACCTCCGCATCAAAGACATGATGCGCTATGGCTTCATCCTCAATTTGATCAGCTTGGCCTTGATCAGTCTTTTTGTGATTTTGTTTCTTTAATTGAAACAATATTGCTATTTTTCGTCCCTAAACCTATTGTATGCTAACCATAGATCGTTTATTCGATGTCCCTAGACATCAGTTAAAGAATTACCCCAACCCCAACATGTTTGTCACCAAGACAAAAGGGATATGGGTGCCGCTTTCAACCGCAGATTTCTTAGAGGCTGCCATGAATGTTTCACGTGGCTTGATCGCTATGGGTGTTCAGGCCGGCGACCGCGTTGCAGTGGCCAGCTCCAACCGCTACGAATGGAACATACTCGATATCGCCGTACAGCAAGCCGGGGCTATTTTAGTGCCGTTGTACCCCAATATTTCAGAGTCTGATTACCGCTTCATCCTCAACGACGCTGGGGTAGAGATATGTGTGGTGTCCAATCAAGAACTCGTAGACAAAATCAGTTCGGTTCGCAAAGATGTGCCCAGTCTGAAACATTTGTTTTCTTTTGATCAAATTCCAAATTGCCCCCATTGGTCAGAAATTGAAGCTAATAAAGGACAGATTGAAATTGAGACAGTTGAGCAGCGCATGCGCGAGGTCAAAACGACCGATTTAGTCACCATCATTTACACTTCCGGAACCACCGGAAATCCGAAAGGCGTAATGCTATCACATTCGAATATATTATCGACCGTTTCGTCTTGTATAGTGCCCATTCCTGCCGATAAAAACTCAAAGGTCTTGAGTTTTCTCCCGGTCTGTCATATTTACGAGCGCATGTTGCATTACCTCTACATGTATATCGGGTGCTCGATCCACTTTGCAGAGTCCATGGATACCATCGGAGACAACATCCGCGAAGTTCAACCAGATGTATTCTCTGCTGTGCCACGCCTTATTGAAAAAGTCTTTGACAAAATCATGGCTAAGGGCGAAGACCTTACGGGTGTCAAGCGCGCCCTTTTCTTCTGGGCGGTCGGCCTTGCAGAGGAATACGACGTCGTTGGCAAATCGGCATTCTACAAGATGAAATTAGCCATTGCCCGCAAACTCATCTTTTCAAAATGGCAAGAAGCACTTGGCGGTAACGTCAAGGCCATTGCTTCAGGTTCGGCTGCCTTGCAACCGCGTTTGGCCCGAATTTTCTTGGCGGCAGACATTCCTATTTTAGAGGGTTACGGGCTCACCGAAACTTCGCCGGTTGTGTCGGTCAATAATTTTGTAACGGGTATTCGAATCGGTTCTGTGGGCCCGCTCGTCGACAACGTTCAAGTAAAAATCGCTCCCGATGGCGAAATTTTGGTCAAGGGCCCAAATGTCATGATGGGCTATTATAAAAATGAAGAAGCGACCAATGAAGTTTTTGATGCCGACGGTTGGTTTTGCACTGGCGATATCGGAACTTTCCAAGAAGACAAGTTCTTGAAAATTACCGATCGCAAAAAAGAAATTTTCAAGACCTCAGGCGGAAAGTATATCGTGCCACAAGCCATGGAAAACCGACTCAAGCAATCTCGTTTTATCGAACAAGCAATGGTGATTGGAGAGGGCGAGAAGTTTCCGGCGGTATTTATTGTGCCCAATTTTGCTTTTGTCAAAGAATGGGCACTGCGCCACAATCTCGATTTTAGTCAGCTTTCGAATGATGAAATAATCGCCAATCAAAGCTTAATAGATCGCATCAATGAGGAAATTTCCGAGATTAATCTTGAATATGGATCTTGGGAGCAACTCAAGAAAGTCAAATTATTGCCTCAAGAATTTACCATTGAAGGAGGTGAATTAACACCTACGCTCAAATTCAAGCGCAAAAAAATATTGGAGAAATACCAAGCGCAATATCAAGCGATCTACAGCGCTTGATACGCAAGTTAGATCAGGGCAAAAAAAAGCCGGCGTGAGCCGGCTTTTTTAGTTACACAAAGGCAACGAATTAGTGCTGACCTCCAGAGCAAGACTTTTGAGTCGTGTTGCTAGAAGAGCAAGATTTTTGTTGTGAGCTAGAAGAGCAGCAGCTACCGCTTTTCTTTTTCTTTTTGCGCTTGTCGTCGTCTTTCTTAACGATTTGCGTTCCGTTTACAGCTGCATAAGCTGTTGTTGCCATAGAACCTACGAATGTGGTAAGGGCAATTGCTACAAATACTTTTTTCATGGCGTTTTTTTTTATAAAGTTACAAATTAATTTAATGTGCCAAGCTTGGTGATTTTAGCTTGAACTTTTTGTCCGATTTGCACATCAATTTTCGTGCCTAAAGGTAAGAACAAATCGACGCGTGAACCAAATTTAATAAAGCCAAATTCTGCCCCTGCTTGTGCTTTGTCGCCAACTTGGGCATAATAACAAATTCTACGCGCCAATGCACCAGCTATTTGTCTGAATAAGACCTCTGTTCCGTTATTGTGTTTCACGACACAAGTACTGCGTTCGTTGTCGGTGCTGCTTTTCGGGTGCCAAGCAACTAAAAACAAACCCGGGTGGTATTTGGTATAAGTCACTTCTCCGCTCATTGGATAGTAATTGGCGTGCACATTCAGCGGTGACATAAAAATTGAAACTTGTATGCGCTTGTCTTTAAAATATTCTGTTTCTTCGACTTCTTCAATGACCACGACTTTGCCATCGGCAGGGCAGATGATATCTTCCGGACCACCAATGCAAGTTCTTTGCGGGATTCTAAAAAACTGAATGATCAGGTAAAGCAAGACGATAAATCCAACTTGAAGAAAAAGAAAAAGACCGAAAATAGAGCAGGCTAATAAATAGTAATTCAAGGCACTCAGGCCAAGAAAAATAACAATGCTGCCGAGCATAATAGAGCGTCCTTCGCGGTGAAAAGTCATCATTTCCAGTAAAGATAAATTATTGACCAACAATAGAAAAATGGAATGGTAAAAAGAGCGGCATCAAAGCGATCCAAAACCCCGCCGTGTCCTGGTAATATTTTACCGCTGTCTTTGATGTTCAAACTTCTTTTGAACAAGGATTCAAGTAAATCGCCGAAAATTGCACCTGGTGCAATTATAAGCGCCGAAACCATCCAGAATAATACTTCGCCTTTGTTGATATACGCCCCGATAATGAAACCGAGTAGCAGGGTAAATAAGATGCCACCAATGGTTCCTTCCCAGGTTTTTTTTGGTGAAATGCGCTCAAATAGTTTGCG
>JAJTGF010000001.1 GCA_021299335.1 Cryomorphaceae bacterium
CCTAAAGATTCAGCCAGGGCAAAAATCTCCACTTTCTTTACCAAATCTAGCGCATCTTGCAGCTGATTGCCTTTGAGTGTAAAGGAAATCATGCCGCCGAAGCCGCGCATTTGCGCTTTGGCAACGTGGTGATTCGGATGCGTTTCAAAGCCCGGCCAATAGACTTTATCTACTTTCGGATGCGTGCTCAAGAAACGCGCAATTTGCTCACCGTTTTCGCAGTGGCGCTGCATGCGCAAGTGCAGGGTTTTGATGCCGCGCAATACCAAAAAAGAATCCATTGGGGCGGTTACTGCACCAGATGAATTTTGAATGCGGTACATTTCTGTAGCGAGTGCGTCGTCGTTGCAAACCAAAGCGCCCATCACGACATCGGAGTGTCCGCCAAGATATTTGGTAACGGAATGCATCACCATATCGGCGCCTAAATCTAAAGGGTTTTGCAAATAAGGCGTGGCAAAAGTGTTGTCGACACAAAGCATTGCATTTGCTTTTTTGGCGATGTCAGCCATTGCTTTGATATCGATGATGTTCATCATGGGATTGGTAGGGGTCTCTACCCAAATGAGTTTGGTATTTTCATTGACCAATGCCGCCACAGCAGCAGGATCTTGCATATCTACGAAATGAAAAATCAGGCCATATTTGGCAAAAATGGTATTAAAAATACGGTAAGAACCTCCGTAGAGATCATTGGTAGAGATGATTTCATCGCCAGGGTTGAGCATTTTGATGACGCAGTCTATAGCGGCCAAACCTGAGCCAAAACACGCGCCGTGCTTACCATTTTCAATGGCAGCAATATTTTTTTCAAGCGCGTGGCGCGTAGGATTGAGCGTTCTGGAATATTCATAGCCCTTGTGATTACCCACGCCCTCTTGAACATATGTAGATGTTTGATAGATTGGCGTCATGATGGCACCAGTTGCGGGGTCTGGGTGAACACCTGCGTGTATGGCTTTGGTAGCAAATTTCATAGTCAAAATTGTTTCGACAAAATTAATAGAATCCTTTAAGGCAGTCCCAATTCAAGCGCAGGATCCCAAAAAACTTTTTGAAAGTCTTGAATTTGATCATTGATGACCCTGATTCCTTCTAGCGTCAGCAATTCTTGCATCTGTTCTGGATGTTCAAAATGATTTTTACCGCTCAATAGGCCAACTCGATTGACTACTCTATGAGCAGGAACATCGGGTAGTACATGACTCGCATTCATGGCCCAACCGACCATGCGCGCTCCTTGTTTGGCACCAAGATAATTGGCAATAGCACCATAGCTCGTTACCCTACCTTTGGGAATCAATTGAACAACCTGATATACTGCGGCAAAGAAATCTTTGTTTTGAGTCATAGGCAAATATAAAAAAAGCCACCCGAAGGTGGCTTTTATCATTTGAAAGTATGGCGTCAAATTAATGTTTGTCGCAACATTCTTTTTTGGTCATGCTTGCACATTTGCTCATATCACATTTCATGTCATTAGACATGGCTGCTCCATGGCAAGACGCTTTTTCTGACGCGCAGCTTGTTTCGCATTTTGGAGCTTGTTTAGCTCGGTGCTCTTCAATTTTTTCACCCATGATTGGAGCGATAACCAAACCAACAAGACAAGTCAATTTGATCAAGATATTCATGGATGGGCCAGAAGTATCTTTAAATGGATCACCAACGGTATCTCCTGTAACTGCTGCTTTGTGCGCGTCAGAACCTTTGTAGGTCATTTCGCCGTTGATCACAACACCAGCTTCAAAAGATTTTTTAGCGTTATCCCAGGCACCACCAGCGTTGTTTTGGAAGATGGCCCAAAGGACACCAGAAACAGCAACACCGGCCATATAACCACCAAGTACCTCAGCAGCCATTTCCCAGTCACCAGAAATAAATCCGGTTCCCAAACCAATCAAGATTGGCGTAAGAATAGTCAGTGCACCAGGAAGCATCATTTCGCGAAGTGCAGCTTTGGTAGAGATTTCTACACATTTGCCGTACTCTGGTTGTCCAGTTCCTTCCATAATTCCTGGAATTTCGCGGAACTGACGACGTACTTCGTTCACCATATCCATAGCAGCGCTACCTACAGATTTCATTGCCAAGGCAGAGAAAACGACAGGAATCATGCCGCCGATAAACAAGGCAGCTAATACAGGTGCTTTGAAGATATTGATACCATCAATACCAGTAAAAGTGACGTATGCTGCAAACAAGGCAAGTGCCGTAAGAGCTGCAGATGCAATCGCAAAGCCTTTTCCTACAGCTGCAGTAGTGTTACCAACAGAGTCGAGAACGTCTGTGCGCTGGCGAACTTCTTTAGGAAGCTCACTCATTTCGGCAACACCACCTGCGTTGTCGGCGATTGGGCCAAAGGCATCAATAGCTAACTGCATTGCGGTAGTTGCCATCATGGCTGAAGCGGCAATTGCAACGCCGTAGAAACCAGCAAGTGCATAAGAACCCCAGATAGCGGCAGCAAATAAAATCACAGACGAAAAAGTAGAGATCATACCCGTTGCTAAACCAGCAATAATGTTGGTAGCAGCGCCAGTAGATGAGTTTTGTACAATACCAAGTACTGGTTTCTTGCCGAGCGCAGTGTAGTATTCAGTAAAGTAAGAAATAAGGTAACCTACAGAAAGACCTACAAGTGTTGCATAGAAAACATGGCGTGAAGGAATGGCAATAGCATCTTCCACACCGAAGAAATTCATTTGAATGGTGTCTGGAAGCATCCATTTTACCAAGAACCAACCTGCAACCGCAGATAGAATAATGGAGGTAATGTTTCCGAGGTTGAGTGCTTTTTGCACATCGTTTTCTTTTGCATCGTTAGATGAAATGCGAACGAGGAAAGTACCAATGATAGAGGCGATGATACCTACACCTGCAATCATGATTGGCAATAAGATCGGACCCATTCCATTGAAAGTACTAAGTGTTTGACCGTTTTCAGCCATATCTTTGATGATGTAGTTACCTAACACCATTGATGCTAAAACGGTTGCTACATAAGAGCCAAACAGGTCGGCACCCATTCCGGCAACGTCACCTACGTTGTCACCAACGTTATCGGCAATAGTTGCAGGGTTGCGCGGGTCATCTTCAGGAATACCAGCTTCTACTTTACCAACGAGGTCAGCACCTACGTCAGCTGCTTTGGTGTAGATTCCACCACCTACGCGTGCAAACAAAGCAATAGATTCTGCTCCGAGAGAGAAACCGGCCAAGGCCTCAAGCACCATAGTCATGTTTTTGTAGTCCCAGTTACCACCCTTTAAGAATACGCTCAAGAAGAACATGAAGAAAAGCGACAAACCTAAAACTGCCAAACCGGCAACTCCTAGGCCCATCACTGTACCACCTCCAAATGAAACTTTAAGTGCATTTGGCAATGAGGTTTTTGCAGCTTCGGTTGTGCGCACATTGGCATCGGTAGCTACGCGCATTCCGATGTTTCCTGCAATTGCAGAAAAAATGGCACCAACGATAAAGGCAGGAACAATCAACCAGTGAGTGGTGTCTACAACTTTAGATACGCCAAATAATGCAATCGATGCTAAAACCACAAAGATGGCTAGCAAACGGTATTCTGCAGACAAAAACGCCATTGCACCTTCTTTGATGCTTTTGGCAATTGTTTGCATTTTTTCATCTCCGGCAGGTTGCTTTTTAACCCATGCCATCTTTACAAGCATAAAGAGGAGTCCGATGAGAGACAATCCAATTGGAATGTAAATTACGTTCATAAATAATTTTTTAATTGAAAAATACCGGCAAAAGTAGCTGATTTCGCCTAGGAAAGCAAATACGGATTTAAAAAATAAGGGTTTCATCAACCAACCCTTTTTTTATCGATTAAATAAAAAAGGCCCGATTCAATCGGGCCTTTTAAAAAGTACGAGACTTATTTATTGTTTTGTGTAAGTCGCTACGCAAGTACCTGTTCCGCCGATAAGAGGAATGGTGTTTTCGTAGGTATAAGTGATCGTGATCACATTTGCTTGGTTATTGATGCTACCAATACCTGAGAAAATAACTTGTCCGAGTGTGACATCAATGGTTTGATTTGGTACGGTGATGTTATTGCCGTTGATGGTTGCATTTGCTGTTCCACCTACTAAATTGAACATGTTGTCAATGATGAGTTCGTTAGCTGAAGCACCAGCAGTAATTGCTGGGTCTGCCGTCAAAGGGAAGGCGTTGCCACAATCGCTGGTTACAGCCCAAGTAACTAGCCAATTGTCTTGTCCGATATTGACGTTGACCGTACGCGTAGCTGTTGTGCTACCGTTTTCGTTGGTGGCTGTGTAGGTTACTAAGTAGGTGCCTTTGGTAGTGGCATCGACTTGGCTATTGGTAGTTACTGTTACTGAAGAGCCGTCTTTGTTGGTTGCGGTTGCACCTGCATCGGTATAGGTATCGCCCACATTAATGTTTTCAGGATTGTTGCCATTGACGGTAATGGTTGGCGTGTATTTACAAGTTCCGTCGTCTTTTTTGGCTTCGGCGTTGTAGTTGACGGCATCTGGATCCATGCAGCCTTTTTTCTTGCAGCTAGCAGTTGTGCCAATAAGTAGTGCCGAAATGGCAAAAAGTGAAAGATAAGTTTTCATAGTTTTAAAGTGTTAATGCGTACCGAAATTATGAATTTGTTGTGCAATAGGCAAATAAAACGCGATACAATTCTTTTTATTGCAAAAAAAAACGGCGCTCCTAAGAACGCCGCTTTCCAACCAAACGATAGGTCTAGTCTTGCAACACTTCAGTCTGACCAGTCGGTGTTGCGAGCGCATTTTTGATTTTAGCTTCTAGTTCTTCCATGAGTTCGGGGTTGTCTAGAAGGAGCGCTTTGATGGCATCGCGTCCTTGGCCAAGTTTGGTTTCTCCGTAAGAGAACCAAGAGCCGCTTTTCTTGAGAATGTTGAGGTCTACGCCAAGGTCGATGATTTCACCAACTTTAGAGATTCCTTCGCCGTACATAATGTCGAATTCGGCTTTTCTAAAAGGTGGAGCAACTTTGTTTTTAACCACCTTCACTTTTACGCGGTTCCCAATTACCTCTTCACCGTCTTTGAGTTGTGTGGCTCTGCGGATATCGATGCGGATAGACGAATAAAATTTGAGTGCGTTACCACCAGTAGTGGTTTCTGGATTGCCGAACATGACGCCAATTTTGTCTCGGAGTTGGTTGATGAAAATACAGCAACAGCCAGCTTTGTTGATCGAGCCAGTGAGTTTTCTCAAGGCTTTTGACATCAGGCGCGCTTGTAGACCCATTTGAGAGTCTCCCATTTCGCCTTCGATTTCGGCTTTTGGGGTGAGTGCTGCAACGGAGTCGATAACGATGAGGTCAATGGCGCCAGAGCGAATGAGGTTATCGGCAATTTCGAGTGCTTGCTCACCGTTGTCTGGCTGAGAGATCAAAAGATTGGAAATATCTACACCAAGTTTTTGGGCATAGAATTGGTCAAAGGCGTGTTCGGCATCGATGAAAGCTGCGATACCACCTTGTTTTTGGACTTCGGCAATGGCGTGGATAGCAAGGGTTGTTTTTCCCGATGATTCTGGGCCGTAGATTTCGACTACGCGTCCTTTGGGGTATCCGTTGATTCCTAAGGCGAGGTCTAGGGTGAGCGAACCAGTAGGGATCACTTCTACTTGTTCTACTGGTGCATCGCCGAGTTTCATGACGGCGCCTTTACCAAAGGTTTTGTCAAGCTTTTCCATGGTCAGTTGGAGCGCTTTGAGTTTTTCGAGGTTTTGTTCTTTAGACATATCGTTTGTTGTTGTGAGCGAGGCTCGGTGAATAATTTTTACAAAGTTGCATGCAGAAGACCGTAAACAATTTACGTTCTACTGAAAACAGGCCAAAACTTCATTGGCGTGGTCTTTGGTGTTCGGCTTTTCGAGCACTTTGATGAGCGTGTTGGTCTGATCGAAAATGAAGGTCATGCGGTGAATGCCGTCGTAGACGCGACCCATAAATTTTTTGGGGCCCCAAACACCGAATTGTTGGATAATGGTTTTATCTGTGTCGGAGATCAGTGGGAAGTTCAGTTGGTATTTGTTGACGAATTTACTGTGGGCAGCAACGCTATCAGCGCTGATGCCAATGACGTGAACTTGCGCTGCTAAAAGGGCTTCTTGTCCGTCGCGAATACTGCAAGCCTGCGCAGTGCAACCAGGGGTGTCGTCTTTGGGGTAAAAATAAATGACGAGATTTTTGCCAGCATAAGAAGCGCTGTCGATGGGATTGCCGTTTTGGTCAGTACCAATAAAGGCTGGAAGCTTGCTTCCGATAGGTAGTGTTGTCATAATGCTTAAAAAATAATCGGTGTAACGATGAAAAACTAATCAAAAGTAAAAACTATTCACCAATAACAAAACATGATTGGCAAAAAAGTTTTATCGTTGTCCGTATTTTAACAGACGAAAAAGAAAGACACACCAAGAAATGATGCTCATTGCGCCACCAATTGGCGTCACTGGACCTAAAAAGCGGAAAGCTTGTTGACCCCAAAAATGTTGGCCTAAGACCAACCCATAAATCGAAAAACAAAATAAAAACATACCGATGAGCATGGCCCAGCAAATTCCTTTGATCGCGAATGCAAAGCGCTCACCATTCAAAGACAGGACCAATACACCCATAGACAGGAACCCTTGATAACGAACACCAACCTCAAAAGTCTGCAATTGTGACGCTTCGAGTATTTCTTTGAGTGCGTGTGCCCCGAAGGCACCAAATACGATAGAAAGCATGATCAGAAGCCCTGCAAAAAAAGTAGTTTGTTTTTCCATACTGCGAAATTGTGAAAAAAAGCGAAACGCGGTGTATCTTTGCACTCATGCGTTTGGGAAGTATTTTATTGGCGCTCTTTTTTTTGTTTGCTTGCGAACAAGCCAAACCCCGTTCCTACGACTATATCCAATATAATTCCTTTGACCTCACCCCATTTGATTTAGCGGCTACCATCATGTTGCCAAATGCAAGTGCCGGTATTGGCACCTCAATGAAACCAACGGTCGCATATGAATTGGGTGGTTTCAAGTGGCAGCTCAGCGTAGGGCGCAATTTCACTTTGCTCATCGAAGACTACGGTGATTACGCCTACCGTTTTGCCGAGTTCAAGCGCAAATTGCTCAAGCCAAATAAATTTTTTGAAATAGAAATTGTCAAGGAAGCTAAAAATATCTTGATCTACAGAAGAAAAGTAAAAGGCGAGTTCATCGCTCAAAAAAATGCGCGCTTTTATATTTACAGCGTGCGTCGCATTGGTCCAAATTATTATGAAATCATGAACCGCGAACAAGGAGACACCAAAAAGGTGGTCGATTTCATGTATCACGCCATCCAATCATTAAAAGCTAAAAATGAGCATCAATAGAGAAGACGTACTTGCTGTCCTCGGGAAAATCACCGAGCCCGATCTCAAAAACGATTTAGTGAGCCTCAATCTCATTGAAGACTTGCAAATCAACGAGCGACAAATTCAGGTTGCGGTCAAAATTTCCAATCCCGCACTTCATGCCAGAAAGCGGATGCAAGAAGCCATCGAATTCAATCTCAAGCGCGTTTTTGGTCAGGATATCAGCATTGCTTGCCAGATCCAAGGGCTAGATGCGCAGAGCAGAACTGCCCGCAGAAAAATCCTGCCCGATGTCAAGCATATTATTGCCGTCGCTTCTGGAAAAGGCGGTGTCGGTAAATCTACCATTACCGCTAACTTAGCGGGTGGCCTCGCCAAAAAAGGATACCGCGTAGGCATTGTCGATGCCGATATTCATGGCCCCTCGATGCCCACCATGTTTGATCTCGTAGGTGAACGCCCAAAAATGACCGACGTCAACGGGCAAGCACTCATAGCGCCAATAGCATCTAACGGCATCCAAATTTTATCGATTGGTTTTTTCACGAGCCAAGACGACGCAGTTGTTTGGAGAGGCCCAATGGCATCTAAAGCGCTCACACAATTATTCACTGACGCACATTGGGGCGAACTCGATTTCTTGCTCGTCGATCTTCCGCCCGGCACAAGCGACATCCATCTTTCCCTTATGCAAACTGTTCCGCTCGATGGCGTCGTGATTGTCAGTACCCCGCAAGAAGTCGCTTTGGCAGATGCCCGCAGAGGAATTCAAATGTTCAGACTCGATTCATTTAAAGTTCCTATTGTCGGCATTGTTGAAAATATGGCCTACTTCACGCCTGCTGAATTGCCAGACCATAAATATTATATTTTCGGTCGAGATGGCGCAAAGAATTTGGCACAAGGCATGCAAGTGCCATTTTTGGGCAGTATTCCGCTTGTTCAAGGAGTGTGTGAAGCTGGCGACGCTGGCAGACCCGCTGTTTTTCAGCAAAATACACCAACTACCAAGGCATTTGAAGAATTAGTTCATAACTTTGAGACTGAATTGAACGCAATTATTGCAACGCGCAAAAATCCAGCATGACCCACAACAAAGAAGCACTTCGCACCAAGGTCCTAGATGCCCTCGAGCAGCTTAGGCCATTTTTGCACGCCGACGGCGGCGATATGGAACTCGTCGACATCACCGATGACGCTATTGTTCAGGTGAGGTTGCTCGGTTCGTGCAGCGATTGCTCGATGTCTAAAATGACCCTTAAAGGAGGTCTTGAAGAAGCGCTCAAAACGGCGGCGCCAGAGCTCAAAGGTGTAGTAGCGGTCTAAACTCATGAAAATTCGATTTTTTGTAGTAGGTAAAACAGCTTTCGAGGACCTCAAAGTTGGTGAGCAGCGCTACGCACAACGCCTTGCGCATTATTGCACGTTTGAACGCCTCGATCTTCCCGATATCAAAAATCCAAAGGCATTAAGTCAGGCGCAAATCAAAGACAAAGAGGGGGTACTGATTTTATCCAAAATAAATCCGACCGATTTTGTCATTTTGCTCGATGAGAACGGCAAAGATTTCAGCTCTGTGGCATTTGCAGATTGGATTGCCCAAAAACAAATGCAACACAATGGTGCTTTAGTTTTTGTCATTGGCGGAGCTTACGGTTTTAGCCAAGCTGTTTACGAGCGTGCACAATTCAAATTGTCTTTATCGAGCATGACCTTTTCACATCAAATGGTGCGCATGATTTTTTTAGAGCAGCTTTATCGCGCCTTTAGCATTCTCAAAGGCGAACCTTATCACCATGCCTGACAAAATCTTTTTACACGAACTCCACTTCAAAAAGCCCGCCGGCACCAGCCGAGGTATTTTGCATACCAAACCTTCTTGGATATTCAGCTATGAATTACCAAATGGTTTGATCGCTCAGACAGAGTTTCCAATTATACCAGGTCTGTCGCCTGAATTCATCGACAGAACGCAATATGAATCGAAACTGAATTCTTTTTTGAATGAGGTGCGCCCTATGATTTTATCGTGGTCAGCAACTGATTTCTTTACTAATGCTTCCTTTCTCGATTTGATTGCCAAATGGCGCGACTATCCTTCATTTATATTTGGTTTAGAAGTGTTGATGCTTGCCATCAAGGCAAAGGGGAGCAACATCTTATTCGATACGCCTTTTACCAGACAAGAAAACACTATTCCTATAAACGGACTGGTTTGGATGGGAACGCTTGCAGATATGCGCAGCCAAGCCTTAGAAAAAATTGCCGTTGGTTTTCAAACAGTCAAACTCAAAATTGGGGCCTTGGATTGGCCCGAAGAATTGCGCTTGCTTCAAGAATTGCGAGCCAACGCACCTCATTTAACGATTCGCGTCGATGCAAATGGAGCATTTAGCGCAGCGCAAGCTCCAGAAGTGCTTGACCAATTGGCGTCTTTAAATGTTCATAGCATCGAGCAACCGATTGCCGCAGGGCAGCTTGACGCCATGAGGCAATTATGCGTTCATACACCGGTGTCCATTGCATTAGATGAAGAGTTAATCGGCGTCCATGCACGAGCCCAAAAGTGTACTTTGCTCGATGCCATACGACCGCAATACATCATTTTGAAGCCGAGTTTACACGGTGGTTTGAGCGGGGTTCGAGAATGGATTCAATTAGCTGAAGATAGAGGCATTGGTTGGTGGCTCACTAGCGCACTCGAAAGCGCAATTGGCCTGAGTGCCATTGTTCAATTCGGCGCTTGTTATGATTTGCAGTTGCCACAAGGTTTTGGAACAGGCGCCCTCTATACCAATAATTTTGAGTCGTGCTTGGCCATTGAAGAGGGCCATATCCGATGGGTCAGCGGCTCAGACAAGGACTGATTTCCGTACAATTTTGGTAAACTATATCGTGCAAGATCAATTGTGCGGCAAGTGCTAATTGGGTATAGTTTTGAGAGTTATTGCCAAATCCAGCTGCACTATTTTGCCACATGGCTTTGATCAGTTCTTGCGAACCCTCTGTGGGCTGAATTTTATCGACAACTGCCGCTACATTGAGTGCACCTGCATGGTACACGTGTAATACAAACAAGCGGAACCACAAATCTGTCTCGTCATAGCTGAGTTGGTGTTTCTCCAAAATGCGTTTAGCTTCGGGTATACAAACGCGTCTAATGAGTTGTGCTGCACCGTAAGCGGAACGGTCAAAATCTTTGCGTTCATCTGTTGTATTGTTTACAACCAAACCCATAGATCTGGCCACGCCGGGCATGAGCTGAAAAGCACCATAGGCACCTGTCGAGGATTTGCGCATGAGCGCAGGGCTTTCAATCAACAGAATAGATTGCGCATACCATGGATCTACTCCGTAGCGCTCAAAGGCAGCAACTCCTTTGTCAAGGCTCGGATATACTTCTGTAAAACGGTAGAAATCATTTTTGCCAGTAGTGACATAAATACGGGTGTCGCTTGGCAAGCCATTTGCTTCGCGCAAAGCCTGTCTAGTGATGTCTTTTTGAGCTTCGGTTTGGGCGTTCCAGTCGCGAATCGCCATTTGATCGAGGACCTGTCGGTTTGCAGCCACGTTAATCAGACAGGAATCTGGCGACAGCAACATGATTTTTTTCCAGAACTGCGCTTGTGGAAGTTGGTCCCAGCGGTCTTCGAAAAGCGCTTCGGCGTGCATGATGGTTTGGACTCCCGAAGCTTGTGTCACTTTGATTTTGTCGGCCTCCCAGTTATCTAGGGGTTGGGCGCCGACAAACAGGCTGATTGAACAAAAAGCAATGAAGGAGAGGAGGTGTGTCATTTTCATTTTCTAAAAATACAAATAACCGCTGTCGACCTCAAAAGTTACAATAACTAAGTATACACATTGTCGTGTTGAAATTGCTTATTTTTGGCTCATGCAACTATTGAAGAAGGTCCTTATTGCCCCACTGATTTTAATGGTGCGTTTATACCAATGGCTCATTTCACCACTTTTTCCGCCGAGCTGTCGCTATACACCTACTTGTTCTGCTTACATGGTAGAAGCGCTACAAATTTGGGGGCCTTTCAAGGGAACATATCTGGGCCTCAAGCGCATTGGCAGTTGTCATCCGCGCGGTGGTTTTGGCTACGACCCCGTCCCTAAACGCGATCCGGAAGCGCCTTGCGCTGCTGCAACACCCGATAATAATTTAGAAAAGTAAGGTAGTCAGGTGCTGAAGCCAAGCGTTCTTCGGCATCGTGCGCATTTGTTTGTTCTTTTGAGCTTTCTAAGAAAACAAACCATTCCCAAAGTTTATTGGTAGCTGCACTTCGTTTGATCGGAAAGTCTGCTGCGCGAATGCTACTGAAAAAATGCAGTGACTTTTGTGCCCGTGTCAGCAGCACATTGAGTCTTCTACTACTTTGCGCTTGCGCCATCGGGCCAATCTTCAGACTAAATTGTTCTGCTTCGTTTTTAGCATATCCAAAACTGATCATGAGTATTTCGCATTCCTCCCCTTGAACTTGTTCTAATGCGAGGAAAAACGCACTGCGATCTTGAATGCGCTGTTCAAGTTGTGCTTGTTCGGCGCCCGTCAATTGCGCATAAATACAGTTCAATTGGATCTCTGAAAAAGCAACAACCCCAATTTTTTGCTTGTTCTTCAGTTGCTTGCGTAGTTCTTGAACAAGTGCGCGAGCTTCTTCGATATTTTGTTGTTGTTCGTAGCGCCCTTTTTCAATGAAATGATCAAATAAACCATTAGCTGGATTGAATTGAGCTGGCCAGGCCATCAAGGTGTTTTCGTAAAAATGAAAATTAGAAAAGGCAATTAAACTTGGGTCTTCGCTGCGGTAATGGTAACGGAGGTTGTAGCGCGGAAGATAAAAAGCAGCTTGATGAAGGAGGTCCACAACTCCTTCCGCACTTTGACCAAAATAGGATTGAGGTCGCATTTGTTGGGGATCTCCAGCTACAACAATTCTAGAAACGCGCTGCAAAGCGCCAACGGCATGGCTGAGCGGGAGCTGGCTTGCTTCGTCAAAAATGCCGATATCAAAGTGTTCGCTCTCCATTGGCAGTACTTTTGCCAAGGTCGTGGGTGTACTGAGCCAAACCGGGAAAATCACTTTAAGCCAGGCTGCAGCTGGGCCTTCAAAAAGAGAAGCAATAGGAGCGTGCTGCCGGGTCTTGGCCATTTCTTTCACCAAAATTGCTTTGCCTTTGCGCAGCGCTTGTCTTTGTTCTTTTTGGACTGCAGAAAGTTGATGTAGTGGTGCCTCGAGGAGGTCTTGAAGTGCTTTAAATTGTTGTTGCTGGCTTTGTGCGATTTGCTGCGCATTGTGCAGCCAATTTGCTTGTTCTTGCTGCAGATCTTTGTCAATGCACCCCAGAAATTGTTCGTTGGTAAATGCAAAGAGCGCCGGGTAATTGAGTCGGAGGTCGGCCCAAAATTCTTCGGTTAATTGCATTTGCAATGCTTGTGTATCTGACCCAAATTCCCAGAGCTCGTATGGTAAAGCCACGAGTAATTGGTGCTGATCAGCGAGTTGGGGGAATGCGCTTTGCATAGCTTCTGACAACAAACTCAAATTCGACGCCAATGGCGTAAATAATTGTTGATGCAGTTGCTGAAATTGGTGCGCGTACTGATGCACTTTACAATATGCTTGGACCTCAGACTGACTCAAGTTTCGGTACCACTGCCATACGGCACCATTGTGTTGCTTGAGCAAGGAGGCAAGTAAACCGTTCACTTCCTCTAAATTTTGAATACCCAAACCAGCAAAGTGCTCTTTGATTTTGGCAATTTGCTTCTGGCTTTGCCAATATTTTTTGAGCTTATTTTCCAGCTGTTTGAGGTCGAGGCCCGATATGCGCAACCAGGTGTTTTCGAGTTTTCTCCATTTGCGCTTGTCTAGCCAGCGGGTTGCCCCTGAAGCTTTTTTGAGCAGCTCCCATTCGGCCAGCGTAGGTATCTGTTTCCAAACCTGTAGTTCTTGCAACAATTCTTCTTGTTGGGCACAAGAATGTTGGTATAAGTAGAGCTGCTTGAGCTCAAGGCTGGGGTCTTGGTCTAGTACTGCAGCGTAAGTTTGAAAGATTTTTCCTTCAAACTGAATACAGCGCAAGCTCTGTTCGACGAGCACAGTCAGTTCGTCTACATGATGTATCGGGTATTTTTCTTGTAATTGCACAAGCAAGTCTTGCCATTGTAACCAAGCGTTATTGAAGTCTAGTGGTCTAGCCTCTTGCCAGTATTTTTGTAACATCGGGAGGATTGCTCGGGTAGTTGCTTGACATTGCTCCAAGAGGTTTTGCTTGCCGAGCCATGTTTGCCAACGCTTGCTGGGTCTTTTTAAAGATTTTTTGGGTTTGCCAAAAGTTGCAAGGATTTCAGTCAAATTCAGTTCGGTTTCGCGCTCAATCAGTTGGCGTTGTTGCCAATAATCGGCGCCCAGAAAGCGCTCGTGAGGATGCCATTTTTGTTGGGATCCAGCGTTTTGCAACAGCCGTTCGAACTGCAATTGTAGTTTCTTGTAAAACAGCGCAGCCGTTTGGTTGTCTTTGAGCAAAATACAAAAAGGATCGAGTTGTTGGGATGCCAATTTGCCTACCAAGACCTCTAGTGCAACGGGTTTGTCCGAGATCACCAGCACTGTTTGCCGGTTGTAAATAGCACGTCCAATAGCGGCACTCAAGACATTTGATTTGCCCGTTCCCGGCGGGCCGTAGATCACTAAAGACCCTTTTCCAATTTGATCAAGCGCGGCATGCTGATCGGGGTCAAGAGGCCCAATTTGCGCAGCTTCCCAAGTGTTGGAATATTCTGATTCTGCTGCAGTTGAGTCGCCAATGATTTGATGTAAAGCGCTTGAATACTGTGTTTGCAGTTGCAGGGCTTCCCATTCTTTACGCAGTTCGTAGCGCTGTGGATGTAAATTTGCAAAACCTGTTGTCGGAAGGTAACTCAGAAAGAGCCCTGTAGACAGTAACGCTTTAATATAGTTTTCGGGTTCTTGCTCTTTGAGCTCAATATTCAGGTTTTTTTTGAGCTGCAGACTTATAAACGGATTTAAAAAAGCGGCTTCTTCGAATGCTAATTTTTGACCTTGTGGATTAAAAGTGGTGCATTCGCGCAGGAATACAGGTGTTTGCAATAGCTGCGTTCCTTTTTTCCACGTGAGCAAGCCCTCGAAATGGACAAGCGCAATAACACCTCTTTCGCGTTCAATGCGCCGAACTTCTCTTAAAAGTTGACGGCTTTCTTGAGTGTCATTCCAGAGCTCAGTTTCTGTGTTTAAAATGGCAGAGGAAGTCAGATCTATTAATGGGTCGTTGGCTCGAAGTTGCAATAACTCGGCTTCCCATGAGCGTAGATATTCCTGAACCAATCCCGACATTTGGTAAAGTTAGCACCAATCCATCGAATAAAAAACCTAAATTTGGCATATAAACAGACTCATGAAAACGCTCATACTCAGCCTCTTTTTAGTTTCAGTAGGCACTTTATTTTCACAAATCACCCTGCAGGTCAACGATTTTGCAACTGCCAACGACACCGTTCGCATGAGCCTGGCCAATCCATTTACAATTGATCTTCAGAATACGGGAGCCAATGCCGTATGGGATTTTTCGCAACTTAGTGCTCAAAGTCAGACTTTGATCGATTACAATCCAATTGGTTTTGGTTCGCTCTTGATCATTGCCACCTATGGCCCAATTGCCTCCACGCCCTACAAAGCGACCTACTTCAACCTGACCAATGACCTACCGTTAGACCAATTTTCTGCATTCTTGCCCATTGAACTCTCCAATCTGAGCCAATATACGCGCCGAACCAGTTCGGAAATCAATAGCATCGGTTATTCGATTGATGTACAGGGGCAAGGCGTACCATTTAAGTCAGACACCATCGAAACCCGTTACGCTTTACCCCTTCAATTCAACGACACCTATACATCAAGAGGTTACACCTACATCGATCTCAATCCGGCCACTGACATCAAATTTATTCAGCACCGCGAGCGCAATTCTGTGGTAGATGGCTGGGGTACCCTCACTACGCCACTGGGCACTTTTCAAGCACTGCGTATTCGTCATGACATCACCGAAAACGACTCCATCTACCAAACCTTTTTTGGCACCGGTTCTTGGATTGCTCCTCCTGGTTTTGTCACGACTGAATACGAATGGTGGACTACAGGTAAAAAAGAATTTTTAGTGAGGGCTACAGTAGGTGGTTTTGGTCAAAACCAAGGCGCAGCCACCATTGAATACCAAGACATCTACCTTGGTTTAGACGCCAGTATCGACGAGACCGCTTCCAAAATAGAATTCTACCCCAACCCCGCAGCAGATTGGTGTTTTTTCAAAAGTACTGCACCCTTCGAAGCAATTGAAATTTACAATTTGAATGGTCAAGTTGTTGCACGTCACGAAAATGCCGCATTACAGGGCTTTTTTGATATTTCAGCGCTGCAAACGGGAACCTACACCATTCATGTGCATACCTCAAAAGGGGTTCTTCACAAAAAGCTCGTCAAACTTTAATACCTTTACTGCGGCAAATCAGTCTATCGCTTTTCATTTGAAAAGAGGAAAGTCCGGGCAGCGCAGAGCATCGTACTTCTTAACGGGAAGGGTTGCAATAAGGAATTGTTGCAATACAGCTAGTGCCGCAGAAAACAAACTACCTCGGCTTGCCGAGGAAAAGGTGAAAAGGTGAGGTAAGAGCTCACCGCAGGTGCAGTGATGCACTTGGCAGGGTAAACCTTACGAGCTGAAAGACCAAATAAACCGAGGTCTGCGCAAGCAGAACGAGCTGCTCGCTCGTCTCGGAGGGTAGGTCGATAGACGCTGCGCGCGAGTGCAGTGCTAGATAAATGATAGACACCAACGCTGCGTGCAGCTATTGGTACAGAACCCGGCTTATGATTTGCCATTTTTTTTAATCATCAGCAATGTTGCATCACATCATTTCAGAATTAGAAAGGATCCAAGACAGCCAGCGCGCTCCTGCCATGGAAGCCTACATGAAAAATCGCTTCGCCTTTTTAGGAGTGGCTGCAGGCCCCAGAAAAAACGTCTTTAAGCCATTTAAGGAAGAATGGAGCAATCTTTCCACTCCAATGCGCTGGGATTTCATTTATGAATGTTGGCAGCACGACGCAAGAGAACTGCAATACATAGCCTTAGATGCGCTGCTTTCCGATTACAAGAAAAGAGTGGTGGCCTCAGATATTGATCACCTTGAGTTTTTAATCACCCAAAAATCGTGGTGGGACACCATTGATTTGTTAGTATCTCACGTGGTTGGTACTTACGCCAAGAAATTTCCGCAAGAATTTGCAAGTCGGGCGCAAGAATGGCACGCTTCTACTCATTTTTGGTTACACCGTTCTTTATTGATTTATCAGCTCAAATTTAAACAAGAAACCAACCTCGATTTGCTTCAGTTCTACATCCATAGCTTTAAGTGGAATAAAGAGTTTTTTGTACAAAAAGCCATCGGTTGGTCTCTGCGCGAGGTATCTAAATGGAATCCTGCTTGGGTGCGCCAAATTGTAGAACAAGAGGGACTAACGGGCTTGGCCAAACGCGAAGCACTCAAATATGCCGCATTGGTTTAGGCAGTAACATTGGTGCTATTCTCTCTAGATTTCGTATTTTCACGGCCTATGAAAGCATACCAACTTCTTTTTTTATTGGCCCTGTTCCACGCGGCCAATTTGTTTGCGCAGTTTGGTCCAGAAAATGGCTTAAAGGCTTCTGCGCCAACCTTCATCTTGATCCAAAATGCCACTATTATGGTGCAGCCTGGGCAAACGCTCGAGTCTGCAGACCTTCTCATTAAAGACGGTAAAATCGTTTCGGTTGGTAAAAACATTAAACAAGAAGGTGCAGTTGTACATGATTACACTGGTAAAGTCATTGTCCCTGCATTTATCGATTTGTATTCAAGCGTTGGTCTGGACCCTGTCACGTTTAAAAATAACGGATGGAGACCACAACTAGAATCCAACAAAGAAGGCGCTTATTATTGGAACGAGGCCGTGCATCCAGAACTCGCTGCCGCAAGTGCTTTCAAATTTGTGCCAAGCAGTACAGATCAACTTCAACAAGCAGGGTTTGGTTTTGCGATAACGCATCATATGGACGGCATTGTGCGCGGGAGTGCAGCTTGTGTTTCATTGGGCCAAACAGAAGTACACAAACAAATCATTGCACCAAGGGCAGCACAAGTGTTTTCTTTTGCCAAAGGCGGCAGTCATCAATCTTATCCGTCGTCGCAAATGGGCTCCATTGCGCTTTTGCGTCAGGCGCTGTACGACCTCGACTACTACAGTAAAAACAAAGCCATTTTACCCTACTCTGTTTCTATGACAGAATGGGAAAGCCAACGCAATTTACCCATCATCTTTAAGACAGAAGATAAGTGGGAAATTCTTCGTGCCCACAAAATTGCAAGCGAATTCAAAACCGAATTTTTATACATCGGTTCGGGTAATGAATATGCAATTGCCAAAGAACTCAAATCAAAAGGAGTCAAGGTGGTTTTACCGCTGGTATTCCCAGAGGCCTATGATGTGAATGATCCTTATTTAGCCAGAGAAATCCCACTTTCTGACCTCAAGCACTGGGAAAGCGCTCCAGCCAACGCCATGCTACTTAAAAAAGAAGGACTCGACATCGCTTTGACGTCTTATGGACTCAAAAATTCGGATCAATTCTGGACTGCGCTGCGCAAAGCAATCTCCCGCGGACTCTCTGCCCAAGATGCCATGGCGGCTCTAACCACCGTTCCCGCAGCCTGGGTGGGCTTGACGGCTCAAGTAGGTACTTTAGAAACAGGCAAATGCGCGAGCTTTTCGGTCTACACCGCGGATCCGTTTGCCTTTGAGGCGCAATTGCTTGAATCATGGAATTTAGGGGAGGTGCGTTATTGGAAAACGGCAACTGCGAACCATATTTTGGGAACTTACAATGTTCAGTTACCCGGCCAAAATTACGAGCTGGTCATCACGGGTTCAAATGAAAAACCTCAAGGTAAAATAAGTTATAAATCGAGTACCGATACACTATCTACCAAAGCTGCTATTCAATTCAAGCAAGATGATATCGCTATCCAATTCCTCTCTATTGGTAAGCCTTCACTGCAACTCATTCAGTTGCACGCCAAAGTGATCAAGAATGGAATGGTGCTCGAAGGCGATGGTACTGATGCCAATGGCCAATGGTTCCATTGGAGTGCTATTCAACAACAAACAACAGCCAAGGTAGCTCCAACGGCAATCAAGCCCGACACCACTCAATACGGACAGGTTTGGTTTCCAAATATGGCTTTCGGCACAAGCACCAAAGCCAGTGCCCAAACGATATTATTCAAGGACGCAACCGTCTGGACCAACGAAAAAGAAGGAATCGTGAAAGGCGCCGATGTATTGGTTGTCGGTGGCCGCATCAAACAAGTGAGTCGTCAGTCTATTGCTGCTCCGGCTGGCGCCAGAGTCGTCAATGCGTCGGGCTTGCACCTGACATCGGGTATCATCGATGAGCACTCTCATATCGCTATTTCTAAAGGCGTCAATGAGGGTGGCCAAGCGATTACTGCCGAAGTCAGTATCGCCGATGTCGTCAATTCCGACGACATCGATATTTACCGCCAATTAGCCGGTGGCGTCACGGCTGCTCAACTTTTACACGGCTCTGCGAATCCAATCGGTGGTCAATCCGCGCTCATCAAGCTCAAGTGGGGGGTGAGCCCCGATGAAATGCTCATTGCCAACGCTCCAAAATTCATTAAGTGCGCACTGGGTGAGAATGTGAAGCAGGCCAATTGGGGCGACTTCAATACCGTCCGTTTTCCGCAGACAAGAATGGGTGTAGAGCAAGTTTTTTACGATGGTTTCTACCGCGCAAAAGCTTATCAAAAAGAGTGGGAGGCCTATCGTTCCGGCCAACAAAAGGCTGCACCTCGCATCGATTTAGAACTAGAGGTACTGTCCGAGATTTTGCGCTCCGAACGCTTTATTACCTGTCACTCCTATGTGCAGTCAGAAATCAATATGCTCATGCATGTGGCAGACTCTATGGGCTTTCGAATCAATACCTTTACCCATATTTTAGAAGGTTATAAAGTCGCAGACAAAATGCAAAAACACGGCGTTGCAGGCTCTACTTTTTCGGATTGGTGGGCCTACAAATTTGAGGTCAACGACGCCATTCCGTATAATGCTGCATTAATGACTGAGCAAGGCGTTTTGGTATGCATCAATTCAGACGACGCTGAAATGGGCCGCAGACTGAATCAGGAAGCGGCAAAAACCATCAAGTATGGCGGCCTGACCGAAGAACAAGCCTGGAAATTGGTGACGCTCAATCCCGCAAAAGCCCTGCATCTCGATGACCAAATGGGCAGTATCAAAGCGGGAAAAGCTGCAGATTTAGTGCTTTGGACTTCGAATCCACTGAGTATTGAAGCGCGGGTTTCACTCACTATGATCGATGGCGTGGTTTACTACGAAGAAGCCATGCAAGCCCAAAAACAGCAACAAATTGAACAGGAGCGCACGCGGATTTTAAGTCTGATGCTTGCCGCAAATGAAAGAGGCGAAGCGAGTAAAACCCCGCAAAAGAAAGTGAAAAAACATTACCACTGCGACACCTTAGGTGAAGAAGCAACAGAAACAGAAAATTCCCATTGATATGAAAGCGTTCTTATTTTTCTTCATTGCCTGCTGCAGCACTGCTTTGCAAGCGCAGCGCATTTTGCTTTTGCATGGCACGGCACACATTGGCAACGGTACGGTTGTCGAGTCGGCAGCTATTGGCGTGGTCAATGACCGCATTACTTTTGTTAAAAATTCATTGACCCAAACTTTTACTGCCAAAGATTGGGACACCATCATCAATTGCAATGGGCAACATTTTTATCCGGGATTGGTTTCTGCCAACAATACGCTTGGCCTCACAGAAATTGATGCCGTGCGCGCTACCCGCGACTTCAATGACGTCGGCGACTGGAACCCACATGTGCGTTCGTTGATTGCTTTTAATGTCGAATCAAAAGTAGTCGAGACAGTCCGAACTAACGGTGTTTTATTGGTGCAGGCAACGCCTCGTGGTGGCTGGATTTCAGGTAGTTCTGCAGTCATGAAACTCAGCGGCTGGAACTGGGAAGACGCCACGGTGATAGGCGTAGACGGCATCCACCTCAATTGGCCTTACAATAAAGATTCTTATGCCAAAGACAAACAACAAATTTATTCCTTTTTTGAGTTGGCCAAGACTGCAGCGTTTGATCGTAGAGAGCGGCTTTCCGACCTCAGAATTGAGGCAATGAAGGCTTGTTTCACCGGTACTAAACGCGTGTATATCCATGCAGAAAGCGTCCAACAAATTGTCGACATCATCGATTTTGCGGCGGCGATGAAGATCGCATATCCAGTTATTGTGGGTGGTTACGACGCCTACTTGGTTGGTCCGAAACTCCGCGATGCGCACATACCTGTCATGCTATCTCGCGTACACAGCCTCCCTCAGCGCGAGGATGAACCCACCGATTTACCTTATCGTTTACCAGCGCTGCTCAAAGCCCAGGGCATCCCGTTTTGCATCCAAAATGATGGAGACATGCAAGCCATGAACACCAGAAATTTGCCTTTTCAGGCCGGAACAACAATGGCCTATGGTCTTACGGAAGAAGAGGCTTTGAAAGCCATTTCATTGAGTGTCTGCCAAATAATGGGCATTGACAAAGACTACGGAACATTAGAAGTCGGTAAAAAAGCAACTTTGTTTGTGTCAAAAGGTCCTGCCCTTGATATGAAAACCAATCAAGTAACGACCATTTTAGTCGATGGAAAGTTTGTTTCGACGAGCAATTTCCAAGAACAGCTCTACCTCAAATACCGACAGAAATACCAGACTGAATCTAAATCGGAATAGATTGGTGTAACTTTTGTATGGGTTCATCGTCTTAGCGCTGTTTTATGACTGTTCAGCAATACAATGAATGTGTGAAAGAATTCGCAGATCGGCTTTATCGCTTTGCATTGAAAAATGTAGGCGATCCCGATTTAGCCCAAGACTTCGTTCAAGATGCATTTGAGCGATTGTGGGTTCGGGTCGATACCGTCGATTACCAACGCGTGAAGTCCTATCTTTTTCGAACGATCGTCAACCTACAAATTGACCGCGCTCGTCGTCAGCAGTTGCAGCACCAGCACCTCAACTCGCTCCCAGATCCTGTTCAAGATGCGGGGGTTGCTCACGACGTTCAAAAGCTCATTGACGACGGCGTTGCCCAGCTCACGGAAATCCAGCGCATGGTACTTACCCTTCGCGATTACGAGGGCTACAGCTATCAAGAAATTGCCGAGCTCACTCATATTTCAGTCGATCAAGTCAAAGTTTATATTTTTCGAGCTCGCCGCTTTTTAAAACAATACATAGGAAAAATGGAGGTTCTGATATGAAGAATACCGAAGCACATATCGCACATTTATTGCTATCCTACCACGAGGGTACCTTGAGTTCATCTGAAAAGCTAGAACTCGAAGCACTTTTGCTACAAAACCCCGAACTATCCCAAGACCTCGAGGACTACCCCTATTTAGTGGCGCCTCAGACAACCTTTAACCACGAGCATTTACTTCGTGCCGAGCTCGAAAACTTAACCATTTACGAAGGCGAAGAAGGCCACCCTTATGAAAAACTAGCCATTGGTAAGTTGGAAGAATTGCTGACAAAAGCCGATAGGCAAATAGAAGCGAGCCTCCAGGATAACCAAGCATACATTCAGGTCAAGAAAAGCGTCCAACTAACCCAACTTGTCCCCGATAAAGCGCAAGTCTTTCCCGATCACAAATTACTTTTTCATGCAGCGCCTATTTACCGTTTGAATTGGAAACCATTCGCTTTAATCGGTAGTTCCGCAGCTGCTGTTTTATTGGCTGTATTTATGATGGGTCAAGCCAATACCAATGTGAACTCCAATCAAACCAAATCAAGACAGCAAGCACGTGTGGTTTCAATCAAAAAGTCGACCCAGTCACAAAAAACACCATTAAAAAGCCCGCTTGTAGAATCGTTTCACTCTGATCAAGTTGCAATACATCCGCACGTCGTTGGCGAGCCACCTCGCGACTGTATTGTTCCTCTGCTTATTCCATCGTTAGAAGTACCGCAAGAAATCAATATGGCGCAATTACCTAATGGAAGTAGCAGCAATGGCGAGGATGGCCCAATTCAAAATCAATCCGATGTTGCAGCCGTTCCTGCGATTCACAGAGGAGCTGCTTTTGATAAAGCACCAGTTACCATTAAATCGTTCCTCTTGCAAAAAACGAATGAGAAACTTTTTGGTACCGCAGCGCCTTCCACAGATTTAAAATTTGAAACATTGGCACGCTACGCCAGCGAGTCTGTCGGCATACCCGTACGCTATCAGGTAGAGGAAGCTCAAAATCAAGATAAATTGGTCTTTCAACTCGGGCCAATTACCATAGAAAAAACCAGATCAAGAAAATAACTTGTAACAAAAATTATACACTCCCGTCATAGGGTCAAAAACAAGAAAAATGAACATTAAATTACTTACCGCTTTTTTACTTTCGGGCTTTGCAGTATTTGCCCAACAGAATGAAATCAAAAAGATTGTCACCATCAAAGGCAACGACACCACCGTCATCGTCATCAACGGCCGCATTGATCAAATGGATTCCATGCTGACCGAAGAAATGAAAAAGGTTTACATCAATGACTCAATGGTAACGCGTGTAGATGTTTTCATGGACACCACTATTCTCAAAACTTCGGAAAATGGTTCGGATACCACCCACATCAAAATTGGCAACATGAAAATTGTCATTTTAGAAAGCAAAGACCTTAAAAATGGACAAGCCGAGTTGCCAAAAGGCGAACGCAAAATCATCATCGACGAAAAAGTCATTATCGAAAACGACGACGACCTCACCATGGAAAATTGGGATGCTACTGATGATCATTGTAGCACCTCCGGCGACGGCAACGCGATTTGGTCTGGTTTCGGAATCAATGCCAACGGTTTCATGAATGCCAATAAGCAATTAGCCAGTACTGCCGAGCTCGGTTTTCTGGCACTCGACCCCGCTAAAAGTATTGGTCTTCAATGGAATTTTGCAGAAAAACGCTTTCCTATTTTCAAAGATTACCTCGGAGTAGTTACGGGTTTGGGTTTAAACTGGAACCGCTATTCTATCAAAGGTGATTATGATTTTACTGTGATGAATGATACGCTTATCGCCAACAATACTGGCCTCAACTATGCAAAAAATATTTTAAGTTCTACTTATCTTCAGGCGCCATTACTCTTACAAATTTCTACAAGCAAGCAGCCTTCAAAAGCTTGGAATATTTCGGCTGGCGTAGTTGGCGGCATTCGCATAGATGCACGCCAAATTCAGAAATGGGAAGCCGATGGCAAAAAGAACAAAGACAAAACCAAAGATGATTTCCAGTTCAATCCTTTCCAAGCGAGCCTCATGGCAACAGTTGGTTACGGAGATTGGAGTTTGTACATGACCTATGGCCTATCGGACGTCTTTAACGAAGGAGCAGCTCCGAAGGTGCGTGGTGTAAATGCCGGAATTTTACTCTCGTTTTAAATCGCCTCCATACACCACCAAAAAAGAAACGATGTGCCTAACCGTGCATCGTTTCTTTTTGCCCGTAACTTTCCATTAATTGAGCCTCAAATTCAAGAAAATCTTTCCAAGCTGCATCTACATCAACACCTTGGCCATATTTGCGGGCAAAGCCTAAAAAGGTGGTGTAGTGCCTTGCTTCGCTTTCCATGAGTCCTCGATAAAAGCTGCGCAAATCTTGATCGGCAATTTCTTCGGATAATATCTTAAAGCGTTCACAGCTGCGGGCTTCTATCATCGCTGCGAAAAGCATTTTATTGACAAAAACGCCAGCCGGGGTACTGTTTCGCTTGCCGTGCTTGAGGTAAAGTGAGAGGTCGTTGACATAGGGGTCTTTGCGTTCAAAACCCAATTGAAACCCACGTTCTCGCAATTTTTGATGGACCATTTCAAAATGTTCCATTTCTTCTTTACAAATCGCGCTCATCGCCTCGACAAGATCTGGATATTGAGGATAAGTAACGATCATAGAAATGGCGTTGCTCGCTGCTTTCTGTTCGCAGTAAGCGTGATCGATGAGTATTTCTTCAATGTTTTTTTCGACAATGCGCACCCACCGAGGGTCTGTGGCCATTTTGAGTCCGAGCATCTGCTTTTTTTTCACAAAAATACCAAAGTCTCTTCGAATCAAACAAGGATGAAATGCAAGCGCAATGCTTATATTTGTCGAATTGAATCAACAAAATGGCTAAATCGAAGCAAAAAGACCTGAGTTGGCGTGCATTTGAGCTCATGTGTACGGCCAAAACAATGGCTGAAAAATACGAATCCAATAAAGAGGTAACAGCCAAATATGTGCATGCTACTTCTCGCGGCCACGAAGCGATCCAACTCGCTGTAGGCATGCAACTCAAAGCTCAAGATTGGGTTGCTCCTTACTATCGCGACGACAGCATTTTACTCGGTGTCGGCATGAAACCAGAAGAACTCATGCTACAGGTCTTTGCTAAAAAAGACGATCCGTTTTCAGGAGGCAGAACCTATTATTCGCATCCTTCCTTGAATCGCCCAGATTTACCAAAAATACCTCACCAATCATCGGCCACTGGCATGCAAGCTATTCCCACTACTGGGGTTGCTATGGGCATTCAATACAAAGAAAAAACGGGTTTAGCCGACTGGCAACCTGAAGATGCCCCCGTTGTAGTTTGCTCTTTAGGCGATGCCTCTTGCACAGAAGGAGAAGTATCTGAAGCATTTCAAATGGCTGCGCTCAAGCAGTATCCGATTATTTATCTCGTTCAAGACAACGGCTGGGATATCTCAGCAAACGCGAAAGAAACCCGTGCCCAAGATATTTCTGATTACATCAAAGGTTTTCATGGCATAGAAGTCAGGACCATCGACGGCACCGACTTCTGGTCTTGTTACCAAACTGTAGAAGAAGTCATTGCCACGGTTCGTGCCGAGCGCCGTCCCTTCTTGATTCATGCCAAAGTTCCCTTACTAGGGCATCACACCTCTGGCGTGCGCAAAGAATGGTACCGCGACGACCTCGAAGAAGCTGCCAAAGCTGACCCCTATCCCAAATTGCGCGCAGCGCTCGAGCAACAAGATGTTCGTTTGGCCGAATTCATCAATCTCGAAGCACGAGTCAGAAAAGAAATCGACGCCGCGTATGACGCAGCGCTCCATGCGCCAGATCCCGAGCCGAATTCGATACAAGACCATATTTTCGCGCCAACCCCAATTTCCGAAGAGCGCGGCGAACGAGCACCTTCAGGTAAAAAGAAAACAGTCATGGTCGACTCCGCACTTTTTGCCATGCGCGAAATTATGGAAGCGCATCCTGAAGCATTGCTCTACGGTCAAGATGTCGGGGGTAGGCTAGGAGGCGTTTTCAGAGAGGCCGCTACGCTTGCCCAAACCTTTGGCGATGAGCGCGTATTCAATACACCTATTCAAGAAGCTTATATTATTGGCTCAACGGTCGGGATGTCTGCAGTTGGTTTAAAGCCAATTGTTGAAGTGCAGTTCGCCGACTACATCTGGCCAGGCCTCAATCAACTTTTCACTGAAGTTTCTCGTTCGAATTACCTCTCCAATGGCAAATGGCCAGTGAGCTGCGTGATCCGCGTCCCGATTGGCGCCTATGGTTCTGGAGGGCCTTATCACTCCTCGAGTGTAGAATCCGTGCTGGCCAATATCCGTGGAATCAAAGTTGTCTACCCATCTACCGGTGCTGACCTCAAAGGCTTACTGAAAGCAGCTTTTTACGATCCAAATCCAGTTGTGATCCTCGAACACAAAGGCCTTTATTGGTCTAAAATTCCTGGCACAGAAGGGGCCATGAGTATCGAGCCTAGTGAAGATTACGCCGTTCCGATTGGAAAAGCGAGAACTGTTCAAGAGGCCGATCAAGCTTTCATCCAAAATGGTACGTCAATTGGCATCATTACTTATGGTCGGGGAGTATACTGGAGCACAGAGGCGGCTTCTCAATTTGAAGGCCAAGTTGAAATCCTTGATCTTCGTACGATTAATCCACTCGACATCAAAGCGATGGAGTCTCTTTGTGAGCGTCATGGTAAAATACTGCTTGTTACGGAAGAATCAATTGAAAATTCTTTCACCCTTGGTATTGCCGGAAGGCTACAACAAGCTTGCTTCTCTTATTTGGATGCTCCAATTCAAATTGTAGGATCCGTAGACGCCCCCGCTATTCCTCTCAACTCAACTTTAGAGGCAGCCATGCTGCCCAACGCTCAAAAGGTTGCAGAGGCCATTTCTAAACTTTTGAAGTATTAACATATGGAATTCAAAGAAATTATAGGAGCAGTGGCTCAGTTTCACGATGCTTTTGGCATACAAAACAACAGTACTCCCACAGCAGCGCTCACTGCCGCTGATATCCAACTGCGTTTTGATCTCATGAAAGAAGAGAACGAAGAATATTTAGAAGCTGCTCAAAATGGGGATCTCGTCGAAATTGCAGATGCTTTAGGTGATCAATTATACATTTTGTGCGGCACCATTTTGCGCCACGGGCTTCAAGATAAAATTATTGCCGTTTTTGAGGAAATTCAGCGATCTAATATGAGCAAGCTCGATGTGAATGGCAAGCCCATTTACAGAGAAGATGGAAAGGTCCTCAAATCGGAACTCTACTTTAAGCCCGACATCGCTAAAATTCTGCACAATGACTGATCTTTCTTTTTATTTTCAGCCCGTCGTTGTAGAAGGTTCTTATGATGAAGTCCAATTAGGGGCTCAAATTCAAGTTCACCAACATGCCTTTCCAGAACTCAAAGGTCCGGGTTGTGCCATTTTATCCGTGCCAGAATACAGGGGTTCTTCTCACGAGCAACTACCGTCTACTGATTTTAGATCGGCACTCTATCAACTGCACGCTGAGGCCCACTGGAAAAAACCTATTTACGACCTCGGAACAATAGAGCCCGGAGCAACAATCGAAGATACCTACTACGCACTTTCTAATGTGGTCAGTGAGCTGGTCAAAAACAACATCATTCCAATCGTTATTGGCGGCAGTCAAGACCTCACTATGGCATTGTATCAGGGTTATGAAAAACTCGAACAGCTCGTCAACAGTTGCGCCGTAGACCGAAGCATTGATATCGGCAGTGCCGACCAAGCCATCAATTCAAAGAATTATGTAAGTCATATGCTTTTAAAGCGACCTTGCTACCTATTTAACCACTCTGTTGTGGGTTTGCAACAACCATATGTCGCTGCTCCTGAACTCGAATTATTTGAGAAGTTATTCTTTGATGTCTCTCGCCTCGGAGAGTTCAATCAAGATTTTCGAATAGCCGAACCTCATTTGCGCAATGCAGATATCATCAGCGTAGATCTTCAAGCGATCAAGGCAACAGAACTCGGAAGCCTCGAAGGGTCTCCAAATGGATTTACGGCTGCACAATTATGCCAGATCACTAAATACGCCGGTATTGCCGATAAAGTCACCAGCATTGGGTTTTTTAGTGAAAGAGCGCTACGACCTTTAGGCTGCGGTTTATTGGCTGAAGCCATCTGGTATTTTCTCCAAGGCTACTTTGCCCGGGTAGGTGATTTTCCTTTCGGTAGCAAAGCAGATTACACAAGATTCACTGTTTTTATGGATGATGTCGCCAGAGAGCTCGTATTTTATAAAAGTAACAAGTCGGCACGCTGGTGGATGGAAGTGCCTTATCCTCCTCAAGAAGGCGCGCGTTATGAGCGCCATCACATGATTCCTTGTAATAAGGCAGACTACGACAACGCGATGAATAACGAGCTCCCTGATTTATGGTGGAAGACCTATCAAAAATTAGGCTAAGCTTTTTATTAAAAAGCCTTTTATTTTCCATTAGAATTCTTTACTTTAGCAACTTGAAATTGTCGAATTCTATGAAAATCCGACCGTTTTACACATGCTAAACTAAGCTTATGCTATTGAATAACAGACTATTAACTGCTGCTTTTTCTGTTTTGTTGTTTACCTCCTACGCACAACAAGATAAGCTTGTCACACACTTCATGTTTGACAAAATGAGCATCAACCCTGGTAAAACAGGTATCGACATGTACAATGGAATTTGTGCAACCTCCATTTACCGCAACCAGTGGGATAAAGTAAACGGTGCGCCAAATTCGGCGGTTCTCAATGTAGAGTCCAATCTTTCTAGATTTTTCCCGGGCGGAGTCGGCATCAACTTTTATCACGACGCAATTGGCTTCTCTCGTCAAAACACCGTGCTCCTCAATTATTCTTACCCGATTCAAATTGGCCGTACTGGCGTATTGGGTGTAGGAGTAGGGCTCGGCATCATGAACTACGGCATGGATCCAACTTGGGTTCCGCCAACAACATTAAACGACCCATCTTTGCCAACTGGTTTTGCAGCAACTTCATTTGATGCGAACTTCGGTTTGTATTTCCAAGCTAAAAATTACTATGCTGGTTTTTCTACAACACACTTATCTGAGTCAGATTTAGCTGCTGACCCAACCAATATTGCTCTTTCTTTTCAAACTGCTCGCCACTATTATTTAATGGGTGGTTATATTTTCAAAGATGCATTTGGTACAGGCAACAACATCGACGCACAAATGCTCGTTCGCACAGATCTCATCAAATTCTCTGTTGATTTCAACGCGCGCTACATGACTGAATTAGGTGGTAACCCAGCCTATGGCGGTCTTACCTTCAGAACTTCCGATGCGGTGGCTCTAATGTTGGGTTATTCTCCAATTCCTAACTTCAACTTTGGATATTCTTACGATATCAACATCAATAAATTAGCCAGCATTTCTCGTGGCTCACACGAAATGATGGTTAAATACTGTTACTTCTTGCCGCCGCCTCCAAAAACGAAAGCAAGACACCCTCGTTGGTTATAAGAGGAAAAATTGTAACCATTTATATTGTTCTTACGTTATACCCGAAATTAAACCTGTAGCAAGTTACTTGGGAGTAGGTCAGAACCAAAAACAAACGAATGAAAAAGTATTTAAGTTTTCTCTTTGTTCTTAGCTTCATGTACGCTTGTAGCGACATCGAAGGGAATTTAGTAGGTGTGAGTGGTAGAGACACCTGGTATCCAGACGTCCTCGGCCCTGGTAAAGTTCCACTTGGCATGGTTTACGTGCCATCAGGTGCTTATCAGGCTGGTGAAGACGATGAAGACATCATGGGCTTCCATACAGCGCGCAAGCGTACTGTATCGGTACCTGCCTTCTACATGGACGCAACCGAAATTTCCAACAACGAATACCGCCAGTTTGTGCACTGGGTGCGCGATTCCATCGCTCGCGAAAAACTCTATCGTCGTAGCTACGACGAAGAAGCAGAGCGCTGGGTCAATATCCCTGACAATTTCTTTAAAGAACCATATAGAACCCTTATGGCAATGGGATCCGACTTACAAGGAGGCAACACCCCATTCCAATTATTTATGGATTCTACCAACAACGCAGAAGTCGACAAAACGATCATGACGATGTTGGGTAACTACGACAAATCGAAAGGAAAAGGTAAAAAGCTCGTTAACGGTTTCCAATACGATCAAAAGAAATTCGGCATCACAGGTGGTCCGGATGAAAAATTCGATGTTGTGATGTCCGACGACGATCTTCGCGGTATTTTCCAAATGTACAGCGGAGCAGCTAAGAAAAATGCTCCAGACAAAACAAGTGCTAAAGGAGCTTCAACCAAAACAAAATACAACCAAGGTGGCCGCGTAGAAAATCGCAAATACTTTACCCTCAACTGGTTAGAGCCAGTAGACTACGAAGATCCTGAAGTTGCTTTTATGCTTTCAGACATGTACTTGAGCGAGGCAGAGCGTTTTTACAACCGTCGTGAAATCGATACGCGTTTGCTGTACTTTGATTACTACTGGATCGACTACAAAGAAGCTGCCCGTCGTGGTAAAATCGTTACCAAATCTATAGATGCGCGCAAAACTTTCGCCTATGACAGCCTTGACAAAGAAGCGAGTAACACGCTTTATCAGCGTTCGCGTCGCGAGCCGCTAGGCAAAGACTACAAGTCAAATGACTTACACCGTTCAGCGCTCATGACCATGGATCAAAATACCAACAAAGTTTGGGTTGATACCACAGCCTACACTGAGCAATGGTCAGAATTTAGTAAGCTCAACGATACCAACGCTTTAAGAGGAACTATTCTTCAAAATCCGGGTCAAGATCTAGATTTAGGTTTCACTAACAGCAAGGGATCACACAATGCCATTCGTGGCCATTCAGATCGTTCGCGCTTCATCATCAAAGAGCGCATCAACATCTATCCGGATACATTATGTTGGGTACGTGACTTTACTTATGCCAATAAATCAGCCATGACACAGAATTATTTCTGGAACACGGCCTATGACAACTATCCTGTTGTTGGTGTAACATGGTCTCAGGCTAAAGCATTCTCCGTATGGCGCACGCAAATTTTCCACTCTTGGTTGCAATCAAACGGTGACCTCTTTGTGAACGATTTCCGTTTGCCAACAGAATCTGAATGGGAGCGTGGCGCTCGAGGAGACCTCGACAACATGCATTACCCATGGGGTGGTCCATATATCAGAAACGCTAGCGGATGTTTCTTGGCCAACTTTAAGCCGATGCGTGGTCGCTACTTCGAAGACGGAGGTTTCTACACTGTAAAAGTATATTCATACAACCCTAACGGCTTTGGCTTGTATTGTATGGCTGGTAATGTCGCCGAATGGTGTTCAACGGCCTACGACGAATCGACCTACGAGTTTGCTCACGATATGGCCCAAGACTTCGAATACGATGCAAAAGATGGTGAAGCACCAGTTAGAAAACGCAAAGTTTTGCGCGGAGGTTCATGGAAAGACGTAGGTTACTACCTCTTGAATGCTACACGCACCTATGAATATCAAGATACAGCCAAAAGTTACATCGGTTTCCGTAACACCATGACACACTTAGGTCGTGGAGGTAAGGATATCGAACAAGAAAATGGCGAAGAAATTCAAACAGATATTATCCTAAACTAAACTATAAACTAAAATCAATTAATTTCTTAATTCTTAAAAACAAAAACTATGAGTGGTAATGGTGGATTTTTTGCTTCACGCAAGTACAAATTAATTACAAAGTATGTAACCGGATACGGTGCCTCTGTGGTAATTCTTGGTGCACTATTTAAAATCATGCACTGGCCAGGTGCTGACCAAATGTTGATCGTCGGTTTGATTACAGAATCTTTGATCTTTGCCTTTATTGCAATGGAACCACTTCACGAAGAAGTTGACTGGACACGCGTATTCCCTGAATTGGGTGTCGAGGAAAACAACGACGAAAACCGCTTATTACCGCTCTTGAAAAAAGGTGGAATGGGTGGCGGTGCTGCTGATCACTTGGCAAAAGAATTAGACAAGGCTGGAATCGATCAGGCATTGTTAGCTAAATTGAAAGACGGTATGTCTAACTTAGCAGACAACGCAAAATCACTTGGTGCCATCTCCACTGCAGCTGGCGCGACAGATTCTTATGTTAAAAGTTTGGAAACTGCATCTGAAGGTTTAAGTAAACTTACAGAACAATATGCAGCATCAGCAAACGCTATTGCTGGTATTGCTGGTGAAGGCCAAGGTAACTTCGGTTCTGAAATGCAGAAATTAGGTCAAAACTTAGGTGCACTTAACAACGTTTATGAGCTTCAACTCAAGTCTTCTCAAGACTACCTTGAAAGCATGCAACAAATGAACAGCCTTCAAGACAATATCAAAGCGATTATGGCAGATCTTGCTGCTTCTTCTAAAGATACGGCTTCTTACCGTGAAAACATGGCCATGTTGTCTCAAAATCTTACTGATTTGAACAACGTTTATGGTAACATGTTGCGTGCGATGAGAGGTTAATCCCTTTCTTTAAATATTTATTTAGTAGTAACAAATTAAAAATTAAAGAAAATGGCAGGTGGTAAGGAAACCCCAAGACAGAAGATGATCGGTCTCATGTACTTGGTATTGACTGCACTTCTTGCGTTGAACGTGTCTAAGCAAATTCTCGATGCTTTCGTGGCGATCGAAGACAATATTCAACGAGGAAGTATTACACAATATGAACGTGGTGAGACCGCAAAAGGTGCTTTGATTGAAGAGCTTTCTAGCGTAACCAAAGACGAAGCTGGTCGTGCGAAAGCCAAAAAAATCAAAAAGTACCTCGGCATGATTGAAAAAATCGACAAGAATGTTGGTGAATTCATCAAGTATGTCGATGATCTTAAAATTGAAATGATTGGTATTGTCGAGGGCCCTGAAAAAGTCAAGACAGAAAAACCAAATGACAAAGAGAGCATTCTTTGGAAGAAATACGATCCAAAATCACCATTACTTCCGGCTCGCTTATATCTTCAAGCGATACAGCAAAAGGAAAACTTCGATGTGCCGATGCACGAAATTATAGGTTCTGAAATTTCAAAAATCGACCCTACCAAAAAAGGGAAAAAATTATGGGAGTTGTACAAGGGCTTGCGTACCTCAATTGTAGAAATTGCAGGTAATTATCGCGAAGGCGAGAAGAACAATTGGAAGCTTAAAGTCAAAGAAATCAATGCTTACAAAGATTTCCAAGATTTAGAAAAGCAAATCACCAAAATGTTCAAAGCGCCAGGCAACAAGGTGAATCCTGAGGACACAGAAGCGTTGCTTTCTATTTATCAGGAGTTGACCAAACTTGAATACGCTGACCACCACGAAGCAAAAAATATTCACTGGTTGGGGCGTACCTTTGATCACGCTCCTTTGGTTGGTGCCCTTGCCTCTTTGAGTTCGTTACAAAACGAAATTTTGTCGGCTCGTGCCAAAGCAGTGAACTTGCTTAAATCAAAAGTAACTACCGGAGAATTCTCTTTCAACAAAATTCAACAGTTGGTGAGTGGCCCTGGTGTAGCTACTGCAGGCGAAGAAGTCGAGCTTTTGGTAACTATGGCTGCCTACGACTCCGATAAAAACCCTGTTGTCACATCAAGCACTGGGAATGTTGAAATCAAAGATGGTATCGGTCGGATTAAGATGAAAGCCGGCATGACCGACATGAACGTCAAAGGTACCGTGACTATTGTCAACAAATCAGGAGTTCCTTATAAAAGAGATTGGGAATGGAAAGTCGCAGTTGTGAAAGCGCAAGGATCAATTTCTCTTCCAGAAATGAGCGTTCTTTACAAGGGCTGGAATAACAAAGTTGTACCAGTTGTAGCGGGTGCTGTAAGTTCGTCTATCACTGTAGATGGCGGTTCGGCAACCAAAGCTTCTTGGACAGACGCCGATGGCAACAAGTACGATGGGTACTATGTAACTGTTACCGGCGCCACAAAATATGTAACTATCGGCTTGAACGGTAAAGATAAAGATGGTAAGTCAAAATCTTTCGGGAAATTTAAATACAAAGTAAAACCTTTCCCAAAAGCACAGTTGCAAGGTACAACCATCTCCAAAACAACAGGTTTCAAGGCTGTCGTATCTTTGGGTGCTGATAGTCCTTTTACAGGTGTGAGCTTTACGGTAATCGGTGGTTCAGTTGTAATGGGTAACGACGAAGTTCCGTTCAGTGGTGACCGCATACCAGCTGCAGCAATCGCCAAAATCAAGGCGGGCAAGCGTGTAGCTGTTGATGTCACTTACAAACGAAATGGAGGTCCAGTAGAAGTAGCTTCTGGGGTTCTCAAAGTTGTTCCTTAATTGGAAATAAATTAAAACTTAACGCATATGAAAAATGTATTGTTTGTTTTAACTTGTTCAGTTGCAATTTTTGCAAGTGCACAAGACCGTCCCCAACGCGGACCTTATAATACATTGCCTGGGGGAGTTGTTGATGGTGTAGCCATTCAAGACGAGGTTCCGGTAAGAGCTAAGGTAGAATACGAGTATGTTCGTGCAAATGACGTTACTTGGCAAAAGCGCGTGTTCTCACGCATCGATGCCCGTGAACTCTTAAACCACGACATCTTCTTGCCTTACGATTCTTTCGAAAACGACGGTGTTGGTTCATCTTTTAAACCGACAAATGCCAGCGAAATCGATGACCCGACCTGGAATAAAGATCAAACAAGATGGTCCTTATGGACAATCATCTTGCGTCACATCATGCTCGGAGACTTGACCGTCTACCGTGTGGCTTCTGAGCTTTATCCAACAGCCGAAGACGGCCATTCTTTCAAGTACCCTATCGTGCGTCAAGGACAAAACGACTATTTTGAAGTCAAAAGTTATGAGTCTGCGATCAATGGTATTGTAGCCTCTGGAGGTCTCGGCCCTAAACTCAGAATTTATCGTCCAAATTCAGAAGATACCATGGATGTCATTAAAACATCCCAAACGCTTCAAGAATACCTAGACTCATTGCGTTCAGACTCCGATTACGAAGAACTAATGGCAATTGACCTCGAGTCTTTCAACAAATGGTGGAACATGGCTACTGTAAACAGCCCTGTGCGTCGCGATGCCATCAAGCGTTTTGTTCCTTCAAGTAACATCGTAGCCTACCACATCAAGGAAGATTGGTACTTTGACAAAGAGCGTTCTATTTTGGACAAGCGCATCATCGCAATTGCTCCTGTAGCGCGCTACACACGTCCTGTTGCTGAAGAAGAAGCGTCAGGTCCAGTGGAGCGCGGAGAATTGTTAGTATACGATGAAACCGGTAAAGCTTATTTGTTCAGCGCTGCTGAGAACGAGTTTGTTGAATACACTGAGGCCGTAGAGGAGCATGAAATGTTCTGGCTCTATTTTGATGAATTGCGCAACGTGATTGTCAACTATTATGTTTACAATGATAAAAACGATGCACAATGGATGTCTTTCGACGATCTTTTTTGGAAGCGCAAGTTTTCTTCTACGATCTACCGCGTCTCTGACAAATTCAATCGCGAAATTGAAGAGTACAAATTCGGTGTAGATGCCTTGTACGAAGCAGAAAAAGCGAAAGAAAAAATCAGAGATTGGGAACACAACCTCTGGCATTTCTAAGATTCTATAAATTATGAAAGCCTCGCTGAAAAGCGGGGCTTTTTTCGTTTATTTTTGTAATGTGAAATGGATAGGTAACCGCATCAGCTTTAGTGATCAAAAAGACAAAACCACAATCGTTATTGATCCGTCTAAAAATGTCTGGATTTCTGCTATTATGGGCGCTTGGTTAGGTATGTGGTACGCTATAGGCGGAACTGTTATTTGGGCCTTGAACGTCATGAAGCTCAAAGAGCAGGAGAAACTGATTCTCTGGATTTTCTTGGTTTTTTGGTTATATTATGCCTGGCGCGTCACGATGAGCTTCTTTTGGAATATCAGAGGTCAAGAATATATCAAGATTAGCAATGAAGCCTTTTACTTGAAAAAATCATTTTTGCATTTTGGCAAATCGGTTCCATATTACTTTGAGAACATGAAAAACTTTAAATACGATATCCCAAAAGAAGGTAGTTTTCAGTCTATTTGGGAGAGTTCACCCTGGATAAACGGCGGCGAGCGTTTTGAGTTTGATTATTTTCACCAAAAAGTGCGCTTTGGCAGAAAACTCAACGAGAAAGAAGCCAAACTCTTATTTCAACTGATATCAAAAAAAATTAAAGCCTGATGTACGGAAAGATCCAAAATTTTTTAGCTAACGAACTTACTCAAATTGAGCAGAATGGCTTGCTCAAAAAAGAGAGAATCATTACCACACCGCAAGGTGCCAATGTAAAAGTGAGCACCGGCGAAGATGTCGTGATCATGTGTGCGAACAATTACCTAGGGCTTTCTTCTCATCCAGAAGTTGTTCAAGCAGCAAAAGATGCCCTAGATACGCACGGCTACGGCATGTCATCAGTCCGATTCATATGTGGTACGCAAGATATCCACAAAACCTTAGAGCGAAAAATTGCCGAGTTCTACGGAACAGAAGACACTATTTTATATGCCGCAGCTTTTGATGCAAATGGTGGAGTTTTTGAACCATTGTTTACTGAAGAAGATGCCATTATTTCAGATGAACTCAACCACGCTTCAATTATAGACGGCATCCGTTTGTGCAAAGCAGCTCGTTACCGCTATAAACATTCTGATATGGCCGATCTCGAGGCCCAACTTCAGGCCGCACAAGCGCAAAGACACCGCATTATTGTTACAGATGGTGTGTTTTCTATGGATGGTGACCTCGCCAAAATGGATGAAATTTGTGCATTGGCAGAAAAATATGATGCAATGGTCATGACCGATGAATGTCACTCAGCGGGGTTTATTGGTAAAACGGGCCGCGGAGTTCCCGAGCATTTTGGCGTGATGGGTAAAGTAGATATTGTTACGGGCACCCTAGGAAAGGCCTTGGGCGGCGCTATGGGAGGTTACACTACCGGCAAGAAAGAAGTGATCGAAATGCTGCGCCAGCGCTCGCGTCCTTATTTGTTTTCTAATTCACTTTCGCCTGCTATAGTTGGTGCTTCTATCAAAGTTATTGATTTATTGAGCGCCACGACTGAATTAAGAGACCGTCTCGAGGCGAATACCGCCTATTTCAAAGAAAGAATTGTGGCAGCTGGTTTTGATATCAAACCAGGTGGCTCGCCAATAGTTCCGATCATGCTTTATGATGCAGCGCTTTCTCAAGAATTTGCCAATCGCTTGCTAGATGAAGGCGTTTATGCAATAGGGTTCTTTTATCCGGTAGTTGCCAAAGGCCAAGCCCGCATCCGCACCCAAATTTCCGCGGCACACACCCACGCAGACCTCGACAAAGCAATCGCAGCCTTTATCAAAGTAGGCAAAGATTTAAAAGTCATCTAATATTTCTTAAACACAATAGCATATAAACTTTCCTTATATTTGTCATATGGCAAAGTTGGGTCAGTTTTTGTTTTTATTCCTTGTTCAGCTCTTCGTGATGAAGGCCATTGGTACGGCTGTTTTACCAGTCTTTGCTGCTGATCAGCAAACCTTAATTTTAGAGGAAAATCAAGAAAATCAATCATCCGATGACACCTTTGAGTTCAATTTTTTAGATGAAGTCCTTGACTTTAATGCCCCGGTAGCTATTAGTCGTCAGGCTTACTTAAATTCTTCTAAGAAGGCCTACTCATTTTATAATGCCGCGCTTTACATTGGGTTCAAAAACGAATCCTTTCGGCCACCTTGTGCATAATGACTGAAACTTCATTCATTCATTAAACTCATCACATGTTCACATTTTTTAAGTTTTGGAAGCAAGATCTTCCTGCCGGTTTAGTTGTATTTTTAGTGGCTTTGCCCCTTTGTCTAGGAGTTGGCTTGGCTTCCACCAATATTGGAGGTCAAGAGGGCTTGCCTAATGTGATGTCGGGCATTATAGCCGGTGTCATTGGCGGAGTTGTTGTCGCCATTTTTTCGGGTTCACGTCTTGGAGTTTCAGGACCAGCAGCAGGCCTGATTACTATTGTTTTGGCAGCGCTTAATGATCTCGGTTCATTTGAGGCGTTTTTACTAGCTGTTGTGCTTGCTGGCGTTATTCAATTCATCTTGGCATTTGTCGGTTTTGGTTTGTTGGCAAACTACGTGCCCACAGCCGTCATTAAAGGGATGTTGGCAGCAATAGGTATCACGCTCATTTTAAAAGAAATTCCGCACTTATTGGGCTATGACAAAGACTATTTTGGAGATGAGTCTTTTTGGCAATTTGATGGGCACAATACTTTTTCGGAATTATTCTATGCCCTGAACGCATTTGAACCTGGGGCAGTTATATTGGGAATGAGTGCGCTACTGATCATGCTTCTTTTTGATGCCAAATGGCTCAAGTCTAAAAGCTGGGCACCGTATATACCTGGTGCACTTGTCGTTGTGGTGGCGGGTATTTTGGTCAATCAAGTATTTCTCGGAACCCTACAGGTAAGCGGCAAACATATGGTAGAGGTGCCTAATTTGTCTTCTTGGCCGCAAATCAAGTCTATTTTTCACTTCCCTGATTGGCAGCAACTTGGAAATTCAAAAGTTTGGGTTATCGCAATGACCTTAGCAATGGTGGGCAGTCTTGAAACCTTATTAAGCTTAGAAGCCACAGACAAACTCGATCCATTAAAGCACAAAACCAATCCACACCGCGAATTGAAAGCCCAAGGACTCGGCAATTTACTCAGTGGGCTAATTGGTGGCCTGCCCGTTACCCAAGTTATTGTCAGGAGTTCGGCAAATATAGCCGCTGGAGGTCAATCAAAACTTGCAGCCATCATTCATGGCTTATTATTGTTCATTTCAGTCCTGTTTATGAGTAGCTTACTTAACATGATTCCTTTAGCAGTATTAGCAGCTGTGTTGGTTTTAGTAGGCTACAAATTAGCCAAATGGTCACTTTTTGTAGAGATGTATCAAAAGGGCTTATCTCAGTTTATACCTTTTGTGGTGACTATTATTGCGGTGCTACTGACAGATTTGTTAAAGGGAATAGGTATCGGAATTTTAGTCGCTATTTTTTATATCCTCAAACGAAATTTTCAAAATCATTTTACCAAAGAAGAATCAGCTGAGACACTCAAAATGATACTCTCAGAGGAGGTAACTTTTCTTAATAAAGGAGGCATTTTAAAAGTGCTTCAAGAAAACAAACATAAAAGTATCACCATCGATGCAAGTAGAACCAAAAGCATTGATCTCGATGTACTTGAGTCATTGAAAGAATTTAAGTTCAATGCAGAACAAGAAGGTCGTCAACCCATCACATTTATCAATTTATAATGGAAAAATTTTACAATCAGTTACTAGAGAACAACAAGAAATGGGTTCAAGGTAAACTCCAAAAAGACCCCGATTATTTCAAGAAATTATCTGTGGGTCAGAAACCACCCGTACTATGGATTGGCTGCGCAGATAGCCGAGTGCCGGCAAATGAAATTATCGGTGCTGAGCCTGGCGAAGTGTTTGTGCATCGCAATATTGCCAATATGGTTGTCCACTCAGACATGAATATGCTATCGGTACTTGATTATGCAGTGAATGTCTTGCAAGTGAAGCACATCATTGTCTGCGGGCACTACGGTTGCGGTGGCGTACAGGCAGCCATGACCAATAAACACATCGGCTTGATCGATAACTGGATCAGGCATATCAAAGATGTATATCGCTTGCATCGTTCGGAACTCGACGCCATAGAAAAGGAGAGCGATCGTTTTGATCGATTTGTCGAATTAAATGTTTTTGAACAAGTCCTTGACTTAGGTAAAACATCTATCGTACAAGGTGCTTGGGAACGAGGCCAAGACCTTCACGTACACGGCTGGGTCTATGACATCCACGATGGCATGATCAGAGATTTACAAGTTACACTCAAAGACAACGAGACCTTGAGCGATGTTTATAAGTTAGATTTGTAACATCCGACCAACTTCACAGCTCAGCTCCTTTATATTGTGTAATTTCGTTCAATGGAATTATTCATCATCGTTTTATTGGTCCTGATCAATGGTGTTTTCTCAATGTCAGAAATGGCATTGGTGAGTTCAAAGCGCTTTAAACTCGAAAAGGCCAGTAAAAGAGGCAACAAAAAAGCACGTAAGGCACTGGAACTTTCAGAAAAACCAACGCGCTTCCTTTCAACGGTTCAAATCGGAATCACTTTAATTGGCATTTTACTCGGTGTTTATTCAGGAGAAAACCTCACCAATGATTTCATTTCAATACTTGAAAAATTTCAAAGTTTAAAACCATATAGTGAAGAACTCGCCACAGGAATCATTGTCGTGCTCATCACCTATTTCTCCATTGTTTTGGGTGAGCTCGTTCCAAAGCGCATTGGTATGGCTTACCCAGAAAAGATCATCACTTTTATGGCAGCTCCCATGCAATTTTTGGCCCTACTTACCGGCCCATTTGTCTGGATGCTGACAGCGACAAACAATTTATTTGTGCGCATCCTAGGTTTGAACGACACCACTGATCAAGCCGTTTCAGAAGAAGAAATTAAATCCATTTTAAAGGAAAGTGCTCAAGGTGGAGAAATCCAAGATATAGAACATTCTATTGTGGAGCGGGTGTTTGAATTAGGAGACCGAAAAGTTAATTCGCTCTACACGCACCGCAGTGAAGTGGTGTTTTTTAGAGAGGATGATTCCTGGCAAGAAATCTGTCAGAAAATCAATGAAGAAAAGCACTCCGCTTACCCTGTGTCTTCGAGTAATGACCTCGATGACATCACGGGCATCATTCTCTTGAAAGATTTATTTGGTGGGCAAACTGAACAAGATTTCAAGGTCGGGAATTTGATCAAAGAACCCATTTATTTCAATGAAAATACCAGTGCTTATCAAGTATTGGAGTCTTTTAAAAACGAAGGCAATCATTATGGAATTGTCGTGAATGAATACGGATCTGTTCAAGGGATCATTACCATGGATGACATGCTCGATGCCTTGGTAGGTCAGGCCACGGAACATTACCAAGATGAATACAAAATAGAACAGCGCACCGACGACTCTTGGTTTGTCGATGGGCAGTATTCCATTTTTGATTTTGAAAAGTATTTTGATATTTTATTAACAGATGACCAAAATTCTTTTGCAACGGTGGCTGGTTTATTTATTTCAAAAAAGAATGAAATTCCTGAAGTGGGTGATACCTTAGTCATTGGCGAATTACAATTTGAGGTGCTTGACAAAGATGGCCCGCGTATAGATAAGCTATTGGTAACGCTTCTCCAAAAATAAAATGTGGTCTCGCCAGGAATCGAACCTGGATCAAACGTTTAGGAAACGCTTATTCTATCCGTTGAACTACGAGACCAGTTGTTGTATTTCTTCCCAAACCTGCTGAGCAGCGAGATCCCAATTGAAGTGCAAAATGCGTTGCTTGCCATTCTCGACTAATTGGGTTTGCAAAGCTACGTCATTTTTCATTTTTTTCATGCCGTTGGCAATCGAATCTACATCGAAAGGGTCAACAAATAACGCGGCATTTGCTGCAATTTCAGGCAAACAACTTTGGTCGCCAGCAAGGATAGGTGTGTGACTTGCCATGGCCTCGGCGAGTGGCATTCCAAAGCCCTCAAAATAGGGAACATAAACAAAAGCGGTAGCTGCACCCATGATTTGAGCAAGAGCACTCGTTTCGAGATGCCCCAAGAAGTGAATGCGATTGGCAATTTCGGGATCGATTTTGATGACTGTGTTTTTCCACATTGCTGCGCCTACTATGACGAGATCTGTGGAGCTGTCTGACTTCGTGAATTCTTGAAATGCTGCGATCAAGCGATTGATATTTTTTCTGGGATGTAAAGAACCCACGAATAGAAAGTAGGGCTTATTGACGCCTATTTGCTGCTGAATATTTTCTTTTTCTTGTAAGGAAATAGGTTTGTAATGGGCATTGACCCCATTGTATACGACCCTTATTTTTTCTGATGGAATTTGATAACTTGAGATAATGTCTTGTTTGGTTGTATTTGAAACGGCAACAATTTTATCGGCAGCTTTTGCGAAGCACGGGTAGTATTTTTTGTAATACCAAGCTACCCATTTAGGGAGATCTTGCGGAAAATGTTCAAAATTGAGGTCGTGGATCGTGGCTAAAGTCGGCACTTTCAGGCCTAATGGCAACATGCCGTCAGGCGACCAAAATACATCGAGTTGATCTTGTTGAATGGCGCGTTTGAGTGTCCATTGAAACCAAATGATGTATAAAAAAGGGTGTCTTGTCGGAGGAAATACAGATTTGCAAATGACATTTGACCCGAAACTGAATTGTGGGTCAACGGGTCGGTCAAAGTAGAGGATGAAGGTGTGTTCTGGATGCGCAGCTGTGAGGCGTTGAACCAGCTCTAACGTGTAATTGCCAAAGCCCTCCATTTTTTGGCCCAATAAAGATCTGGTATTGATTCCGATGCGCATCTTAAAATTGCAATATATAATTGCTTGATTTTTCTACTTTGATGGTAGTAGCAGGGCCATGTCCACAATAAACGACTGTATCTTCGGGAAATTGGAAGAGCACGTCGTGTATGCTATTTTGAAGTGTGCGAAGATCGCCTCCTGGTAAATCTACGCGGCCAAAGCTACCTCTGAACAAAACATCGCCATTGATTACAAAACCACTGTCGTGATAGAACACAACATGACCTGGTGCGTGCCCAGGCGTATGAAAAACCTTGAATGTCAAGTCCCCGAATTCTAGGATTTGTTGGTCTTCAAGTGTAAACTCGGGAATGGCTACCTCTTTGTAATTTTCAAACCCATAGACATGTGCATAGCTTTTTACAGATTCCCAGGTAGGATGGTCTGCAGCATGAAGATAGGCTGGTATTTGAAATTGATGAATGCAGAAAGAGGCACCTAAGATGTGGTCGATGTGTGCATGTGTGAAGAGAATGGCCTTGACTTCTAAATCATTTCCATGGATGTAGGCAAAAAGTTCAGCTTCTTCTGCTCTTGTGTAGCAACCCGGATCAACTATAACAGCATCATGGCCATCAGAGACAACAAAGGTATTTTCTTGAAAGGCATTGAAGGAAAACGCTTGAATTTGAACAGACATGTTTCAAAGTTACGGCAATTCTGCTTTAGCGCAGCAAGTTGACGTGCCCAGTCAGTATTTCCTTTCTATTTTGGTAATCGGTGTATTTGATTTTCCAGGTATAGGTGCCGTCTTGACAAGGACGGAAGTTGTAGGTGCCGTCCCAGTAGTCTTTGAGGTCTGTGAATTCGTAAATGAGTTCACCCCAACGGTTGTATATACTGACTTCTACTTCGAGGTAATTGCCCCCGATCACGCGGAAATATTGGTTAAACATATCGCCGTCGGGTGTAAATGTATTCGGTACGTAAAAGAAAGGATCAAAAAAGATATGGACTTGACTTTGAGCGGTACAGCCATTTTGATCCGTAAAAAATACGGAATAGATCGCGTTTTGATAAGGGTTTACAGTAGTAGACTGGCAGCTCGGGCAAGAAACTTCGTCAGGAGGTGACCACAAAAATGTGCCAGGGCCTGATGGGTCGGCGGTGAGTTGAATATCATCGCCTTGAACGGCGTAAATATCGGGACCGGCGCTCACGAAGGCCGGTTGAAATAAATTGACTTGAACATAAGCCGAATCTTGACAACCTTGTGCATCTGTGCCAATGACCATGTAGGTCGTGTTGTAAGGTGGAATAACGCTCACTTGTGCACCGTTTGCACTCGATCCATTCGCGCTCGGACTCCATTCATAATAGAGTGCGCCACTTGCCCAAAGACTTGCAGCCTGTCCGGGACAAACGATGGTGTCGTTGCCTGCCCAAATTTGAGCGGTGAGGATAGAAACCCAAACGGAGTCGGTTTCGGTACCGCAACTGTTGGTGACGTCTACATAATAATATTGCGGAACCAACGGATTAATTTGAACCGTTGCGTTGTTAGTGCCAATGATATTGTTGTTGGGATACCAAAAGAAGGTTGTCCCGCCGGAGGCTGTCAAGGGCATAGAGGCGCCATAGCAGAGCGCTACGCTATCAATTAACTGTGGAACAGGTGGATTATTGAAAACAGAAATGGACATTGAATCTTGAGCAGTACAACCAATACCTGATGTAAGCGTAGCGGTATAGGTGATATTGTTTTGCGGTGTTGAAATGACGGTTGGGCCGGTAGTGGTATTGAGAAAATTACCCGGAGACCAATTAATGTTGCCCGTGGCGGTGGCGGTAATAGACACGCTTTCACCGATGCAGATGGTGGTGTCATTTGGCAAGGTGATACTTGGTGTATCGACAATGAGCGTCACGTCGAGTGTATCGGAGCCACAAGAATCTGAAACAATAACTGAAAATGTAGTGGTTGTAAATATGGTAGCGGTAGGTGTTGGGCTACTCGGATTGTTGAGCACGTTGGCGGGTGTCCAAGAATAGGTGCTGCCGCCGTAAGCTTCAAGTTGATATGAGTCTCCGGCACAGATGCTGGAGTTTGGTTGTACGGCACCTGCCACAAAAGAACCAATATTGACGGTCACGATGACGGAGTCTGGGGTAAAACAACCAGTTGAATCAAAAGCCACGAGTAGAACATCGTAAACACCAGGTGTGGTGTAGGCGTGCGTAGGCTCGTATAAATTGGAAGTGGTGCCGTCACCAAAATCCCAGAAATAGGAGTTGGCGTTCTGGGAATTATTGTCAAAGAAAACGTTTTGTGGAATGCAGATAAGCGGTGCAGGTTGTGCAGCAATGGCTTCAATGGTGCTCAGTTCAAATTTAAAGCAAGCGAGGTTGCAATTGGAGCTCTGGTTTGTTTGTGACCACACACCTGGCGTACTTGTAAAGCCGAAGTCGTTGCCGCCGCAAGCGCCACAAACAGCATGGTAAATACGGCCTTGGTTGTCAAAACGGGAGGTGCCGCCGTCCACATGATTCGAACTACTGGTAATGCCACCCATGAAAGTGGCATATTTTAGTGAGCTGGCATCTTGGTCGAGCACGGCAATGTAGAAATTGGACCCGTTCGTGTTTAATTGGTATGCATCTAGGGTAACCGGGAAGTTGTTGGTTGTAGAAAAACTGGCTTGGCCGTAGAGCTGATTGAGCTGGCCGCCCCAGCCTGCCAAATAGATGTCATAGCAATCTGAAATGAGAAATGCTGTTGGCGAGAGCTCAACATGTCCAGTTCCGGCACCAATCATGGTGGTCCAGTTGGTGACCGATAAATCTTGTGCATATTTGCGTAGGAACTGACCTGAATTGGCATTCCCGTAGCAACCGGGAGTGATGGCCCACGAAGATTCAGACTGCCCGTAGACGTATACGGCATTGTTGACATCTGTGCGGACAAAATAAGTCTGGTCGTATTCGGATTGCCCCATGTAAGTACCCGATTGCAGGGCGCCACTAGCTGCATTAATGCGCAGCGCATAGCCATCGGCACTACCTCCGTTGAACGTGAGGTCATGGCCGCCAGTGATGGCTAGCGAACTAGAGGTGGTTCCGCCGGCAACATAAACACTTCCGTTGGTTCCGGTGGCGATAGAGTTGCCTGATTCGGCTCCGCTTCCTCCAAAATAAGAGCTCCACATCAGTTGGGAGAGGCCTGCATTCATTTTGAAAATGACAGCGTCTTGGGATCCGTTGAGTAAGGTTTGAAATCCGTTTTGTGTTGGGAAGTTGGAAGAAGTAGTAGTGCTCGAAACGTAAACATTTTGATTGGCGTCGAGTACAATTTCTCCGCGAAATTGGTCGCCGTAGTTGTAGAACAAACTAGCAGCATTAAGGCCGTCGGTACTGGTGCCGCCCACATAAGTAGAGGAAAGCAAAGCGGTGCCATTGGGGTTGAATCTGGCGATGTAGATGTCAGAACCATTGAACTCCAACGAATTTTGAAGTTGATAAGGACCCCCATTGAAAGAATTGTCAAAAGGTTGTCCTGCCATAGGGAAATTAGTGGAGGAGGTCACGCCGTAAACATAAAGTTCGCCATTTGCCGCACTCACAATACTGTGTGGAGTTTCGTTTCCTGAACCACCCAAGTAGGTAGAATAAAGTAGCGCTGTTCCGTTGGCGTTAAATTTGGTGATTCCGACATCCATTGGAAATGAACCTGTTCCTGAATTATATGTTGCATCAAAAGCACCTGAACTACTCGGGTAGCCCGAACCAAAAACTATACCGCCCCCAAATAAATTTCCGTTGACATCTGGCGTAGCGGTAAAGCCCCAGTTATCGACAGGTGAGCCCGTAAAAGTGGAGAAAGTGAGGCTAGGATCAATGTAGAGAGGGAGGTCGGGTTGGTAGTCCGAACCAACTTGAAAAGAGACCACATTGTTATTCAAAGCAAATACAACCTGTACTTCTTTTTTTTCCGTTTCGGATATGAGGTTCCAAGCTTTGGGGGCGCTGTAGGTGATTTCGCCAAAGCGATGGGTGAGGTGCAAAATACCGCGCTCATCTATAAAAAGAGAGTCAGCACCATTGATTTCAAAGTCGAGCTCGTGAATATCGGTAAATGCTTGGAGTTGTAGGTGAAAAGCAAACTGTTGCTCATTGGTGAGATAGTGCAAAGAACCATTTGGAAAATAGTGAGCGGCATTCAGTTTTTTGACGCCATGTATTTTAGATTTCCATTTGCTCTGATCGTTTCCTAGAAAATAATTGTGGTAATGCTGACTTGAGTCGCTTGAAGTAAAAGTTGCTTTTTGGGCATGCACAAACCGTTGTTGAAGGGCGTGATAGACAGGAGCCTCTTCATGATGTTCAACGGTTTTGTCGTGGTCGTGAGCGTGAAAAGTGGCGTTGGATAAGAAAAATGTGAGCCCTTCTTGTTCGACGTATAGCCGACCAGAGGATAACGGCATGTTGTATAGTATGCGCTCATCCCATTGCCCCTGATTGGGGTACATCCAGAGGCCTTGGGCAAAAGCCGTTTGGAAAAACCCGAATAGAACAAGAAAACGTAATAGGCTCATGAGTTGAGTAAATTTAACACAAACAGGGGCATTTTCAAAATAATAAACTATCTAAAAGCGAGAAGGTTGCCAATGTCTTATGAAAAAAATTGCGTTTGGTAAAAAAATGCAGTTTATTTGTCTTTCAAATTGCTTAGCACATGAAACAAGCTTCTCTTCTCCTTTTTATCCTAGTTGCCCTGAATGCGCATTTTAGTTGGGCCCAAGACTACTCGCGTTTAAAGATTTATGCCAATGAATTTGAGCTGAGTAAGCTCGCCAATTTGGGCGTTGCTGTCGATCACGGTATCCATAAAGAGGGGGTATTTTTCATCTCTGATTTTTCCAAAGCAGAACGCCAAATCATGGATTCCTATGATTACACCTATGAAGTCTTGATTGAAGACGTACAAGCTTATTATATAGAAGAGCTCAGCAAACCCGCTTCAAAAGAGAACAATTCAGATAAAAACGTGAGTTGCCCAGGATCGGGAAGTATTGGGGCGGGCACAACCCCAACGACCCCAACGCATTTCAATTTAGGAACCATGGGAGGCTACCTGAAATACGAAGAAATGTTAGCTGAACTCGATGAGATGCTGGCTACCTATCCTAATTTAATTACCGCCAAAGCGCCAATTTCAACTTTTTTGACCGCTCAAAATAGACCGCTTTACCACGTTCGCATTTCAGATAACCCTAACATTGATGAAAGCGGCGAGCCAAAGGTTCTTTACACGGCCATCCACCATGCCCGCGAACCAATGAGTTTAATGGAAACCATCTTTTTCATGTGGTATGTCTTGGAAAATTACGGTACCAATCCGGAAATTACCTATATCGTCAACCACATGCAATTGTACTTTGTTCCTTGTATCAACCCCGATGGCTATGTCTACAATCAAACCACTAACCCCAATGGAGGTGGTATGTGGCGCAAAAATCGACGCCTTAACTCTGGCGGTTCATATGGCGTTGACCTGAACCGCAACTACAGCTATGGTTGGGGTACTACAGGTACTTCCTTTACGCAAACCAATGAAACCTATTGCGGAACAGCAGCATTTTCTGAGCCAGAAACACAGGCCATGCGCTGGTTGGTACAAAACAACAAATTTGTAACGGCTTTTAATGCCCATACTTACGCAGAAGACATCCTCTTCCCGATTGGTACCACTACTGCTGAATTTGCAGATCACCACGATTACTTCCAAGAGTATACAAATATCATGGTCGAGTTCAATGGATATGGTGCTATTAAAAGCTCTGCTTTGTATCCAGCGTCAGGAGATTCCGACGACTACATGTACAAAGTTGATATTGGCGTTGGCGTCAAAGACACGATGTTTGTGCACACTCCAGAGGTTGGTACCGCTTTTTGGCAACCATCTTCTCAAATAGTGGCAACTTGCCAAGAAATGGTCTATCCGAATCTCATTCTTGCGCATGTTGCTGGTATCTATTACGTGACCACCGATCAAGACCCGAGCAACATTGCTACACTGAGCGGTAATTTCAATCACCAGGCAAGGCGTTTGGGCCGAGAAAATGGGCAGGTAACTGTGAGTATTGTTCCGCTGCAAAACATCGTATCTGTCGGCGCGCCAGTAGTTCATAACTTAGCGCTTCAACAAAATGGCACAGCAGGTATTGCCTTCACCCTCAATCCAAACATTCAGTTTGGAGATCAAATCAAGTATATTTTGCAAACAGATAACGGCTATTGGATCAAAAAAGATACAATAGTCAAAACATACGGCGCTTTTACACTTCAGGTGACAGAAAATGCAACTGCGTCAACGAACTGGACAGGAAATTGGAATACGACTACAACAACTTTTGTCTCTGCTCCACGCTCATTCACAGATACGCCAACTGGCAATTATGTCAACAACGCAAATACAACCTACACGTATGTCCCGACAATAGATCTCACCAATGCGATTGCTGCTAAGTTGAGTTTTTGGGCCAAATGGGATATCGAGGCAGATTATGATTTTGTTCAATTACAAGTGTCTACAGATAACGGGGCAACTTGGATTGGGCAGTGTGGTTTGTATACCGTCTCAGGAACTTCTGCCAACGGCAGTGTTCAGCCCAACAACCAACCCGTTTGGGAAGGTGTTCAAAGTGCCTGGATCCAGGAAGAGATTCAATTGAGCGATTATTTAGGTCAAGTGATCAAAGTGAGGTTTCAATTGAAATCAGATGGCGGAACGCGCAAAGATGGCTTTTATTTTGACGATTTTTCGATCTATTATAATGAAGCGGGCCCAACCGTTGCTCCATTAGCTCAGTTCCAAGCACCAAGTAATTTGTGTAGTGGTACTACCGTTCAATTCACAGATCTCTCTCAAAATTTACCCACGACTTGGCTTTGGGATTTTGGTGATGGTACTACTTCAGCAGATCAAAATCCTTCACATGTATTTGCACCTGGCACCTATACGGTGAGTTTGACAGTTACCAATGCGGCTGGCACCAACACCAGCACTCAACAAATCACGGTTCAGATTACTCCAATTGTTGGCCTGACCATCGCCGACACCGATTTGGTGCTTTGTGCACAAGATGGTCCGGTGGCCTTGAATGTCACACCACAAGATGCAACGATCAGCGGCTTGGGCGTTAGCGGTCTTTCATTTGACCCGTCGGGCTTGGCCCTTGGCCCTGTTACGCTTACTGCTTCCCTTACTGATGCCAACACTGGCTGTACAGGTAGCACGCAACTCACAGTAATTATAGAAGATTGTGCACAGCTCGACAACCCAACTGTATTGAATTTCAATGTGTATCCAAATCCAACAACAGGTGACCTTCAAATTTCAGATCTAATGTCCAATACACAACTGCAACTTTTTGATGCACAAGGTAAGCTCGTTGGCTCTTGGCTCTGTTTGGCTCAAAAGGAGACCCTTACATTGGATGTAAGTGAAGGTGTTTATTATTTAGAAGCTCAAATTGAAAGTCAACTCATTCGTAAAAAAGTAGTTGTTCTAGGGAACTAGTATTGCAGAAAAGCCGCAATCTTTTGAATGTAATTGGGATATCCAGCTATATACGGCGTCGTTTCGTGTTCTCCCCCTGGCACTAAATAAGCCTCTTTATAACCCGTTGTTTTGTTATCGAAAACGGGTTGACCGTGGCTTTTTACAGTCAGAAAGCTGTCGTCTTGACCGTGGATCCAAAGTAAAGGAATGCTCACTTTTTTAATTTCGGTGGCGTTATCAATTTGTAGGTCAACCAAAAAAGAGCCAGGCATGGAAAGCAATGCGGCATCTTGGATCATGACTTCTGCCGATGCAAAAGGTGCTTCTAAGATCAGTTTACTTGGTGACAACGCGTAGTCAGTAGGGTGAGCCGCCACTTCACAAGCTGCAGCCGAACCAAGTGAAAATCCAAAAATAACAAAGCGTTCATTTTGTAAGCCTTGGTCTTTGAGCCACTGTATGGCACGTGCAGTTGAACGGTACATATTTTCTTCGCTCGCAACACCTTCTGATAGCCCGTAGCTCGGGTAGTCGAACATCAGCACCCCATAGCGGCCAAGCCCACCGGCATTGGCATACAGTTTTTGACGAGGCCAGTAGAAATCCATGTGGTCTTTGTTGCCATGACAATATAAGATGACTGTATCAGTGGCAATACTTTGTAAATCGCCTACATAAATCGCGCTCATCTTAGAGGTGCCTTCTTCGAGTTCAACGTTCCATTCCAGCTGATGGGTCATAGTGTCAGGAACATTAAATTCACCTGCTAAATCCAAAGATAATTCTCCCTGGTAGGCATCGAGCTGATAACTCTCTATTTGACTAGGATTGAATAAAAAGCTATCCAAACGCTTTCGACAAGCAAAGGCTGTTAGGCCGATTAATAAAATAAATACAATCTTTTTCATGATTACAAGTGATAAGTGATGCCAAAATACAAGCCAAGTGCACCTTGGTTTTGTAATAAACTCGGATAGGGAACAACAATGTTTTCATTGGATTCTAGAGGAGCCAAAATTTTGAATTCTGTTTGATAGCTCCATTTTGGCCGGATCCATTGGTGGCCGAATTGCAAACTCGGAATCCAGAGCTGCTCGTTTGGCCTACCTTGAGACTCTGTTCTGTAAAAGTCAAACCAATTGGAAATACCGGCATAGAAAAAATTGTAATTGCGGTGATAAACAGCGCACATTTTGTCCAACTTTTCAGGTTTCCATTGACGGCCATATTTGTAGTAATAATTGGCATCAAGTTGAGGCCATATGCGGTTGGCGCCCGTGTAAAAATCAAAAAGTAGATTGGTGTTGAGTTGGCTCGAAACACCCATGCGGTCTGAAGACCAAATTTTTTGAGAAGCGCCTAATTCAAACTGACCCACACCAAAAGCGAGCGAGGTGAGGTGTAGGTTTCCAAAAACCGTAGTTTGATCACTGAGACCGCGACCGTAGCCAATAGAGCTAAACGGAATGGGAATGGCGCCAATGCCGGGAATTTTCGCAACTGGACCACCAAAGTGACCACTGAGTACTTGCTCACCTTTTTTCAAAGGTTCGACAAAGCGGGCTGGAGCACAAGACCACAAAAAGGCAAGGCTAATCAGAAGAAATAGTAATGTTCGCATGTCCAAATATAAAAAGATTAACCATCCAAATTCCTTACCTTTGCCTTATGTCTGGTTCGAGCTATGGTCAAATTTTCAAACTCACCACTTTTGGGGAGTCTCACGGCGTGGCAATTGGTGGCGTCATAGAAGGCTTTCCGTCTAATTTTCCAATAGACACCGAACGCATTCAAATGGCTCTTGATCAACGCAGGCCAGGTCAGAATCAATTGGTATCTCCAAGAAAAGAAGCAGATAAAGTCTCCTTTCTTTCGGGAATTTTTGAAGGCAGAAGCACCGGAAGCCCCATTGCTTTTCTTATCGAGAATACCAACCAAAACTCCAAAGATTACCAAGCGCTCAAAGAAGTATTTCGCCCCTCCCATGCCGATTTTACTTATCAGCAAAAATACGGCATCCGAGACCACAGGGGCGGCGGACGCAGCAGTGCCCGAGAAACCGCTTGTAGGGTTGTCGCGGGTGCATTAGCTGCCCAAGTTTTACAACAATTAGGTGTCGAGAGCAGTTGCTACGTCGATCAAATAGGTCCGTATCAGCTTTCAGAACAACAATGGTACGAAACGGAGCAAGTTGAAAATTCACCGCTGCGCTGTCCTGATTCAGCACTGAGTGAACAGATGCAAAATTATGTGTCGGAACTTCAAAAAAGTGGAGATACCACTGGCGGGGCCATTCGCTGTATTTTGAAGGGTGTGCCCGCTGGCTGGGGAGAACCTGTTTTCGACAAGCTCCATGCAGAACTTGGCAAGGCCATGCTTTCGATCAATGCGGTCAAAGGCTTTGAGATTGGCAGTGGATTTTCGGCAATTGCGATGAAGGGCTCTACTCACAACGACCGTTTCAATCCTGACGGCAGCACCCAGACCAATTTTTCTGGCGGTATTCAAGGCGGTATCTCTAACGGTATGCCTATTAGTTTTCGCGTAGCGTTTAAGCCCGTTGCCAGCATTCAGCTGCCACAAGAAACCCTTCAAAAAGATGGCAGCATGGCAGCCATTCAAATTGAAGGTCGCCACGACGCTTGTGTGGTGCCAAGGGCGGTACCAATTGTAAGTGCAATGGCACATGTCGTACTGCTAGATTTTTATTTAAGACAACAACGCAATACCCTTTTTATATGATCCAACGTATTCAAACTGTTTACTTTATCATTGTGATGCTCCTTTTATCTTCCTTGCTATCAGGTGTAGAAATTTTTGGATTTCCAACAGCGAAAAATTACCTATCTTATTCCGTTTATGGAATTCAGCAATTCAAATCGGTTGCTTCTGCACCGCATGGTAAAGCTGAGAACATACAAGGCTCGCTACTTTTTTATTTTGTGATCGTCTTTGTGCTTTTTACCTACTATGCCATGATGAATTACAAAAATCTGAAGAAGCAATTCAGGTTGGCTCGGTTGGTTATGTTGATTTATCTCATTGGCTTGGTCTTACTTCTTATTTTTGGAAGTGCAGGCTTATTAGTGTCAAATGCCGTCGGCATCCAACTTGGTTGGGGCTATTATATTTGTGTGGTTGGCCTCCCATTTTCCTACTTTGCTTTTAAAGGCGTTAAAAAAGACAAAGAAATCCTCGAATCTCTAGACCGCCTGCGTTAAAACATGAACTTTCTTTCTGTCGAACAACTCACCAAATCTTATGGTGAACGTCTTTTATTCTCTGAACTCACCTTTGGTATTGAACATGGCCAAAAAGTAGCCATCGTCGCAAAAAATGGAGCAGGTAAATCGACGTTATTGCGTTGTCTTCTCGGTCTTGAACCGCCCGATAGCGGTACAGTTACCTTTCGCAAAGAACTGCGCATTGCATTTATGGAGCAAACCGAGGACCTCAATCCTGAGCTCAGCGTACTAGATGCAGTTTTAGATCATGATCTCCCCGAGATCAAGCTCATTAAGGCTTATACCGACGCGCTACTTGCCAACGATGAAGCCCGTCTCGGCGATCTTTATCAAGCACTTACTGAGCACCAAGCTTGGGATCTCGAAGTCAAAGTGCAGCAAATTCTCTCCGTTCTAAAGCTCAGCGGCCTCACTCAAAAAGTTGGTGAGCTCTCGGGTGGTCAGAAGAAAAGAGTGGCCTTGGCAAAGGTGCTGCTTTCAGAAGCTGAATTTCTGATCCTTGATGAGCCAACCAACCACCTCGATCTCGACATGATTGAATGGCTCGAACAATACCTTTCAGCTTCTCAATTAACGCTTTTGATGGTTACCCACGACCGCTATTTTTTAGAAGTCGTTTGCGATACTATTTTGGAACTTGCCGATCAAACTATTTACCGATATAAAGGAAACTTCTCCTATTACTTAGAGAAAAAAGCGGAACGAGAAGAGCAACTGCAGTCTACTATAGAAAAGGCGAAGAACACCTTTCGCAAAGAACTCGACTGGATCCGCAGGCAACCAAAAGCTCGTGGCACCAAACAAAAAGCGCGTGTCGATGCCTTTTCTGACTTGAAGAAAGTTGCTACACAGCGCCTAGATGAAGACGAGTTAGAATTGCCTATCAAAATGGAGCGCCTCGGCACCAAAATTGTCGAATTCCACAAAGTTTCTAAATCATTTGGGGCTAGGGTGATGCTAGACGACTTCAGCTATCATTTCCAGCGCCAAGAACGCTTGGGTATTGTCGGCAATAATGGAACGGGCAAGACCACATTCCTCAAAATGCTCACTGGAGAAGCCTTGCCCGATAAAGGAAAAATAGTCATTGGCGAAACCATCGTTTTTGGCTATTACTCACAAGACCTCATGGAGGTTGACCCAGACATGAAAGTCATCGATGTAGTTCGAGAAGTGGCTGAGTTTATTCCATTAGAAAAAGGACGGCAGCTTTCAGCTGCGCAGCTTTTAGAGCGGTTTCTATTTCCTCGCGACATGCATTATCATTTTGTGCACAAGTTAAGCGGCGGTGAAAGGCGCCGTCTCAAATTGTTGCGCGTTCTGATGCTCAATCCCAATTTTTTGATTCTCGATGAACCCACCAACGACCTCGATATTTTTGCGATGTCAGTTCTCGAAGAATACCTGCGTTTGTTTCAGGGTAGTTTAATTGTGGTTTCTCACGACCGCTATTTCATGGATAAAATGGTTGATCACCTTTTTGTTTTTCAAGGGGAAGGTCGCATCAAAGACATCACTGGCAATTACCACAGTTATAGAAGCAGTCTTCAGCAGACCCAGCGCGAGCAAAAACAACACCCTAAATCCGAAGCGAAATCTGAGGTCGCACCATCTCCTGAAAAGAGGAGAAAAATGTCTTTCAAGGAAAAGCAAGAATTTGAACAAATTGAAAAGGACTTGCCGCTGCTAGAGAAGGAAAAGGAAATTTTGAGTGAAGCACTCTCTAGTGGCAACTTAACGAATGAAGAACTGATCCAAAAAGGTGAGCGCTTAGGTGAGTTGGTGAATCAAATTGAGGAATTCACGCTGCGATGGCTCGAACTTTCAGAGCTAGTTTAGGATATTGCTTTCTTTGCCAAATTGTCGGTAAGACAAACTGATGGCCAACAAAGCGAGTGTGCACATCAGTGCAAATACCGCAAGGAAGTAAGCCCAAGATAAGGTACCCGCAATTAATGCTTTAGTGGCGAGCACTACATTGACCACTGGTATAAAAACAGTCTGAAAATCAAGGGCAATCCCTGGGAAAAAACCTACCATTGCGGGCAAAACAACTAAAATATTTAGCGGCGTAATGATGCTCTGCGCTTCTTTAAAACTCTTGGCATAGATCGCAATCGGGATCATGAGTCCGGCGAAGAAAATCACGAGCGGCAAAAGGAGTGCAAACATCGAAAGAATGAAGTAGGGTGTGAGGATACTGTGTATGACTTCCAGAAGTTCTTTGTTGTCTGCGAGGTCAAGAAATTCAATCGAAACAAAAAGCCCAAGTAGCGCACAAGTTGCGGCCACCATGCCAGAGCATACGACGACAAGCATTTTGCCCATTAGGATTTTCCAGCGTGAAACAGGGACGGTGAGGAGTGTTTCGATCGTGCCGCGCTCCTTTTCTCCGGTGAAAAGATCAATAGCCGGATACATACAACCTATAAAGCCAAAGGCAATAAAAATATAAGGCAAGAAACCACCGGCAATTTGGCCAACCATTTTCTTCTCGCTTGCACAGTTAATCGTTTGAATGCTTAATGGCTTGATTTGATCAGGGCTTAAACCTAGCTCTTGAAGCCTTTGAGATTCAGCTTTTGCTTTAAAGTAGGAGCTGTATATTTCTGATCTTTCCGAACGGCCAACTTCGGAGGCATCTAAGAGCCACGATAAGTTTACCGGAGTTTGGTTTTTGCGTTGGATAGCTGCTTGAGTGGGCACTAAAAGCCCTAGTTGAATTTGATCTTGATTAAGGGCCTTGCGCAAGGCGGCGCTATCTTGGAAAACCATGATTTTCTTTGGGCCCACCGCCTCGGGAATTTGTTGAAGTTGTTCAGTGTAATATTGGTTTTTATCTCCGACAATACCAATTTTCATGGTTTCTTTGCTCGCACTTTCTTCGTACGATTTAGAAATCTCTACAAATACATTGAGTGTGATAGGAAAAACTAAAATGGGAATGACGAGCATGGTCATGAGGGTGCGGCGGTCGCGAAGGGTGTCTAGCAGTTCTTTGCGGAAAATACGGAAAATCATGGTGTAGTGATTGGCGCTTGAACAATACGGATGAATTCTTCTGTTAAGTTATTGGCCTTCATGCGCTCTCGAAAAGTGATCATTGAATCGAGAAACTTTAGCTGACCTCTATGCACAATGGCGAGCTCATCACAAAGCAAATCGACCTCACTCATGATATGGCTCGAAAAAATGACGGTCTTGCCTTGGTCTTTGCAGTCGCGGATGAGTTTGATAATGTTTTCGGCTGTAATGACATCTAGGCCGCTGGTGGGCTCATCAAAGATGACTACCGATGGGTCGTGGATCATGGTGCGGCAGATAGACACTTTTTGTTTCATGCCGGTACTCAATTTGCCAATGCGTTTGTGCAAGAAGTCATGCATGTTGAGTAAGTCAAATAAGTATTTTTTGCGTTCCTCTCTTTGTTTTGATTGGACCTGATATAGATCTGCATAGTAGTCTATGATCTCAATTGGTGTCAGACGAGCATATAAGCCAGTAGAACCCGTTAAAAAACCGATGTGCTTACGCGCTTCTTGTGGGTGTTGGATGGCGTCTATACCATTGATTTCTATTTGACCCGAGGTGGGTTTGATGAGCGTAGCCAACATGCGCAGGGTAGTGGTTTTGCCCGCTCCGTTAGGCCCGAGCAAGGAAAAAATTTGACCCGGCTGGCAGTCAAAACTGATATCTGCAACTGCGGTGGCAATGGTGTCAGTGGTATTGAGTTCTTTTCTTTGCTGACGACTCAATGGAAATTCCTTTCGGAGTTGAGTGGCTTTGATCATGGCATTTACTTCAGGGAGCGTTCGTTGGCGGCTATGGCTTTGTTTTTATTGGCAAGTTGCCCGCAGGCGGCATCGATGTCTTTACCTCGGCTCCGGCGTACATTAACAATGAGGTTGAGGGACTCAAGGTATTGGGCAAAAGCTTCGACTTTTTTCGGATCGGCTTGTTGATAGATACCGTCGTCGATAGGGTTGTATTCGATGATATTGATTTTGCAAGGCACGCATTTGGCAAACTGTGCAAGTTCGCGAGCGTCGCTGAGTTCGTCATTGAAATCTTTGAAAATAATGTACTCGAAGGTGACTCTTGATCCCGTTTTTTCATGAAAATGCTGCAAAGCGACAGAGAGCGTCTCGAGGTTATTGCTTTCGTTGATTTCCATGATTTGATTGCGCTTTTCATCGTTGGCAGCGTGTAATGAAAGCGCAAGGTTGAACTTGACGTTGTCGTCGCCAAGTTTGGTAATCATTTTGGCTATTCCGGCTGTGGATACCGTGATGCGACGAGGTGAAATTCCCAAGCCGTCAGGGCTGCAGAGGCGGTCTATGGAAAGCAAGACGTTTTTGTAGTTGAGCAAGGGCTCACCCATACCCATATAGACGATATTGCTGAGGTTTTGACGGTAATGTTGTTGGGCTTGTTGTTGCAAATAAACTACTTGGTCGACAATCTCGCCAGCACTGAGGTTGCGCAAGAGTTTGAGCCGTCCGGTGGCACAGAACTGACAAGATAAACTACAGCCCACCTGAGAAGAGATACAGGCGGTCATGCGAGAGCTGGTCGGGATCAGGACACCTTCAATGACTTTGCCGTCGTCAATGGTAAAAGCACTTTTGATGGTGCGGTCTTTACTGATTTGTTGGTCTTGGAGCGTGATCGCATCTATGTAAAAATGGGTACTGAGCCAAGTTCGAAATCCGAGACTGAGGTTGCTCATTTGCTCAAAGGAATGCGCATTTTTTTGCCAGAGCCATTCCCAAACTTGTTTGGCTCTAAAAGGCTTCTCTCCAAATTCGGTAAAACTCGTTTTGAGTTCCTCTAGTGAGAGGTTGCGAATATTGGTCAGGGATGTGCTCATTGAGTTTAGCGGTTCAGCATGACGGGCATCACGAGCATGAGGATGTCTTCGTGTGCATTGTCTTGGACAGCTGGTGTGAGCAAGCCTGCGCGGCTTGGTTCAGACATAGAAAGTTTGATTTCGTCGGCATCTAGGTTGCTCAGCATTTCGAGTAAAAAGCGCGAGTTGAAGCCAATTTCTAAATCGTCTCCGTCGTAGTTACAAGTGAGTCTTTCAGTAGCTTCATTGGCGAAGTCGATGTCTTCGGCAAACAACGATAATTCTGAGCCAGCTAGTTTGAGACGGATTTGATGAGTTGTTTTGTTAGAGAAAATGGAGACGCGTTTGATCGATGACAAAAACTGAGCGCGATCTATAGTGAGTACGTTGGGGTTTTCTTTTGGAATGACCGCTTCGTAGTTCGGGTATTTGCCATCGATTAGGCGGCAGACCAAAACTAAATCTGAAAAAGTGAATACCGCGTTGGATTCATTGTATTCCATTAGAATGTCTTCGTCGCCACGAAGATTGGACTTGAGTAAGTTCAATGGTTTTTTAGGCAAAATAAAAGCAGAGCTTCCGCTCGCTTCGGCATCTGTTCTTTTGTAGCGCACCAGTTTGTGAGCGTCGGTAGCCACGAAAGTGATTTCTGAGCCTGCAAATTGACAGTAGACACCGCTCATGACCGGACGGAGGTCGTCGTTGCCAGTTGCAAAAAGCGTTTTGTTGATGGCTTTAGAAAGCACGGCGCCAGAAAGTTTGATTGCGCTTTTGTTGGCGAGTTCGGGAACTTTCGGGAATTCATCGCCGTTGAAACCAACCATGCGGGATTTACCGTTATCGTAGGCGATTTCGATCTGAAAGTTAGTGGGGTTCACCTTGAAGGTACAAGGCTGGTCTGGCAAATTTTTGAGTACGTCGAGTAATAGCTTAGCGGGAATAGCAATTTTGCCATTTTGCTCTGATTGCACTTCTAATTTGGTCATCATGGTGGTTTCTAAGTCTGAGATAGAGACCGTGAGTAAACCGTCGGTAATTTCGAAAAGGAAATTATCGAGAATAGGAAGCGTATTGCTGGTGTTTAATACTCCTGAAATACTTTGGAGATGACGCAATAGGATGGTGCTCGAGGCAATGAAATTCATGACAAAAAATTTGATGTACAAAGTTAACATTTCGGATGTAAAGACATCCAAAATTCAAGTGGAGATATGAACAATTTCAAAAGAGTTTCAACACCTTTTACTGGCTCGAAAATTTGTTGCGCAGAAATACTTTGAGTGCTTCACGGTGGATAATCTGTTCGGCGAGGTCTCTAAAGAAATTGGAAGTTGGTGTTATTGAAGTGTTGTGCTCGGGAAGATCTATGAGATAAAGTAATTGGGCGCGCTTTTGTTCTGTTAAACTTTCTAACAAATCGGCAAGATCGTTCATGAAATTATTCTCATCTAGCGTAAAAGCACAATGGGCACGCTCCAAATCTTTTTGCAACTGTTCCAAAGTCTGCATTCGAAAATCAGGCGCTTGCAAGGCTTCTTTAAATTTGAATTGTTCTAGCAATATGAGTTTTGTTTAGCTTTGTACGAAGTTACGATGAAAAGATCACTCGATATTTGTATTTCTTTGGCAATCCTTGTGCTTTTCTTGCCCTTCGGCTTGATTTTAGCACTCTTCATTTCCTTGGAATCGCGCGGCGGCGTATTTTATTTTCAGGAGCGAGTAGGCATACATGGAAAAGGCTTCCGCCTCATCAAGTTCAGGTCTATGCGCAGCAATGCCGATAAGGGTAGTCAAATCACCATAGGCAACAGAGATCCTAGAATTACGAAATCTGGTTACCTCATTAGGCGTTTCAAGCTAGATGAGTTCCCTCAGTTTATCAATGTCTTGAAAGGCGACATGAGCATTGTTGGGCCGAGGCCAGAAGTACCATTTTATGTCGCTATGTACACCGAAGAACAGCGTAAAATTCTATCGGTTAAGCCCGGCATCACGGATTATGCGAGTATCGCCTATTTTCATGAAAACGAACTATTAGCCCAAGCCGAAGACCCACAAAAAACTTACATTGAAGAAATCATGCCTGCAAAAATTGCGCTTAACGAGCGTTATATCGCACATCCGGGAATACTTCAAGACCTCAAAATAATGGCGCTAACTGCCAAGAAAATCATCGGATTTTAATCTTTTTGAAAAGCAGTCCAGACGCCAAGTTGGGGCAGTGGCGCAACAACTGAAATGCGCTCTTTGGTCGTCGGATGTTCAAAGCTTAGCGTACGTGCATGTAAGCAAATGGAGCCGTCTGGGTTGGAGCGCTTGTCACCGTATTTGAGGTCGCCTTTGATGATGCAACCCATACTGGCGAGCTGACACCTGATTTGGTGATGTCGCCCAGTCTCGAGTTCAATTTCTAGCAAAAAATACCGTTCTGAAGCGGCAATTTGTCGGTACTGCAAAAGTGCTTTTTTAGCACCGGGTGTGCCGTCGGCAACAACATAACTCTTGTTTTGAGCCTCGTTTTTCTTCAGGAAATGAACGAGGTTTCCGCTTGGTTGTGGTGGTTTTTGCCCCACAATGGCCCAATAGATTTTGTTGGTTTCTTTGTCTCGAAATTGTGCGTTGAGGCGTTCTAACGCTTTGCTAGTGCGGGCAAAAACCAAAGCGCCGCTCGTTGGCCGATCGAGCCTATGCACGACACCCAAAAAAACATTGCCAGGTTTTTGATATTTCTCTTTGAGATAGCTCTTGATGAGGTCTGGCAAAGTGGCATCACCGGTTTTGTCTCCTTGCGTTAGCTCGGAAGGCAATTTATTGACAACTATGACATGGTTGTCTTCGTAGAGTATACGCTCGGCAATCATGAATTCAGAAGGGCCTCTTTTTGCTTCTTTTCAATTTGTTTGTTGCGCAGTGCAGCTAGAGTGGTCAGTACTGCAAATGCAGCGATGAGGTAAATGAGCCATGTTGGGAATTGGCCCAGACCTTCGCCTTGTGCATAGCTGTGCAGCCCCACGAGCATGAAGTTCACACCAAAGAAAGTAAAGAGAATTGCAGAGTAGCCCCAAAAAGCAAGGGCATTGAATAAAAAGCGACCTTGTAGGCCTGGAATGAGCCTGAAATGGAGAATTACGGCATAGACCAAAACAGAGACCAATGCCCAAGTTTCTTTCGGATCCCAACCCCAATAGCGCCCCCATGATTCGTTGGCCCAAACACCGCCCAGAAAAGTGCCAATCGTCAGCATGTAGAGGCCTACGGTCATGGTCATTTCAGCGATGTGGGTAATTTCCTGAATATTGAGTTTGATCAAAGTGGCTGATTTGGCCGATTGCAATAAGTAGAGCTTGAGGTTGATCAGGCCTAGTATACAAGCCAAGCCAAGGAAACCATAGCTTCCGGTGATGATCGCGACGTGGATCATGAGCCAATAGGATTTGAGTACGGGCACAAGCGGCGTAATTTCGGGGTCCATGAGGTTCATTTCGGTCACCCATAGCATGAGAGCAGCTAAAACAGCAGCTCCGGCGAGCACGACCTGATTTTTTTTGGCAAAAAGAAAACCTGCAATCATTGTAACCCATCCGATGAAAACAATGGCTTCATAGCCATTGCTCCAAGGTGCGTGACCTGAAATAGCCCATCTTAAACCTAGTCCAATGCCATGGTATACAAAAGTGATGATACTGATGGCGATCAAAATACGTTTTGGCCATTTGAGTCTGTTGCGTGCTTGATCGGATCTAAAAAAGATACCGATGAAGAAAACCACCAATAGCAAGAACCCACTTAATAAATAGAGTTGGTAAGAGCGCTTGAAAATTTGCATTTTGTTGTAGCTGATTTCCAATTTGACAATTTGCTCGCTCGGGGCAACCGCTTTTCCAGCTTTGCGCTGAAACTTTTTGAACTGCTTGAGTACGTCGGTGGCTTCGCCAAATGTATGGCGCTGACCGCCATCGTGGACCGCGGCAAGATAATTGACAAATAATTTGGACGAGAGCGTGTCTTTTTGACCTAGCTCCATGCTGAGCGGAACAAACCAAGTGTTGTTTGGGTCGTTCTTGGCGGGAATCACGCGCATGAATTGCCACATAAAAATATTGTTCGCTACTTCGTATTTTTCGTTGAGTTTAATGAGTTTTTTGTCGAATTCATTGCGCTTTGATTCGAGCTTTTGATGGGCAGCCTGATACTGTGCTATCCATTTGAACTCGGAATTTTTGGAACTCAAGGACATGATGCTCTCGAATTCTTTGAGACCCAAGGGCTCTCTGAGGCTTCTTGGTATTTGAATAATGGGTTGGCTCACCCAGTGAGATGGGTACATGTGCAAGCTCAATACAAATTGTACCGCGTTCAAGTTTTTGTACTTGTAGTCGTGGGTGAGTTTGCGCGTGAGTTGGTCTGCAAGGGTGTGGAATGGCACGATTCTGCCCTCGTAGTCCTGGACAAGCAGTGAGGCGAGTTCTTCGGCGTGTTCGGCGTTGATTTCGTGGTGAACAGGTTTCGTTTGGTGTTGGTGCTGTGCAAATAGGTTGCCAGTGAGCAGTAAAAGCACAAGTCCTAAGCTCGCTTTTTTGACTTTGATTTTTTGGAGTTGCGCACCGAGAAAAGCAAAACGACCTGCTGGGGCAAATAGCGATAAAATCATGGCGAGAGCCATGAGTAAATAGCCGAGGTACGTAATGTTGGTGCCCATCGCATCGTGATTGACGCTCAGTACGGTACCTTCTTCGTTTTCGGGTGTATTGGGGTCGTCTAGTTCGTATGAAGACTGAAAGAAGCGGTAGCCGTCGTAGTCGATGACGTTGTTCATGAAGACGCGCTTGTCTAGTTTCACATTGCGTCGAGGGTCTTCGATGGTGAGTTCGCTTTCAAAAGATGACGGCGCATTGGAGCCGGGGTATTTATCCAATTTGAAATCTCGGCAACGCACAGAAAAAGGAATGTTCTTTTGGATGGAGCCATATTCTAGCTGATACACTACACCGTTCATGGCAAAGCGCTCGGGTTTTGGATGCTGGCCTTTTCCGCCTTCTAAGCGCACCTTTTTGCTCGCTTTACCGTCGCTCAGTTCTACAGTAAGGTAGTCTTTACCTGAATTTTTCTTGGCGGCCTTGACGAGCATTTTTTTGGCGTGTGGAATGTGACGTTTGAAAACAACTTGTTGGTTTTCAACTAAATAAAGTGAAAATGGAGTAAACTCAGACCAGGTGTTTAAGGCGTAATTTTGGTATAGGCTATCCGCCGGTGGCTGTCCGCTGGCGCGTACTTTTTCCATTTCTCTCATGGGCAAGGACCTGAGCGCAACACTTGGATAAACCCAAGTTTTTCCATCTTTGTGATGGAGGTAAATTCCAGGCGCTTGATTCGGAGCATCTGGGCGAGCACTCGAATAATAAAATGGTGTTTGCCCCACCATTAATACATCATTTTCTACCAAAAAGTTGGAACGCTTGCCTTCTGTGACGAGCTCGAGTGCACTTTCTTTGAATTTTTGATTGACTTGAAGAGAATCTACGCGATCTGATTGAAAATCGAGGTAGCGAAGTGTGATTTCTTTTTTACCGAGGTTTGTTTGGTATTCGAAACCGTTGTTGGTGAATTCGCTGAGATATGTTTTCCAGGCTTGTAAGGCTGTAGCGCCTTTTGCTTTTGTGACCTCTTGTGCATTGAGCAACACGTAGGGGTCTGCAGTATAAATGAAATTGTTGCTTGCACCTTCGCGGATCACCATTTGGCCTTCAAAGCTGATGTAACGCGTTACTGCAGCTCCCGCAAGGATCACTATAAAAGACAAATGAAAGCTCAGCATCGCGATTTTTTCACGGCTGAACATTTTATAACGAAAGATATTGGAAACCAATGCGAGCGTGAGGTACAACAACAAGCCTTCGAACCAAGTTGCGTTGTAAATAGTGATTTTGGCTGCTTGGATGCCATGAATGGATTCAATGAAAGTGGCTGCGCCAATGGCTACTAAAAATACAATAAGCCCAACGCTTGCCCAGCGCATGGAAAAAAGAGAAGAGAGGAGTTTGTCCATCCGAGGATTTTTTTGACAAAAATAGCCAATGTATGCGCAACATTCGTCGAAAGCCCTTAATCTTGTCATAAAAAAAGTAGTGAGGTCATTTTTTGTATGCTTTCTTGTTTGTTTGATGGGTTTTATTGAACAATCATCTGCCCAAGTAACGGTGTTTACCACCCCAACAGAAGTTAAGCATCAAATCCAGGTCGAAGGCGGTGTATTGCATCGCTATGCCATGCCGTTCGAAAATAAGCAACGCTTTGTGGACGTTTTCGTGCCCAATGAGGCCAAAGCCAAAAAGCAGGTCAAAACCCTCTACATGCACGATGGCCAAATGCTCTTTGATAGCACGCAAACTTGGAATAAAAAAGAATGGAAAATCGACGAGGTGCTGGCGACAACTTTGACTAAATACGCACATGATCCTTTTATTGTGGTGGGTATTCACAATGACCCCGCCAACCGCTACGCCGAGTTTTTTCCGCAGGCCGTTGCCGATTTGATGCCAGATACATATCGCAATTTACTCATGGAGAAGTTGTGGAATGGCCAACTCAAAGCAGATAACTACCTCAACTGGATTGAAAACACCGTTGTCCCGTTTATCGAAGATGAATTCAAAGTGGGTAAATGCACTCAAGACCGTATGGTCATGGGTTCAAGTATGGGTGGCCTCATCTCTCTTTACGCACTTTGTGAAAAACCTAAATTATTTGGAGGGGTAGCGTGCTTGTCCATTCATACCCCGATGATCAATTACGGTATGTTTGAAGAAGGTATGGTCGAGGCGTTGGTCGTGCCATTCAATATCTATTTGGAGTCCAAACTCAAAGCTGACCGCCACCATTTTTTATATGTTGACCGCGGAACAGAAACGCTTGATGCCTCTTACGAACCTTATCACAAGCTCTTGCTCACTACTTTAGCTCGTGTTGGTTACGATGCTAAAAATCCGCACTTTTTAGAGGCAATTGTGCAAGGAACAGGTCACGACGAACAGGCATGGGCTGCTCGGTGGCACGTGCCATTATTATTTATGATGACGCGCAACAATTCCCGATAGTTTTCTACATTTGCTCCACTCAATCAAGCATGAAAAAAATCTTATTATTTGGCGCTGGTTTATCCGCTTCTACCCTTATCAAATACCTTTTGGACCATAGTGATGCTGAATCTTGGCACCTCGATGTCGTGGATCAAAATTTAGAGCTCGTCAACGCCAAATTAGCAGGGCATCCTAACGCTACTGCTCATGCCTTTAATGCACTAGATTCTACTCAAAGACGGCCATATATTGCTCAGGCAGATCTCGTGATTTCGATGTTGCCGGCAGTCTACCACGTGGAGGTGGCCAAAGATTGCATCGACTTACAAAAGCACCTGATCACACCTTCTTACATTTCTGCTGAAATGCGCGCACTCGACGCCCAAGCAAAAGACGCGGGTATCATCATCATGAACGAAATTGGCGTCGATCCAGGAATTGACCACATGAGCGCCATGCGCATTTTGGATGAGATCAAAGCGCAGGGCGGACAACTAGAATCTTTTAAATCTTATTGCGGGGGGCTTATTGCGCCAGTTTCCGACAACAATCCTTGGCGCTATAAATTTACCTGGAACCCCAGAAACGTTGTACTTGCGGGACAAGGCTCAGCAGCGTGTTACCGCGAAATGAACGAGCTCAAATACCTCCCATATCACCGCTTGTTTCAGCGCCTAGACCGGATTCAAATCGATGGATACGGCGATTTCGACGGTTATGTCAACCGAGACTCCTTGAATTATTTGGCGACTTATCAAATTCAGGACATCCCGACCATCTTTCGCGGCACCTTGCGCAGACCACCTTATTGTGAAGCCTGGGACGTTTTTGTGCAACTCGGCATGACCGATGATGCTTATGTCATGAAAGGTTCTGCTCAGCTGACACCACGTCAGTACCTCAATGCTTTCTTGCCTTTTGAAACTGGGGTTAGTGTGGAAGAGAAGTTTTTGAAGTTGGTTCGGCAGCGCCGAGATTTATATGACTTGTTTGACTACCTTGGTTTGTTCAGTGACCGCGAAGAATTTGGAATCGAAAATGCGAGCCCAGCGGTTTTATTGCAAAAGATACTCGTCGAAAAATGGAAGCTTGCCCCTGGCGACAAAGACATGATTGTCATGTATCACGAAATCATATACTCCAAATCCAACGCACGTTATTTGGTCTCGAGCTCTTTGGTTGTCGAAGGCCAGGATGAACGTTATACAGCAATGTCTAACACTGTAGGTTTACCAGTTGCCATAGCGGCCAAGCTTATTCTGAACAATACAATCAAAGAAAGAGGCGTTACGCTACCTGTCACCAAAGAAATATATGCACCAATTTTAGCCGAACTCGAACAATTTGGCATTACCTTTAACGAACAAGAAAAAAAGCTCTAAATGGAAAATCAAGAAAACCAAATGAATATCGAATTGTCTGAAGACACTGCTTTGGGCGTGTATTCAAATTTGGCCATCATCACCCACTCACCTGCAGAGGTTGTGTGTGACTTCGTACAAATTATGCCAGGGATGCCAAAAGGAAAGGTGCGTTCACGCGTGCTCATGACACCTCAAAATGCCAAACGATTTTTGCAAGCGTTGGCTGAAAACATCGAAAAGTACGAACAGAATTTTGGTGCCTTAGACGAACCTCAATCTGGTTTTCCGCCAATGAATTTCGGCACGCCAAACACCATGGCATAAAAGTCCATGTCGACGCTCAGCGTTTGCATACCTATTTACAACTCCGATGTGCGCACATTGGTGCAAACGTTGTGTGCCCAAATCGATGCACTCGCCACTTCGCAAGTGGATATCGTTCTCATAGACGACGCCTCCGATCTGCCATTTAAGCAGTGCAATCATTTTACAGCTTCCTATGTCCGAACAATTGATCTTACCGAAAATGTGGGGCGTTCAAAAATTCGAAATGCTTTTCTAAATCATACCGATGCTGACTATTTATTGTTCATAGACGGTGATAGCTCTATAGTTGCAACTGACTTTTTAGCCAAGTATCTCACCAAATTAGCAACCAATCGCATTGATGTTTTGGTAGGTGCGAGCTGCTATGCTGCTCAAAAGCCCGAGCCCCGATTTCGATTGCGTTGGCAATACTCCTCCAAAAGAGAGAGTTTAAATGATGAGCAGCGCATGCGCAGCCAACACGCAGGGTTCAAAACCAATAATTTTATCATTCGCCGTAGTATATTGGCCCAATTTCCGTTTGAAGAGCGCCTGACGGGCTATGGCCACGAAGACACCCATTTTGGTCTCCAATTGCAGGCAAATCACATACCGATTGAGCACATTGACAACCCTGTATGGAATTTAAATCTCGATACAAATGAAGAATTTTTGACCAAAACGGATAGCGCCTTACGAAATTTGCTCTGGCTGAAAAGAAATGCAGCTTCCTTTCGAATCGAAGAAAGCAATCGCTTACTCAAGGGTTATATTTTGGTAAGCAAAAACAGCTTTCTCAAATTGCTTTTCAAATGGGTTTCTTTTAACGAAACTATTTTGGCTCAAATGTTAAGAACAGGCCGCGCACCACTTTTTATCTTTGATCTGTACAGACTGTCAAGACTCGAAAAATTAGATAAAGACGCGCCCAACGACCTCCGCTAGCACCTTCTTGTCTCCATCCCAGTGTTCCACAGCTGCTGCCTTTTTGCAGTTTTCTTTGAGAATAGCAAGTCTTTCCGGATTGGAACAGAGTGTGTTTATTTTTTGGGCAAGCGCCTCAGGGCTCACCTCTTGAATGACTTCACCACAATCGTATCGATCGATCAATTTTTGAATTTCAACAAGCGGGCTAGTCACAATTGGGGTCTGCGCTTGGATGTAATCAAAAACTTTGTTGGGTAAGGCAAGTGCGTAATTTAGGCTCAAAGGTTTGTCTAATGCCAATCCTAAATCGGCAGCCGCTGTATATTGCTGCAATTGCTCATAAGGCAGGCGTCCTACAAAGCGTACTTTTTCTTGTAGATTTTTGGTGGCAACTATTTTTTTGACGCTTGGAATCACGTCGCCATCGCCAACTAAAAATAATACGGCATCGTCTATGAGCTACATTGCTAAAATCGCTTCCTCGATTCCCCGTTGCACATTTAATCCGCTACCCTGAATAATCAACATTTTTTGTGTCGGCTTCAAGTTTAATTCTTCGCGAGAAAGCGCATTTAATTCTTGTTGTCTTTGGGGTACATTGCGCACAACATTTACAGGAATAGAATAGGTGCTTTTAAAAATGGCAGCGATCGACTCATTGACGGTGATCATCTCCTTCAAATGAGGAAGGATGTGTTGTTCTATCTTTAGCCAAAAATGTTGAATGCGAGGACGCGAAACTAGCTCAGGGACCTCAGTGAACAGTTCGTGGCTATCGTAAAGAAGCGGCTTTCGCTTAAGGCGGCTTGCCAGGTAAGCAGCAGGCAAGGTGTCGAGGTCGTTTGCAAATAGGTAATCGTATGGATTGATCAGTAGTAAAAAGAAGAGCCTTAGGTTCAGGGCGGCATAAAACAAAGCACCTTTCTCGAAACCTAATCGGAGGCGTTTGACCTGATAGGATCGAGGCGGCATTGGGGGGCTGTTTTTTTTCTTTCGTCCAATCAAAAGAATTTGAAATCCGAGCCCTTCAAGAACAGTACATGTTCGGTGTACACGGTTGTCTGTAGCGAGGTCGCTCGAGACGGTCATATAAACTCTTTTTTGGCGCATCGAAACAAATGTAAGGATTTCCCGTAAGTGAAGCCTGCAATTGAAAAGAGCGCTTGGGATTGTTTCTGTAAATTTTTTCAAAAACTCTTTGTGATAAAAAAAAGTTTTGTACATTTGCAATCCCAAAACGCAGGTTTAGGGGCTACGTTCTTTCACAATTTGTGAATAATCAACATTCAAACAATACAAGCCGATGTAGCTCAGTTGGCCAGAGCAGCTGATTTGTAATCAGCTGGTCGGGGGTTCGAATCCCTCCATCGGCTCTAATGTTGGGGAGATACTCAAGCGGCCAACGAGGGCAGACTGTAAATCTGCTGGTGTACACCTTCGCAGGTTCGAATCCTGCTCTCCCCACAGAAACTAACAAAAAAATAAGCGGGAGTAGCTCAGTTGGTAGAGCGTCAGCCTTCCAAGCTGAACGTCGCGAGTTCGAATCTCGTCTCCCGCTCACGTTTTTTTCGTTTGAGCGCCGGTGTAGCTCAGGGGTAGAGCGCTTCCTTGGTAAGGAAGAGGTCACGAGTTCAAATCTCGTCATTGGCTCAATGTAAAATTGCATTTAAGTCCGTTGCGCGCTGCGCCTCGGACCTTTATGATAGATAAGTATATTATTAACTAAGTAACAAATACAAAAATGGCTAAGGAAAATTTTGACCGTTCCAAACCACACGTCAACATCGGTACCATCGGACACGTTGACCACGGTAAGACTACGTTGACTGCTGCAATTTCTAGCGTTCTTTCAAGCAAAGGATTGGCACAGGCTCGTGACTTCTCCTCAATTGATAACGCTCCTGAAGAAAAAGAGCGCGGTATCACCATCAACACATCTCACATCGAGTATGAAACTGCTAACCGTCACTACGCGCACGTTGACTGTCCAGGTCACGCCGACTACGTAAAGAACATGGTTACAGGTGCTGCCCAAATGGACGGCGCAATCCTCGTTGTAGCTGCAACAGACGGACCAATGCCACAAACACGTGAGCACATCCTTCTTGGTCGCCAGGTTGGTGTTCCTCGCATGGTTGTTTTCATGAACAAAGTGGACATGGTAGACGATCCAGAATTATTAGAATTGGTTGAAATGGAAGTACGTGAATTGCTTTCTTTCTACAAGTACGACGGTGACAACGCTCCTGTTATCAAAGGTTCTGCACTTGGTGCATTGAACGGTGAGGCACAGTGGGTTGCAACTGTTGAAGAATTGATGGATGCAGTTGACTCTTACATCGAACTTCCTCCACGTGATGTTGATAAACCATTCTTGATGCCAGTTGAAGACGTATTCACGATTACAGGTCGTGGTACAGTAGCAACAGGACGTATCGAAACAGGTGTAATCAACTCTGGTGAGCCAGTTGAAATCCTTGGTATGGGTGAAGTTAAATTGACTTCTACTGTAACAGGTGTTGAGATGTTCCGCAAAATCCTTGACCGTGGTGAAGCTGGTGACAACGTTGGTTTGTTGCTTCGCGGTATTGAAAAATCACAAATCAAGCGTGGAATGGTTATCTGTAAGCCAGGTTCAACTACACCACACATCGAATTTAAAGCTGAGATCTACGTATTGAAGAAAGAAGAAGGTGGTCGCCACACTCCTTTCCACAACAAATACCGTCCTCAGTTCTATTTCCGTACAACTGACGTAACTGGTGAGATCTTCCTTAGCGATGGTCGCGAGATGGTTATGCCAGGTGACAACGTATCTATTAATGTGAAGTTGATCGTACCAGTTGCGATGGACAAAGGTCTTCGTTTCGCTATCCGCGAAGGTGGCCGTACAGTAGGTGCGGGTCAGGTTACAGAAATCGTAGCTTAAGATTCTACCAAAAGTTTCAAACAAGGGGAGTTAACAGCTCCCCTTTTTAAACGGGTGTAGCTCAGCTGGTAGAGTAGTGGTCTCCAAAACCATTGGTCGTGGGTTCGAATCCTACCGCCCGTGCACAATTAAAACAACTGTTCGTGTTAAAATTAAGATCATATATCATCGACATCTACAACGAGATGGTTCATCAAGTAACTTGGCCTACCTGGAAAGAGTTACAAAATAACACCATCCTTGTAGTCGTAGCATCTTTGCTCATATCCCTAGTTATCTTCGCCATGGACTTTACCTTCGGTATCACCGGAGAAGAAGGCTCCTTATGGAAAGGTGTGCTTGGCTTTATCTACGGATCTTTCTAAACACTCAACGAGAATGGCTGAAATCGCAAAGAAATGGTATGTTGTCCGTGCCGTCAGTGGCAAGGAGAAAAAAGTCAAGGAATACCTTGAACTTGAAATCGCGCGTATGAAGCTTTCTGATTACGTCAATCAGGTGCTCATTCCAACAGAAAAAGTTTTTAAAATCCAAAATGGTAAAAAAGTCAACAAAGAAAAGGCGTTTTTACCTGGATACGTATTAATAGAGGCCGCTTTGGTGGGTGAGGTTTCTCACGTGATCAAAAGCATTCCAAATGTGATCGGCTTTCTTGGTACCGAAAAAGGAGGTGAACCAGTTCCCATGCGAATGGCTGAGGTGAACCGAATTTTAGGAAAAGTAGACGAGCTTTCAATTACTGAAGAAGAACTCAAAATCCCATTTGTTGTGGGTGAGTCTGTCAAAGTAATCGATGGTCCGTTTAACAACTTTAGTGGTGTCGTCGATGAAATCAACGAAGAAAAAAAGAAACTAAAGGTAATGGTCAAAATTTTTGGCCGCAAAAACTTACTCGAGCTCAGCTATATGCAAGTTGAGAAAGAGTCTTAAAGTTGTATTAACCGTAGGAGTGGGCCTGATGACTAAAGCTTCCCGTCGAGACGCCCACGTTTAACTACATAATTTGTATATATATGGCTAAAGAAGTAGCAGCATTGATCAAGTTACAGATCAAAGGAGGCGCAGCCAATCCATCTCCGCCAATTGGTCCGGCTCTCGGTGCCAAAGGTGTGAACATCATGGAGTTTTGTAAGCAGTTCAACGCGCGTACACAAGACAAAATGGGTAAGGTGGTACCGGTTGTAATTACCGTTTACGGTGATAAATCTTTTGATTTCGTTCTCAAAACCCCGCCAGCAGCGGTACAAATCATTGAACATTCAAAAATTAAAAAAGGTTCGTCTGAGCCAAACCGCGTTAAAGTTGGTTCCGTAACCTGGGATCAAGTTCGTGCGATTGCCGAAGACAAACTTCCAGATTTGAATTGTTTTACGGTTGATTCCGCTATGCGCATGGTTGCAGGAACAGCAAGAAGTATGGGGGTTACCGTAAAAGGTGGCGAAGCTCCTAAATCCAAATAATCATTCACTATGAAAAGAGTTTCTAAAAAAAGAAAAGAGATTTTGGCAAAATATGATTTGTCAAAAGCTTTCACTCTATCAGAAGCATGTGATTTGGTGAAGGGAATTTCTACCACTAAATTCGATGCCTCTGTAGATATTTGCGTTCGTTTGGGTGTAGACCCACGTAAAGCGAACCAAATGGTACGTGGAACCGTTGCCCTACCTCACGGTACTGGTAAAGATGTCAAAGTACTCGTACTTTGTACACCAGACAAAGAGAAAGAAGCGCAAGACGCTGGTGCAGACTTCGTTGGTCTTGACGATTATATCGCTAAGATCAAAGCTGGCTGGACTGCCGTTGACGTGATCATCACGATGCCTTCTGTAATGGGTAAAGTAGGTGCGCTTGGTCGTATCCTCGGTCCGCGCGGCTTGATGCCAAACCCAAAGACAGGTACTGTAACCATGGAAATTGGTAAAGCAGTAAAAGAGGTGAAAGCCGGTAAAATTGACTTTAAAGTTGATAAATACGGTATCATCCACGCTGGAATTGGAAAGGTAAGTTTTGACGGAACAAAAATTCGCGAGAACGCCTCCGAATTGATCCAAACACTCGTCAAACTCAAGCCCTCTGCTGCAAAAGGTACATACATTAAAAGTATCTACCTGAGCTCAACAATGAGTCCCGGAATACAAATTGACGCGAAGTCTGTTACTGCTTAATACTTAGAACACATGACAAGAGAAGAAAAAGCACAGTACATCAGCGATTTAGCAGCACAATTGTCTGCGAGTAGCGTTGTGTATTTGACAGACACTGCAGATTTGACCGTTGAGGCTGTAAACACACTCCGCAGAAGATGTTTTCAATCAAACATCTCCATGCGCGTAGTAAAGAATGCTTTGCTTGAAAAAGCAATGGATCAAGTAGAAGGTAAAGATTTTGGTGCGTTACGCGACGTTCTCAAAGGATCTACCTCTGTCATGATCTCCGAAGTTGCAAATGCTCCTGCAAAATTGATTGCAGATTTCCGCAAGAAGTCTCCAAAACCACTTTTGAAAGGTGCTTACATCGACGAAGCAATCTTTATTGGTGACGAACAACTTAGTGCATTAGAATCACTCAAGAGCAAAGAAGAGCTCATCGGTGACCTCATTGCCTTGTTGCAAAGCCCAGCGAAAAATGTATTGTCTGGTCTTCAAGGTGCTGGTGGCAAAATTGCTGGTATCCTTAAAACGCTCGAAGAAAGAGCATAAACAATTAATTATTAAACCTTTTTAAATTTAAATAAAATGGCTGATTTGAAGCAAATTGCAGAAACGTTGGTAAACCTTACAGTAAAAGAAGTAAGTGAGTTGGCAACAATTATGAAAGACGAGTATGGCATCGAGCCTGCTGCTGCGGCACCAGTAATGGTAGCTGGTGGTGGAGCTGCTGCTGGTGGCGAAGCTGCTGCTGAGAAAACTGAGTTTGATGTGATCCTCAAAGCTGGTGGTCCTAACAAACTTGCAGTAGTTAAACTTGTAAAAGAATTGACTGGTAATGGTTTGAAAGAATCTAAAGACCAACAGAGTACAAAACATTAAAAAAAACAAGCCTTGGCAACAACAACTAATTCAACCAGAATTAATTTTGCTTCAAGCAAAAACCAATTTGAATATCCAGATTTCTTGGAAATTCAATTAAAGTCTTTTCAAGAATTTTTCCAGTTGGAAACAACCCCGGAAAACCGCGAAAGTGAAGGACTTTTCAAAGTGTTTGCTGAAAATTTCCCCATTACGGATACCCGCAATCAATTTGTTCTAGAATTCCTGGATTATTTCATTGATCCACCTCGCTACACCATCGAAGAGTGTATCGAAAGAGGTCTCACTTACAGTGTTCCTCTTAAAGCAAAACTGAAACTGTATTGTACTGATCCTGAGCACGAGGACTTCGAGACCATCGTTCAGGATGTTTACTTGGGTACAATTCCTTATATGACACCGAAAGGTTCTTTTGTGGTCAATGGTGCCGAGCGCGTCATTGTATCCCAATTGCACCGTTCACCTGGTGTTTTCTTTGGACAGTCTCGCCACGCAAATGGCACTAAACTCTATTCGGCCCGTATCATTCCTTTCAAAGGTTCATGGATCGAATTCGCTACGGATATCAACAATATCATGTATGCGTACATTGACCGTAAAAAGAAATTACCAGTTACCACGCTTTTCCGTGCCATTGGCTATGAAACAGACCGCGATATCCTCGATATCTTTGGTTTGGCAGACGAAGTCAAGGTAAATAAAGCAAACCTTAAAAAACTCATCGGTCGTCGTTTGGCTGCCAGAGTTCTCAAGACCTGGATCGAAGATTTCGTCGACGAAGATACCGGAGAAGTTGTCTCTATTGAGCGCAACGAGGTCATTCTCGATCGCGAACTTTTGATCGGCGAGGAGCACCTCGATGCCATCATGGACTCAGGAGCTAAGTCATTGATTTTGCACAAAGAAGATGGCAATTCAACTGACTACACCATCATTTACAACACCCTACAAAAAGATACATCCAATTCTGAAAAAGAAGCGGTTGAACACATCTATCGTCAATTGCGTAACGCAGATCCACCAGACTACGAAACAGCAAAAGGTGTATTTGAGAAATTATTCTTCTCTGATGCTCGCTACGACCTAGGTGAAGTAGGACGTTACCGTCTGAACAAAAAACTCAATCTCGATACTGCAGAAGAATCGCGCGTCTTGACTAAAAACGACATCATCTGCATCATCAAGTACTTGATTGAATTGATCAACTCAAAGGCGGATATCGATGATATCGACCACTTGTCAAACCGTCGTGTACGTACCGTTGGTGAGCAACTTTACGCTCAATTTGGCGTAGGTTTGGCGCGTATGGCCCGCACCATCCGCGAGCGCATGAACGTTCGTGACAACGAAGTCTTTACACCAATTGACCTCATCAATGCCAAGACTTTGTCTTCGGTCATTAACTCTTTCTTTGGAACCAACCAGCTATCTCAGTTCATGGACCAAACCAACCCGCTCTCAGAGGTGACGCACAAACGTCGTCTTTCTGCACTCGGGCCAGGCGGTCTATCGCGTGAGCGCGCAGGTTTTGAGGTTCGTGACGTTCACTACACGCACTACGGTCGTTTGTGTACCATCGAAACACCTGAAGGTCCAAACATCGGACTCATCTCTTCACTTTGTGTATTTGCAAAAGTCAATAAACTTGGTTTCATTGAAACACCATACCGTCGTGTAGACAACGGTCGCGTCGTTTTCGAAGAGAGCCCAATTTATTTGGCTGCCGAAGAAGAAGATTCAAAAACAATTGCACAGGCAAACGCTAAAATCGACGAGAAAGGTAATTTCCTATCTGATTTAGTAAAAGCACGCTACGAAGGTGACTTCCCAGTTGTTGCCCCTGGTGACCTCAGCCTCATGGACGTTGGTGCCAACCAAATTGCATCAATTGCGGCTTCATCCATTCCTTTCCTCGAGCACGACGATGCCAACCGTGCACTCATGGGATCCAACATGCAGCGCCAAGCGGTGCCGCTTTTGCGTCCAAATGCACCTATCGTTGGTACCGGAATCGAGCAACTCGTTGCTAGAGATTCGCGCGTTTTGATCAACGCAGAAGGATCCGGAACAGTTGAGTACGTCGATGCGAATGAAATCGTCATCCGCTATGACTGGAACGACCAAGATAAACTCGTGAGCTTTGACAGCGAAGTAACGCGTTACTCGCTCACCAAATTCATGAAGACCAACCAAAGTACTTGTATCAACCTCAAGCCAATCGTTCAAAAAGGTGACCGCGTTGAAAGAGGACAAGTTCTTTGTGAAGGTTATGCCACTCAATCAGGAGAGCTCGCACTCGGACAAAACCTCAAAGTAGCTTTCATGCCATGGAAGGGTTACAACTTCGAAGATGCGATTGTTATTTCTGAAAAAGTAGTTCGCGACGACATCTTTACCTCTATTCACATCGATGAATATTCGTTAGAAGTACGCGACACCAAACGCGGTATGGAGGAACTCACTTCCGATATACCTAACGTATCCGAAGAAGCGACCAAAGACCTCGATGAAAACGGACTCATCCGCATCGGTGCTGAAATCAAAGAAGGTGATATCCTTATCGGTAAAATCACACCAAAAGGTGAAACAGACCCATCTCCAGAAGAGAAACTTCTGCGCGCCATCTTCGGCGACAAAGCAGGTGATGTCAAAGATGCCTCACTCAAAGCAGGTCCTTCTTTACGCGGCGTTGTAATCGAGAAAAAACTCTTCTCAAGAGCAGTGAAAGACCGCAAGTCAAAATCGCAAGATAAGCCGGTACTCGAAGCTTTAGATGCTGACTATCAAAGAGATTTCGCAGTGCTTCGCGACAAACTTGTCGACAAATTATTGGTCATCCTCGGCGAACAGAAGTCTGCTGGTGTCTTCAATAACTTTAAAGAAGAGTTGATCAAAAAAGGCACTAAGTTTAGCAACAAAGCACTTAGTGCGCTAGATTACTCTATTGTCAATCCTTTGAACTGGACCGCTGACGCTGAAACCAATCAACTGATTTCTCGCGTGATCCACAACTTCAACATCAAAGCCAACGACTTACTCGGTATCTACAAGCGCAAGAAATTCCACATTTCTGTCGGTGATGAACTCCCTGCCGGAATCGTGAAATTAGCGAAGGTTTATGTTGCCAAAAAACGCAAGTTGAAAGTCGGTGACAAGATGGCGGGTCGTCACGGTAACAAAGGTATTGTTGCCAATATCGTTCGTCAAGAAGACATGCCGTTCCTCGAAGACGGAACGCCTGTCGATATCGTTCTCAATCCACTAGGGGTACCATCTCGTATGAACCTCGGTCAGATTTATGAAACCGTACTTGCATGGGCGGGTGAAAAACTTGGTGTCAAGTTTGCTACGCCAATTTTTGATGGTGCAAAACCAGAAGAAATCAACGAGTGGACAGACAAAGCTGGTGTGCCACGTTCAGGTAAAACTTACCTCTACGACGGCGGAACCGGTGAGCGTTTCCACCAACCTGCAACTGTCGGTATCATCTACATGTTGAAATTATCTCACATGGTTGACGACAAAATGCACGCACGTTCAATCGGACCATACTCACTTATTACCCAACAACCTTTGGGTGGTAAGGCTCAGTTTGGTGGTCAGCGTTTTGGTGAGATGGAAGTTTGGGCATTGGAAGCATTTGGTGCAGCCAATATCCTTCAAGAAATCCTTACCGTGAAATCTGACGACGTCATGGGTCGTGCCAAGGCATATGAATCTATTGTAAAAGGCGACAACATTCCAGAACCAGGTATTCCTGAGTCCTTCAATGTATTGTTACACGAATTGCGTGGTTTGTGCCTTAACGTATCAATGGATTAATTCAAAATACTAACGTAAATAGTCGAGATCAAATGGCTTTCAAAAAAGAAACCCCAAAAAAGCAAAGCAGCTTCAACAAAATCACTATCTCCTTGGCTTCACCTGAAGTTATTTTGGAGCACTCTAGTGGTGAAGTTTTGAAACCAGAAACCATCAACTACCGCACCTACAAACCGGAGCGTGATGGCTTGTTCTGTGAGCGCATTTTTGGACCTGTTAAAGATTACGAATGTCACTGTGGTAAGTACAAGCGCATCCGCTACAAAGGAATTGTTTGTGACCGCTGTGGTGTAGAAGTAACTGAAAAGAAAGTACGTCGTGAGCGTATGGGGCACATCTCTTTGGTGGTTCCTGTTGCACACATCTGGTACTTCCGTTCGCTTCCAAACAAGATTGGTTATTTGTTGGGCTTGCCTACCAAAAAACTAGATCAAATCATTTATTATGAGCGTTACGTTGTCATTCAAGCTGGTGCAGTAACCGGTACCGACAAATGGGCAAATGTCAAAAAGATGGACTTCTTAACCGAAGAAGAATACCTCGACATGCTCGATTTGCCAGAATTGGCCAACAACCACTACCTCGACGACAACGATCCGAACAAATTCATCGCCAAAATGGGTGCTGAAGCACTCTATGATTTGTTAGGCGGTCTGAACCTCGATCAAATGTCTTATGACTTGCGTTACCAAGCCGAAACAGAAACTTCTGTTCAGCGTAAGAACGAAGCCTTGAAGCGTTTGCAAGTGGTAGAAGCCATGCGCGATTCACAAAAACGCATCGACAACCGTCCAGAATGGATGATTGTGAAAGTCGTTCCAGTAATTCCGCCAGAATTGCGTCCATTGGTTCCACTAGATGGTGGCCGTTTCGCAACTTCTGACCTCAATGACCTCTATCGTCGCGTCATCATCCGCAACAACCGGTTGAAGCGCTTGATCGAAATCAAGGCGCCAGAAGTGATCTTGCGCAATGAAAAACGCATGTTGCAAGAGGCTGTTGATTCACTTTTCGACAACTCAAGAAAATCTTCTGCTGTTAAAACAGAATCTAACCGTGCCCTCAAATCGCTTTCAGATTCATTGAAAGGTAAGCAAGGTCGTTTCCGTCAAAACTTACTTGGTAAGCGCGTCGACTACTCTGCACGTTCAGTAATTGTCGTTGGTCCAGACTTGAAACTACACGAGTGTGGTTTGCCAAAAGACATGGCAGCAGAACTCTACAAACCGTTTATCATTCGCAAAATGATTGAGCGCGGTATTGTCAAAACTGTTAAATCAGCGAAGAAAATCGTCGATCGCAAAGAGCCTGTTGTTTGGGACATCCTCGAAAACGTATTGAAAGGTCACCCAGTTCTCTTGAACCGTGCCCCTACACTTCACCGTTTGGGTATCCAAGCTTTCCAACCAAAATTGATCGAAGGAAAAGCGATCCGTTTGCATCCACTCGTAACTACGGCCTTCAACGCCGACTTCGATGGTGACCAAATGGCGGTGCACTTACCACTTGGTAATGCCGCAATCTTGGAAGCGCAAATGCTCATGTTGGCATCTCACAACATCCTCAACCCAGCTAATGGCGCGCCTATCGCGGTACCTTCTCAAGACATGGTCTTGGGTCTGTATTACATTACAAAAGGCAAGCGCACTACCGAAACTGAAATCGTCAAAGGAGAAGGTGGTATTTTCTATTCTCCAGAAGAAGTCATCATTGCTTACAACGAAGGTAAACTTGATTTGCACGCGCACATTAAAGTGAAAACTTACGACCTAGGCGAAGACGGACAACCTTGCCTCATGATGGTAGAAACGACATGTGGCCGCGTGATGTTCAATAACAAAGTACCACGTCAAGTTGGTTTCATCAATGACGTCATGACCAAGAAAGCACTTCGCGATATCATCGGTGAAGTACTCAAAGTTTGTGGTACGTCTAGAACAGCTCAATTCCTCGATGACATCAAGCAACTTGGTTACGAGATGGCCTTCAAAGGAGGTCTGTCCTTTAACCTTGACGATATCATTATCCCGAAAGAAAAAGAAACACTCGTTGCCAAGGCAGAGAACGAAGTGAAGGAAGTCATGATGAACTACAACATGGGTCTGATCACCAACAACGAGCGTTACAACCAAATCATCGACATCTGGACGCACACCAACTCTCGTCTGACACACACCCTCATGGAGCAGCTCAAGAGCGACCGCCAAGGTTTCAACTCTATCTACATGATGTTTGACTCCGGAGCACGTGGTTCCAAAGAACAAATTCGTCAGTTGTCAGGTATGCGTGGTCTAATGGCCAAGCCGCAAAAATCTGGTGCATCTGTACAAGAAATTATCGAGAACCCGATCTTGTCTAACTTTAAAGAAGGACTATCGATTCTTGAGTACTTTATTTCTACCCACGGTGCTCGTAAAGGTTTGGCGGATACCGCCCTCAAAACCGCCGATGCAGGTTACCTTACGCGTCGTTTGGTCGACGTTGCACAAGACGTTGTGATCAATTCTAACGACTGTGGTACCCTACGTGGTATTGTTGCAACCGCCTTAAAGAAAAATGACGAAGTCGTTGAACCATTATACGACCGTATCCTCGGCCGCACATCTGTTCACGATGTTTACATGCCAGATTCTGATCAAGTGATTGTTCAAGCTGGTGAGCTCGTTTCTGAAGATGTCGCTCGCGCCATCGAAAAAGCAGGTATCGAAGAGGTTGAAATCCGTTCTGTTCTTACTTGTGAAATGCGTCGTGGCGTTTGTTCGAAATGTTATGGTCGCAACCTTGCCAACCACCGCTTGGCGCAAATTGGTGACTCCGTTGGTGTCATCGCTGCACAGTCCATTGGTGAGCCTGGTACACAGCTGACACTCCGTACTTTCCACGTGGGTGGTACGGCATCTAACATCGCCGATATCTCTGACCTCAAAGCGAAAGCAAATGGTAAGCTCGAAATCGACGAATTGCGCACCATTGAACGCAAAAATGCCGATGGCACAGAACGCGTTATCGTTGTGGGTCGTTCAGCAGAATTGCGCATTACCGACGAAAAGACAGGTATTGTTGTCATGACTGCCAACGTACCTTACGGTTCTGACCTCATGATCAAGAACAACACCAAAATCAAAAAAGGTGATGTCATCTGTAAGTGGGATCCATACAACGCCTTGATCATCGGTGAAGTTGCAGGTAAAGTTGTATTCGATGGCATCATCGAAAACATCACTTACCGCGAAGAAGTCGATGAGCAAACAGGCTTTACCGAAAAAGTAATTATCGAGTCACGCGACAAGAAAAAATCACCAGCGATTCACATCATCGATCCTAAAACGAAAGAAGTGTTGCGCGAATATTCAATTCCAGTTAACGCTCACATTTCCGTTGCTGAAGGTGATAAAATTGTAGCAGGTGACATCCTCGTCAAAATCCCACGTTCAGCGGGTAAAACAGGGGATATCACCGGTGGTCTTCCACGTGTAACCGAATTATTCGAAGCAAGAAACCCATCGAACCCAGCTGTGGTTTCTGAAATCGATGGTACAGCAACTTACGGAACTGTTAAGCGCGGTAACCGCGAAATCATCATCACTTCTAAGCTTGGTGAAGTACGTAAGTATTTAGTGCCACTTTCTAAGCATATCTTGGTACAGCAAAACGACTACGTTCGTGCAGGGCAACCGCTTTCGGACGGTGCCATTACGCCAAACGATATCCTCAATATTGAAGGTCCGACCAAAGTACAAGAGTACATCGTGAACGAAATTCAAGAGGTATACCGCTTACAAGGTGTAAAAATCAACGATAAGCACTTCGAGGTCATCGTACGCCAAATGATGTTGAAAGCTGAAATCATCGAATCAGGAGACACGCGTTTCTTGGAAGGTCAAAGCGTTCACAAAGCTGACATCATGGAAGCCAACGACGAGCTTTACGGTCAAATGTTTGTCATTGACGCTGGTGATTCAACAGAATTGCACAAAGGTCAATTGGTAAGTGTTCGCCGTTTGCGCGACGAAAACTCACGCTTGAAGCGCGAAGACAAAAAACTCATCGAGGCACGCGAAGCAATGCCTGCAACCTCAACTCCGTTGTTACAAGGTATTACCCGCGCTTCACTTCAAACCCAGTCTTTCATTTCTGCAGCATCCTTCCAAGAGACGACAAAAGTCCTCAACGAAGCGGCAATCTCAGGAAAAGAAGACCACTTGTTGGGCTTGAAAGAAAATGTAATTGTTGGTCACCTTATTCCAGCAGGAACAGGGGTGCGCCACTTCCAAAACCTCATTGTTGGTTCGAAAGAAGCCTACGAAGAACTCATGGAAGAAGCACAATAAGCCAATTCAAATTCAAAAAAAGGGCGGCCATTTGGTCGCCCTTTTTTTTGATAAATAAATCTAATATTAAGAAATTCTACCCCAGTTAGGTTTGTTTTTCAAAACCTCTCCCAGCGCTTGATTTAATAGCGTATTTTCTGGCTTGATCAACTGCGGATCCGACTCTAAAATCTCTCTCGCTTTGTCGCGTGCCAACTGCACGAGTTGCCCATCCCTGGCAAGGTCGGCAATTTTGAGTGCGAGTGCTCCACTTTGCTGCGTACCCATGAGGTCTCCGGGGCCGCGTAGCTGTAAATCTACCTCGGCAAGGACGAAACCATCGTTACTGGCCACCATCGTATCCATGCGCTTTTGCGCTTCTTTAGATATGCCATCGCCTGTCATCAAAATACAAAACGATTTTTCAGCGCCGCGCCCTACGCGACCGCGCAATTGGTGCAATTGCGAAAGCCCAAAGCGCTCGGCACTCTCAATGACCATCACCGATGCATTGGGCACATTGACACCAACTTCAATAACAGTTGTAGCTACCATGATATGAGTTAGTCCTTGCACAAATGCTTGCATGGCCGCCTCTTTGTCGGCAGGCTTCATTTTGCCGTGCACCATACTGATCTGAAAACCATGTGGTTTAAAGAAATCTTCTATTTGTGCATAGCCGTCTTCTAAATTTTTAAAGTCTAACTTTTCTGATTCTTGAATGAGTGGATAAACAACATAGGCCTGTCGACCAAGTTTCAGTTGTTCTTGAATAAATGTAAAAAGCTTAGCGCGGTGATTTTCTCGGCGATGGATCGTTTGTATGGGCTTTCTTCCTGGCGGCAATTCGTCGATAACCGATACATCTAAGTCTCCGTAAAAAGTCATGGCAAGCGTGCGCGGAATGGGAGTAGCGGTCATGATCAGGACGTGTGGTGGCGTTGTGTTTTTGCGCCACATTTTTGCGCGTTGCGCAACGCCAAAGCGGTGTTGCTCATCAATGACCACTAGGCCTAGATTTTTAAACTGGACGGTATCTTCTAATAAAGCGTGGGTACCAATCAGCAATTGAATGTCACCATTGTTTAATCCTTCATGTATACGAACTCGCTCGGCTTTTTTTGTAGAACCTGTTAAAAGCGCTACATTGATGTTCATAGACCCTAATAAATCGGAGATTCCAATGAAATGTTGCGTGGCTAAAATTTCAGTGGGGGCCATTAAGGCTCCTTGTAAGTCGTTACCAATGGCGAGCAATAAGCTCAACAATGCCACAAGCGTTTTGCCACTACCGACATCACCTTGAAGCAGGCGGTTCATGTGGCTGCCTGCTCCGAGATCCTTGCGGATCTCTTTCAACACTCGTTTTTGTGCATTGGTCAATTCAAATGGTAGGTGATTTTGATAAAAATCATTGAATGCTTCTCCCACCTCATTTAAAGCATATCCTTTGAGTTTTTTACTTTGAATGCCCTTGCGCAAGAGTAATTCGAGTTGTAAAAAGAATAATTCTTCCCATTTGAGGCGATACCTAGCCGCCTTGATCAATATTTCAGAACTGGGTTGATGGATTTCTCGCAGTGCTTTGATGCGAGGCATTAAATTCATTTCTGTGCAAATTGTTGCAGGTAAGGTTTCGGGTATTTGATTGGCTAGTTGCTCAAATAAATTGGCAATGAGTTTGCTTAATCCTTTACTGTGCAGACCTTTGTGCTGGCACTTTTCTGTGCTCGGATAAAATGCTTCAAATCCCTTTCGCTCCAAACCTGGCAGCACCTTGAGTAATTCAGGGTGGGGTATATTCCAACTATTTTGGAAGAACTTAGGTTTGCCAAAAACAATAAATTCATCTTGGACGTTGAGGTTGCCTTTGATCCATTGAAAACCCTGAAACCATACTAAGTCAATTGATCCGGATCCGTCAGTGAAGCGCGCTTGTAGCTTTTTATGCCGACCGCTGCCAATTTCACTAATATGCGTAAGCTTCCCTTTGAGCTGCACATATTGATCTTCTGCTCGAATGAGTGCGATGTCTTGAAAACTACTGCGGTCTTGATACCGATAAGGAAAGTGAAAGAGGAGGTCTTGAAAAGTAAAAATACCGAGCTCTTCTTGAAGTACTTGCGCTTTTTGCGGACCAACCCCTTTGAGGTAGGCGATGGGCGTAGCGAGCAGCGCGTTCATCTGTGAGCTTATTTCCAGAAGCCCATTTGGTTGAACTTCTCGATGCGTTCGTTGATGCGCTCCTCAGGTTGCTTTTGGTCGAGTTCGTTGAGGTAAGCGTGTAATTTTTCGCGAAGGATACTGAACATCTGTTCTTGATCGCGGTGTGCACCGTTGCTTGGCTCGCTAATAACGTCATCTACGAGGCCATTTTGCTTCATGTCCGTGGAAGTCAGTTTGAGTGCTGTAGCTGCCGTTTCTTTGAAGTTCCAGGAGCGCCATAGAATGGAAGAGCAACTTTCTGGTGAAATAACAGAATACCAAGTGTTTTCGAGCATCACGACTTTGTCACCAACGCCAATGCCAAGTGCACCACCAGAAGCACCTTCCCCAATAATGATACAAATGACAGGCACTTTTAAACGCATCATTTCGTAGATATTGCGGGCAATTGCTTCACCTTGTCCGCGCTCTTCGGCTTCTAAGCCTGGAAAAGCACCTGGGGTGTCGATGAAGGTGACGATTGGTTTATTGAATTTCTCTGCGAGTTTCATGAGGCGCAGCGCTTTGCGGTAACCTTCTGGATTGGGCATCCCGAAATTGCGGTACTGACGCATTTTGGTATTGATCCCTTTTTGTTGACCAATAAACATGACGGTGCGGCCATCGAGTAAACCAAAACCACCAACCATTGCTTTGTCGTCTTTTACGTTTCGATCGCCATGCAGTTCTTGGAACTGCCCATTGGTGAGTGCGTTGATATATGCCAACGTGTATGGGCGGTCTGGATGACGCGAGAGTTGCACGCGCTGCCAAGGGGTAAGGTTGGCAAATACTTCTTTGGTTTTGGCTGCAAGGACATTTTCTAATTCAGAAATTTTGTCTTGCATATCGACTTGTGTTTGCTCGCCTAATTCTTTGGTTTGCTGAATTTGTTCTTCAAGTTCGCGCAGTGGTTCTTCAAAATCCAAATAGGTTGTGCTCATAAGTTTCTTGTTTCGTGCAACAAAAATAAGGATTTTCGGCAATTGCTTATCTTTACATCATGATCTTGTATCCTCCGGCAAAAATCAATCTAGGTCTGCACATCCTTGCAAAGCGCCCCGATGGCTATCATGAGATAGAAACTATCATGGCACAAATACCACTTTGCGATATTTTAGAAATTACCGAAAATGAGCACGATGGCTTTAAGCAAACCGGAATATTGGTTCCAAATGATGGCCAACCTAATTTATGTGAGCGCGCTGTTAACTTACTTCGCGAACACAGAGCATTTCCAAAATTGCAGATTCATTTGCGCAAGCAAATTCCGGT
>JAJTGF010000013.1 GCA_021299335.1 Cryomorphaceae bacterium
ATGGAGGCCAAAGATGGGAGCTTTGGTTTTAACTTGAAAGCCACTTTCTTAGAAATTGAACCCGGCACTTTTATTGCCAGTGAATTAGAAGACGGCAGAAAGGTGGAGGTCAGTTTTCGAAATGAGGTCAATCAAACGATTTTAGTTCAGCGCTTTGAACCTGAACAAGAAAACCCTCTCGATATGCAACAGGGTGGTTGGCAAGCGATTCTCAACCAGTTCAAAAGTTATTGCGAACAATAATGCATCCGGATATTGCAGCGAACATTGCGCGTTTTCCTGAACATGCGCAAGAGCAACTCAAAAAACTTCACTTTTTTATCGATTCAAAAGTTCCTAATTTGACCCAAAAGATGGGTTACGGAATCCCTACTTTTCAATTACACGGCAAAAATTTCATTCATTATGCCGGTTATTCCAAGCATTTAGGCTTGTATCCGGGAGCTAAAGCAATTGCTCATTTTGCAAATGAGTTTGAAGCCCGCGGATATAAATTTTCAAAAGGAGCCGTGCAATTCCCCATCCAAGAGGCCTTACCTTTTGACCTCATTTTAGAGATCCTCACGTATTTACTGAACCGAAAGGCGTAAAAAAAGCGCCCGAAGGCGCTTGTTAGTTTTTTCCTACCAGAATTGAAGCGGTTTTTCCTTTGATTACTTCTATTGATTGGCTGTACATTTTCAGAAACTGAAGAATACTTGGGTCGGGTAGAAGTGAGGTGCTTGGGGTAGGTTGTGCTGAGTAAGTGTTTTTAATCATAGGCAATTTGAAAGGTTCTTCTTCATAACGTAGAAAATCTCAAATTATTATATCGGAGATAATTTCTAATTTTGTCAGATCAATCAACAACAAAACAACCATTCATGATCAAGCCAGGAGTCGCTACAGGCGATCAAGTTCAAGCTATTTTTCAGCTGGCCAAACAAAAGGGTTTTGCCCTGCCCGCAGTTAACGTGACGAGCAGTAGTACAGTCAATGCCGTCATGGAAACAGCAGCCAAACTCAACGCGCCCGTCATTATTCAATTTTCTAACGGTGGCGGTCAGTTTTTCGCGGGTAAAGGCTTGTCTAATCAAGATGAAAAAGCAGCTATTTTAGGTTCTATTTCAGGTGCGCGCCACGTGCATGCGTTGGCAGAGGCTTATGGTGCCACTGTCATTTTGCACACCGACCACTGCGCCAAAAAGTTATTGCCATGGATAGACGCCTTGCTCGACGCCGGCGAAGCTTTTTACCAGGAAACAGGTAAACCGTTATACAGTTCACACATGATCGACCTCAGCGAAGAACCACTTGCCGAGAACCTCGAGATTTGTCAACATTATTTGCGGCGCATGTCCAAAATGGGCATGACCCTCGAAATAGAGTTGGGCATCACCGGAGGCGAAGAAGATGGTGTCGATAATTCAGATGTCGATAATGCCAAACTTTACACGCAACCAGAAGAAGTGGCAGCTGCTTACCAAGCGCTGATGCAAATTTCTCCGCGCTTTACGATTGCCGCTTCGTTTGGCAATGTTCACGGAGTTTACACGCCGGGCAACGTGCAACTGACGCCTATTATTCTCAAAAATTCTCAGGCCTATATCCAAGAGCAATTTCAAACGGGTCCGAATCCTGTAGACTTCGTATTTCATGGAGGTTCAGGTTCAAGTCTCGCAGAGATCAGAGAAGCGATTGGTTATGGTGTGGTCAAAATGAACATCGATACCGACCTACAATTTGCATTTACAGAAGGGGCTCGCGATTACATCGAAGCAAATTTGGAGTACCTTCGTACACAAATTGGCAACCCTAAGGGCGCCGATGAACCCAATAAAAAATACTACGACCCCCGCAAATGGTTGCGCGAAAGCGAACTTACTTTTAACAAACGCCTTGAGCAATCCTTTGCTGACTTAAACAATATCAATACACTGAATTAAAATTATGTCTTGGTTCAAAAGAAATAAAGAAGGAATCACGACCTCCACAAGCGATAAAATGGAGGTTCCTGAAGGCTTATGGGTGCGCTGCTCCAATTGCAAAACACTCTACACCAGCGATGATTTAATGCGCAACAACTATGTTTGTGAGCGTTGTTCGCATCACGAGCGCATCGGTGCAGCTGAGTATTTTTCGCTTCTTTTTGATGACCAGAAGTACGAAGAAATCAATGCCGATCTTCAGTCTGGAGATCCATTGGGTTTTGTCGACACTAAGAAATACACCGACCGCGTAGTGGCGACTCAAAAAGCAACGGGTTTAAAAGATGCCATCCGCACTGCCAAAGGTGAATTAGAAGGCCACCGCTTGGTGGTAGCCGCCATGGACTTCAATTTCATTGGAGGGTCAATGGGTTCGGTTATGGGTGAAAAAATTGCCAGAGCAATCGACGTAGCCATTGCCGAAAGAGCCGCCTTCATGATCATTTCTAAATCGGGTGGTGCCCGCATGATGGAAGCCGGATTTTCACTGATGCAGATGGCCAAAGTTTCGGGTAAGCTCGGTCAGTTAGCAGAGGCCAAACTTCCTTACATTTCATACCTTACGGACCCAACAACAGGCGGGGTAACTGCTTCATTTGCCATGCTCGGCGATATCAATATTGCCGAACCGGGTGCGCTGATCGGTTTTGCTGGGCCTCGTGTGGTCAAGGAAACCATCGGTCGAGACTTACCAGAAGGTTTTCAGACAAGTGAATTCTTGCTCGAACACGGCTTTTTGGATTACATCATCGAAAGAACGGAGCTGCGATCAACACTCGGGCTTTCGCTCAAATTGTTTTTCAATTAATTTCAAATAGTTTGTATTTTAGAGGACTATAAACCGTCCTCTACATGAAATACCTATTTTTTGCCTACATTTTTGTTGTCAGTTTTGTGGCTGTTGCCCAAGACACCACTTGGGTTCAGACCTTTACGTTTGACTCCATTACTACCCGTAGGGCCAATTTTCAGTTTCCTGCTTCTCTAGACACCGAGCGTTTTGAGAAGGTCCAAATGTTTTATAAACTCAAGTGTTCTCCACTCACTACCTGGGATCAATACGACTGCGGTGAGTGGGATTACCTCACTTACACGCGCGTTTTTGACCACACAGGCCAATTCGATTCTACCCAGCTCAATGGCATGCAATTTTTGTCTAATTGGGCAAGTCCGGCACAAATCAATTTCAAGCCACTGCCGTATCAAGAAGCAGATCAGTATCTTATTGAAGAATTCAGTAGGCCAGCAGCAGGTCTGCCACATATTTCCTTGAACGCGGGGGGGCTTAGTTCCAATTTACCTTTTGTCACTTCTCAGCAAGGCAGCCGTTTTCAATTTTTAATCACTGCACAAGAACTTTCAGCAGCAGGAATCCAACCAGGAGCAATTAGTTCATTGCGCTTTAATATACCTGGCGGGGGCATTTTGATGCATCCTAAAATATCCTTGGCACATACCCAGCAACAAGCACTTACAGCCTTTATAGAAACAACATTTACCGAAGTTTTCAATGCCTCATTTGCACCCGGCATGTCCAATGCACCATTACTTCCAGGGTTCAATACATTTGTTTTCTACCAGGATTTTATTTGGAACGGCAATGAAAATATTGCAGTTGAACTCACTCTTGACAATGATTTCCCCCTGCCCCAGGACATCATCATGGCAATGGAAACAACAACAGCTCCGCTTGCTGTTGCTTATTCAGGTCGAAATGGAATGCTTGCATTCGATGGTTCCAATCATACGATGTCTTCATTCGCTAATGAAGAAATTGGAGGCCAATTCACGATTGAATTTTGGGCCAAAGGAAATGGCAATGCAGGTCAGAATACCACCTTTATGGAGGCTCTCGATACCGCAGGGCGTCGCATTTTCAATATTCACATGCCTTGGAGCAATAACAACATCTATTTTGATGCTGGCGACGAAACGGGCTATGACCGCATCAATCAAGCAGCCAGCGCTACAGAGATAGACGCAGAGTGGAACCATTGGGCTTTTGTCAAGGACCAAACAACAGGTCAGATGTTCATCTATAAAAATGGGCAACTTTGGTTGTCGGGCAATAACAAAAACCGAGAAATGGGTTATTTCCACCGTTTGGTTATTGGTGCTAATGGAAGTAACCAAAATCTTACTTGGAAAGGTAACTTAGATGAGCTTCGTATTTATAAAACGGCACTCAGCCCAGCTACAATTGCTTTGTATTACCAAAAGAAAATCGATAATACCCACCCGAACTGGAATAGCTTAGTGCTTTATCACGATTTTGACAATGTAAAATACGCAAAAGATCTAGGTCCTAACAATCATACCCTGATGCCATCAGCGCTGGGCATGTTTAAGCCGAATACGAGTTTATTTGTTGGCAGTCAAGGGCTCAATCTACGACCGGTAGTTGAAATTGGTCAAGGTTCGCTATCTGCCAACTTCAACACTTTATATATCCCGAAATTGAAACTCAAAGAACCAATTGTTATTTTTGAGCAAGTGCCTTTGCACCGTCATTTTGAGTTGGTTCAGACCTACATTGGGGTACCTGAAGGCAGTACCAACACCTATGACTTAAATGGCCAAATGGTGGGCAGTACTCCAATTGTAACAACCCAAACATTTCAAAACCAAGCCATCACCGTTTACAACCCACCTTATGAAATCATTCACGATGTCGAAATAGCGCGTTATATTACGCCATACGGCATTCAGTTTGACCTCGGCCCCAACGGCTTTACCTGGATTTACGACGTCACTGATTACCAGCAATACTTGCATGGTTTGGTAGACCTCGCCGCCCACAACACCCAAGAACTCATCGACCTCAAATTTGCTTTCATCAAAGGAATTCCGCCGCGCGATGTCGTGAAGCGCGAACCCATTTGGTCTGAGTTCAAATCGTACAATTTTGGTCAGATGGCCGCCGATGCGGTATTGCAAGCCAAACCTGTGGTGCTCAGCGACACCGCAGATATGTTCAAAATCAAGACCCGAATGTCTGGCCACGGCCAAGTTGGCGACTATGCATGTTGCGAATGGGTCAACAACAGCCATCAAATCAAGGTAGACGGCGTGCCGCGCTTCAATTGGAGCATCTGGGATGCCATGGTCTGTGGAGACAACCCTAATATCAGTCAGGGTGGAACATGGCCTTATGCCCGCGAAGGTTGGTGCCCTGGCGACATGGTCAAAGAATTTGAATTTGAGCTCACCCCTTATGTGACACCCGGCGACACCGTCAGCTTAGATTACGCGATCAATGCGGTGCCTACCACAGACCCTGGCCAAGCCGGCGGAAACTACATCGCTGCCTACGACCTCATCTCTTATTCAGCACCGAATTTCCAAAATGATGCCGCTATTGTAGATGTGCTCAACCCGAATAACTACGAATATTACTCCAAATGGAATCCTACTTGCCAGAATCCGCGCATTATCATACAAAATACGGGTGCGCAGCCCCTCACATCTTGCCGTATTTTTTGCTGGCTAGATTACGGCTCTAATCTCGTTTTCGACTGGACGGGCAATTTAGGTTTCCTTGAAAAAGCGGTTGTAGAAATCCCTGTAAGCGACATGAATTGGTGGTACGAGCAAGACAGCTCTTATACTTTTACAGCTTGGGTAGCAGATATCAATGGCATTATTGGTCCTGATGAATACAATCAGAACAGCCTCAAGACCGTCAAATACGACGCTCCTGAACGCATAGATGGGCCTTTCTTCATTTGGCTCACCACCAACAACAAAGCCTCTGAAAATAGCTATCAACTCCTCGATCACGCGGGAACGGTGCTTTTTGAACGCAACAACCTTCAAAATACAACTCAGTACAAGGATACCTTCGATTTAGCACCTGGCTGCTATTCCATCATCATCGAAGACACCGACCACGATGGCTTGGCATTTTGGTATTCTTCGCAAGTGGAAGGTGAAACTTCTGGGCAAATGCGCTTGCGCCAAGTAGGAGGGAGCTACATCGAGTTTTTCCCTGGCGATTTCGGCCATTACCACCGTTATGATTTCACGGTAGGTTTCACCTTAGATGTGCCAGAGGTTACGCAGCAACAAGAGATTTCCGTGTTCCCTAATCCTGGTGCTGGAATGGTAACAATAGAAATGGAAGGAGAAATCCAGGGAGCTGCTCAATTGCGCATCCGCGACCTCACAGGAAGAGAATTATACCGAGAAAAAATGAACGCAACTGCCAACTTTGCTGAAAGTTTCATCGATTTTAGTGCTTATCCGGCCGGAACCTACCTGATTGAGATTGAAACTGCGAACGGCACCTATGCCCAAAAATTCATTCGCCAATAAGCATTTGTATAAGCGCCACGATTTATGAAACAACTCTTCCTTTTACTTTTTACAATCGTTGGCAGTGCTGCCTTTGCTCAATTTTCTATCGATTCGCTTTCGCACATCGATTACCAAGCATTGCACGGCGCCAACCTCAATGATGTCTGGGGTTACACCGATGAGCTCGGCAACGAATATGCTATTGTAGGCACATCAAAGGGTACCTCAATTGTAGATATCACCAATGGTAGCCAACCACAAGAAATCTTTTGGTTGGCTGGTTCTGAATCTATCTGGCGCGACCCGTGTGTATTTGGAAACTACGCTTACGTCACCACAGAAGCCGAAGACGGTCTGTTGATCATCGACCTCAGCCCGCTCCCACAATCTACGAATCTACCTACCGCGCTTTACACAGGCCCTGCAGCCAATCCATGGCAAAGTGCGCACACGTGTTATACCTCAGCGAGTGGCTATGCGTATATTTTCGGAGCCAACCGCGGAAACGGGGGCGTAATTATCCTCGACCTCAACGCCAATCCGATGCAGCCCATCGAAGTTGGTGTCTACGATGCCTCATACGTGCACGACGGTTTTGAGCGAAATGATACGCTTTACACTGGCCATATTTACGAAGGTTTCTTTTCTATCATTGATGTCTCTGACCACGCCAATCCTGTTCTACTCGCTACGCACCCAACGCCAAATTTATTTACCCACAATATTTGGCCAAGTGCAGATGGTCAGACGGTCTTTACCACCGATGAAATTTCAGGTGCTTATGTTGCTGCCTACGACATTTCCAATTTACAGCAAATCCAAGAGCAGGACCGCGTGCAAAATACGCAAGGCACCGCTGTAATTCCGCACAACGTGCACGTCAAAGGAGACTACTTGATCACGAGCTATTACAGCGATGGTGTTGTGGTACACGACGCGCACGATCCAGAAAACCTCATCAAATTGGGAAGTTTTGATACCTATGTCGGGCAAACCCCAGGCTACGACGGCTGTTGGGGTGTCTTTCCATTTTTTGCATCCAATAAAGCGGTTGCAGCAGACATTACCGAAGGGCTTTTTGTCTTGCAAATCAATTATGCTCCGGCCGCAAGTCTCAACGGTGTCGTCAAAGACCTCACCACAGGCCAAGTGCTCGAACAAGTTAGCGTCGAACTGATCGGAGCCGCCATGATCGAAAAGACCAATGCACAGGGTACTTACAAAACCGGGATGCCAAATAGCGGGACCTACGTTGTAAACGTCAACAAACCTGGGTATTATCCGCAAACAGTTCAGGTCAGTCTGACGCAAGGGCTCACCACGACCTTCAATTTCAATTTGTTGCCTATACCGCCTTTTAATTTCCAAATTAAAGTGTTCGAAGAGGGTACCAACCTGACCATTTCCAATGCGCAAATTCGGCTTACTCATCCGCAATTGCTGCACGAAGGTCAGACCAATGGCTTGGGTCAAGAAGATTTCACCCTTTTCTACCAAGATTCCTATGATTGTGTGGTGGGCAAATGGGGTTATCAAACCACCTGCCTGACGCTTTTCATCAATGCGGCAACCGCAACGGACACTATTTATTTGAAAAAAGGCTTCTACGACGATTTCTCCTTCAACTTTGGTTGGTCGGTCTTGGGCGATGCCGAAACCGGAATGTGGGAGCGCGCAGAGCCAAACCCTACCACCGGAACCGTTTTCGATTTGGACGCGGCTTTGGATTGCAGTGACAAATGTATGGTCACCGGAAATGGCAGCACGCCAAATACCGATCAGAACGATGTCGACAACGGCTTCACCACCCTGATTTCACCAGTTTTTGCACTCACAGACTTGACCAATCCTCATTTGAATTATGCGCGTTCTTTTTATTGTTATCATGGCCCAGGGGCCTTCAATGACACCCTGCGCGTGGTACTGAGCAATGGTTTGGATCAAGTCGTTTTGGAAGAAATTGTAGCACCTCAAGGGCAAGCAATGGCATGGGAATACAAGAGCTTTGCACTTAACGGTCTGCTTCCGTTTACCAACTCCATGCAATTATTTGTGCGCACCGCAGATGACCAAGACAATCCAAATATTACCGAGGCTGCTTTTGATCACTTCAGCATCAGTAATGCGCCTATTCTGGCCGACGATCAACTAGAAAAAGCCCCCATTTTATTGTTTCCGAATCCGGGTCAGGATGAACTGACAATTGGGGCGCTCAATGCGCCAACTACGGTTCAGTTCTTTCAATTGGATGGCAAGTTGTGTCTAACAGCTGAGCTTGGAACTTCCCCTACTCAAATTGATACCCACGCTTTGCCAAATGGTGCTTACATCATAGAAATTGGCGCTGAGCGCCATTCCTGGATCAAATTAGGGCAATAAAAATGTATCTTTGATATTCAGATGAAGCCAATGCAACTATCAATTGTCGTCCCACTATACAACGAAGCTGAATCGCTACCAGAGCTCCACGACTGGATTGTTCGGATCCTCAATCAAGAGCAGTTGAGCTACGAAATCCTATTTATTGACGACGGCAGTAAAGACAATTCTTGGGAGGTCATTACGGCCCTAAGTAAGCACAACAACGCCGTCAAAGCACTGCGTTTTCAGCGCAATTACGGCAAATCTGCCGCGTTACAAGTGGGTTTTGAAGCAGCAAAAGGCGCTGTGGTCATTACCATGGATGCAGACATGCAAGATTCCCCGGACGAAATCCCAGCACTTTACCGCATGATCACCGAAGAAGACCTCGATGTGGTCTCGGGCTGGAAAAAAGTGCGCCACGACCCACTTTCAAAAACCATCCCAACCAAGCTCTACAATTGGGCAGCCCGTCGCATAACGGGTATCTATCTTCACGATTTCAATTGTGGCCTCAAAGCCTATAAGAGTGAGGTGGTCAAAAGCATCGAACTCTACGGCGATATGCATCGCTACATTCCAGCCTTGGCCAAGTATGCCGGTTTTCAAAAAATTGGCGAAAAAATAGTTGAGCACCGGGCGCGTCAATACGGTGTTACCAAATTCGGTCTCAATCGCTTTTTGAATGGCCCTCTCGACCTCATGACAGTTGCATTCATGGGTAAGTTTGGCAAAAAACCCATGCATTTCTTCGGTGCAATTGGTGGTTTCATGTTCTTGCTTGGTTTCATTCTTTTTGCATACATGGGTATCGACAAACTTTTCATTCACCCCATTGCCGAGCGCCTGTCTTCGCGCACTGAATTTTATGTCGCTTTGGTGGTCATGATCATCGGTGTACAGTTTTTTACAGCCGGTTTTATTGCCGAGCTCATCGGACGAAACTCGAGCACGCGCAACCACTACCTGATTTCGAGTCGCATCAGTGAATGACGAGCTTTCCTCAAATAGGACCCGGCTGGACGCTTTTTCTCGACCGTGATGGCGTGATCAACGAGCGTATTTTTGACAGTTATATCCTGGATTGGTCTGCTTTTCGATTCACAGAAGGTCTCCTTGAAAATGCAGCCCAAATTGGTGCAGCATTTGCTCATATTATAGTTGTAACCAATCAGCAATGTATTGCCAAAGGCTTGCTGCTTCCCGAACAATTAGAGGAGATTCACCAACGCATGTGTAACGAACTTCAAAAAGCGGGTTTAACGGTAGATTTCGTATTGGTTGCAACAGAGTTTAAAAATGGGCTGCCTCAGCGCAGAAAGCCTCACACAACTATGGCTTTGGAAGCACAAGCCCTCTTTCCAAATATCGATTTTCAAAAGTCAATTATGGTCGGTGATACCAACACAGATATTCAATTCGGCAAAAAGCTCGGGATGTATACGGTTTTGATAGAGTCTGCTGAACGCGTAAAAGAAATCCCGGATTTACGCCTGTCACATTTAGCGCAACTAAGTCAGTTCTTATGAGAGTTTATTTGCTTTTTTTCTATTTGCTTGTGCTCGGATCAGGTGTTTTTGCACAATTGAATCAAACCGATGCCAAAGGGCGCAAGCAGGGTCCTTGGCAAAAGAATTACCCAGGTACAACCATTCCACAATACAAAGGCACCTTCAAAGACGATCAACCTGTAGGTAAGTTTATTTACAATTTCGAGAATGGCCAAAAAATGGCAGAAATTGAGCACGGCTTGCCCGGAGGAAACTCCTCCGTGTTTTTATTCTACGAAAATGGGCAGTTATTGGCCGATGGTTTTTACAAATGCGAACTCAAAGATTCATTGTGGTATAATTATGCCGCTACTGGCGAGCTCGTCAGTGCAGAAAATTACAAATTAGGGCAACTCCAAGGCAAAAGTGTTTACTATTTTCAACAGGGCCAGCTTTACGAGCAAAAGCTGCAAACCCAAAAGATTGTCTACTACAAGAACGGTAAGTTAGATGGTGCTTACACCGAACTGCACTACAATGGGAAGCCCAAGTTGAAAGGCAGCTACCTCAATGGCGAAAAGACAGGGCAATGGACTGAATACCATTCAAATGGGGTGGTATTTGCCAAAATCTCATACCTCCACGACTTACCTCACGGCTGGACCACCATCTACGATCAATCTGGTCTGGTAAAAAAACGAACGATGTACCGCGACGGCTTCGCGCTTACCGATAAAGAACTCAAAGAATTCCTGGCGCGTTGCAAGGCACAAAATATCGATCCCAACCAATGAGTAGGTCGCAGCAGAAATGGCTCTTCTTTTCGGTCTTACCACCGTTCCGCGGCGGTATTTCTAAATTCAGCTTCAAGACCCTCGAAGCCTTAGCAAAGTTGCGGGAGGTAAAGGCCTTTACATTCAAAAAACAATATCCAGATTTTTTGTTTCCCGGCAGCACGCAATTCGATGAGCAGGCCAGCAAAACGACATACGAACGCGTTGTTTCTACTTTTAATCCGCTGACTTACGTGAGCTCTGCCTTGCGTTTCAGGCGCGAACAACCCAGCGTGCTGATCACGAGCTACTGGATGACTTTCATGGCTCCGATGATGGTCTTTTGGACCTATTTGCTGCCGCGTCGGACCAAAAAGATCGCCATTATTCACAATTTGAATCCGCACGAAAAGCGATTTTTTGACCGTTGGTTCAATCGCCTGTTTTTGAACGCTTACGACAGCTTTGTGGTCTTGTCTGCAGCAGTTCAAAAAGAGGTATTGGAGTTAAAACCAAGCGCCCACATTGCCCTCATTGCGCATCCACCTTACGAAGGGAACGCCAACAGTATTTCCAAGGAAGATGCACGCCTTCATTTAGGTTTAAATCCCGATAAAAAAACCCTTTTATTTTTTGGACTGATACGTCCATACAAAGGGCTTTTGGAATTGATCAACGCTTTTGCTCATTTAGACGATACTTATCAATTAATTATCGCCGGAGAGGTGTATGGCGACGATCAATCTTATCACGCTGCACTCGGGCAATTACCCTTTGCAAATTGGGTCTTCCACAATCGATATATTGCAGAAGCTGAGGTAGATTCCTACTTTGCGGCAGCTGATTTAGTTGTTCTGCCGTACCTGAGTGCGACCCAATCTGGGTTTTGAACTGGCTTCTACTTTGGCTCCGGAATTCGCTCAGCGCATACAACAGCTTTTTAATCAAGGAGATATCGAAGCATGTAATCGACATCTTTCACTTTTAAACTTGGATCTAGAACAAGCTTGGCTTTCGTTCGCTCAAGGAATCAGCGCCTTAGTGGAAGAGGGCTAGATTTTTTATTTGAATTTAAGGATCCAAAATCCTATATTTGCAACCTTAATTCAAATTCAAATATTCAAGAAATGCGTTTAAAAGGATTTTTTTGGTTCTTGTCCATTCTTCTCACAGCAGTTTGCGTTTACCAACTCTCATTCACATGGGTAGCCAGTAACGTCGAAAACAAAGCAGCTAAAGAAGCAGATCTTAAAGTGAAAATGCTTCGCGACGAAGCCAAGAACAACGGTGGAAAAGCAGTACTTCCAAACAATACGGAAGTCAATTTCAACGACCCAGAGGCAGTTGAGCTTGCCAGAGCAGCTTTTATCAATGAAATACTCCGCGAGAAAGGCGAGAAGCCGGTTTATCCTGTTTTAGGCTCTACTTTTGCTCAGGTGAAGAAAATGTCGCTTGCCTTTGGTCTTGACCTCGTTGGTGGCATGAGCGTAACCGTAGAAATTTCATACCCTGACCTCATTCGCGGTCATGTTAAAAGTGTAACAGACCCCAAATTCACCAAACCTTTTAACCGTGCAGTTGCCACTTACAATAAAAACGGTGGCGATTTCATCGCAACGTTTATCTCCGCCTATAAAAAAGCAAATGGTGCTTTGCCTTTGAGCTACGTCATTAAAGGAGAGTCTATCGGTATCAAAACTTCTGACGCCGAAGTAGAAAACTACCTCCGTGACCTCGTTGCTTCTTCCATGAAAGGAATCGAAGACATCATCGGACGTCGCATCAACCAATTTGGTGTGGCGCAGCCCAATATCCAGCGCGACCTCGCCACCAACCGTCTATACATCGAACTACCAGGCGTACAAGACGAAGAGACCGTTTCTCGCAAAATCCGCTCAACGGCCAACCTCGAATTCTACGAAACATACATGCCAGAGCAAATTCAAATGCAATGGCAAGAGGCAGCGCGCCTGAGCAAACAAAACGAAGTTGTCGTAGATGAGCTCGCTCTCGAGACCGACACCACTGCAGACACCACTGCTGTTCAGCCAGATACTGCCAAGCCAGTTTCTACAAACACGACCACTATTTCCAACGCAGCCAAAAAGAGCTTAGCTGAATTAGTAACTCCTGTTGGTGGCTACGCTATCGGTTATGTCAATGCCAACGATAAAGCCACTGTGGACGCTATTTTGCGTCGCAAAGACGTACAAAATGCGTTCCCACAAGACCTCAAATTCATGTGGTCTGCGAAGCCCGAAAGCGTCGATAACAAATCCAAGAAAACAGCTTACTTCCTTTACGCTTGCCGCATTCCTGATACAGGCAAAGCGCGCGTTCGCGGCGAACACGTAAGCAACGCCAAAGTAGACTACGACCAAACCGACGGCTCGATCATCGTGAGTCTCTCTATGACAGACGAAGGTGCAGACGAATGGGGCCGCATGACTACCGAGAACAAAGACCGCATTATTGCTATCTCTATGGATAGCGTCGTTTACAGTGCTCCTCGCGTGATCAACGCCATTACCAATGGCAACACGCAAATTTCCGGAAGCTTTACTTTCCAAGAAGCCGAAGACCTCGCAGGCCTACTCAATGGTGGTGCCCTCCCGGTTCCTTGTGTCATCAAAGACCTTCAGAAAGTGGGGCCAACCATTGGTGCTGAAAACTCTAAAGCGGGTCTCATCTCTTTCGGTGTGGCTTTCCTTGCTGTACTTCTTTACATGATGTTCTATTATGGTAAAGCAGGTCAGGCTGCCAACATCGCACTCATCGTCAACGTTGTATTTATCTTTGGTTCCCTCGCTTCTTTTGGAGCGGTACTTACCTTAGCAGGTATTGCTGGTATCGTTCTTACTATTGGTACGGCTGTGGATGCCAACATCCTCATCTTTGAGCGCGTTCGAGAAGAACAAGCCATGGGTGCCGATACCGAAACGGCCATTAATACCGGTTTCCGCAAAGCACTTCCGTCGATCATCGATGCAAACGTGACGCACTTACTCGTTGCCATCATCCTTAAAATCTTCGGTACAGGTGAAATCGAATCTTTTGCCACTACACTCATCATCGGTATCTTTACCTCTATGTTCTCTGCTATGGTCATTGCAGAGCTTGCCATCCACACGTGGTTGTCAAAAGGCAAAACAGTTGGTTTCAATACCAAATACTCTGCAGGTCTTTTCCAAAACTTCAACTTTGACTGGATGGGCAAAAGAAAATACTTCTACATTTTCTCTATTGCCGTTACCATTGCAGGTGTCATTTCTTTGAGCACGCGCGGTTTAAAGCAAAGTGTTGAATTTACAGGTGGCCGTACATTTGCCGTTAAGTTTGAAAAGAAAGCAGACATCGAAGCAATTCGCAAAGAACTAGCTAAAGTATTTGTAGAAAGCGGCGAGCCAGCTTCAATTGACCTCAAAACAAAATCCAACGACTACAACGTCGAAATCGTGACCAACTATTTGCTCAACAACGACGGCGCAACAGACCAAGTGAACAAACAACTTAAATTAGGTTTAGACGCTTGCAAAGACAAAATGGGCAACTACGACGTACTCGAGTCGCGTGCCATTTCTGCTTCTATCTCTTCTGAGCTCTGGACATCCTCAACTATCGCTATTACACTCGCTCTATTGGCCATCTTTGCCTACATCCTCATCCGCTTTGGACACTGGCAATACTCTTTGGGCGCAATTGTTGGTTTGGCACACGATGCGTTCTTTGTGATTTCCATCTTCTCCTTGCTCCACGGTTACCTTCCTTTTACGCTAGACGTTAACCAAGCATTTATTGCAGCTATTCTTACCGTTATTGGTTACTCCATGAACGATACCGTTATTGTATTTGACCGCATCCGCGAGAACCTACGCAAAAGCAAGCCAGAAGACAACCACGGAGACATCATCAATAGTTCATTGAACAGAACCCTTTCTCGTACCTTCAACACGTCCATGATCTTATTTGTGGTCGTCTTGATCATGTTCATCTTCGGAGGAACAGCCATCAAAGGTTTCTTATTTGCCTTGTTGGTTGGGGTACTCATTGGTACGTACTCTTCATTGTGTGTAGCCACACCAATTCTACTCGACTTCTCTAAGCGTTTACGCGCTTAAGACGCCAACTTATTTTTTTAAAAAAAGCCGCTCCAAAAAAGCGGCTTTTTTGTTGGGAATACGTCTTCTTTGCGTTAATGAAGTTTTACGCGCTTATGAAATACAGAATTTACTTTGTGCTGCTTTTTTTGGCAGTTATCGCTTTGGGTATTTATTGGACCATCCTCCCAAATAAAGTGGCAGCAGTAGATCCTTACAAAGCTTTGATCCAAGACACTACCAATCAGCAACTGAACCAAGCGGGCTCGAGCCTTCAGAATCAAATGCCAACACTGCGGATCAAAGGCGGAACCCAAGAACAAGTTCAAATCAAAGCTGTTGCCATCAAGACCTATCTTGAGAACGGTTTTGCAAGAACGCGATACGACATCACATTTTTCAATCAATTTGATCGCCTACTCGAGGCAGAATTTGAGTTTCCTTTAGGTCGAGGTCAGACCATTACTCATTTTGAATTGGAAATGAATGGTGAATTGCGTCCAGCAGTGGCCGTTGAGAAGCACCAAGCGCGCGTGGCATATGAAGCAACCGTCAGAAAAGGTATTGATCCTGGATTGTTAGAAAAAGTCGCAGGAAACCTCTTTCAAATGCGCGTTTATCCGCTGCTGCCAAATCGTACCAAGCGACTTCGTTTCGAGGTTTGTTCCGTTTTGCCTCAAGATGCACAGAAAGCATATTTCCACATGCCGATTGAATTAACAGAAAAGGTAGCCAGGTTTAATTTCCAGGCCATTGCATATGCCAATGGGCGTCCTGTCCTTTTAAAGTCGATCAAAAAGCGCAACAAAAGCGTAAACGAGCACATCCGGCTGACGCAAAAACTCCCCAAAGTCCCAGCTATCTATGGAGATAAACAAGGCGGGTTTTACTACGTCAATACCAACATGTCGCTCCCTTGTAAATTCGCTCGAAAAAAAGCCCCTAAAGTAGTGACCGTTTGCTGGGATGTTTCCGCTTCAAGGTCAACTGCGCAACTCGATAAAGAACGCGAATTGTTAGAGGCATATCTTAAATGGATTAAAAATGGCAAATTAGAACTCGTGTTTTTTGCACACGAAATTTTAGCGCGTCACCGTTTGGTGATTCAAAATGGTCGCGTCAATACCTTGCGGACTTTACTCAAAGCACAACATTATGATGGCGCATCCTCGCTTTCTTGCCTGCATTTTGGTCGCTTTAAAGGCGATGAAATCCTGTTTTTTTCAGATGGTATTCAAACGCTTGGTGACCCCATCAAAAAGGTAGGAAAGGCCCCGATTTACCCAATTGTCTCAAGTCAAGTTACAGACCAAGGGCTCTTGTCTTTTTTAGCCAAGCAATCAAACGGAAGTGTCATCGATTTAAGTGCACAGCAAGTTCCGGCTGCGCTCAAGCGCTTGAAACGACAATACCTCCAATTTTTGGGTTTCAAAGAGTCTCATCCACAACTAGAGTATTACACTACCCAATTGGATCCTGCGAGCCAACGCTTACTCCTCAGCGTCAAAGTACCCCTAGCATTGAAAAGTCTGACTGCTCAATTTGGTCTTGATTCAAAGATGGTCCTGCATGCACAAGAAGTAAAACTAGATTCTCTGCACCTTGACCCTAACGGAACTAGCCAACGCAAACGTTGGGCGATGGCGAAACTCGAAAGCTTAGAGGAACAGCCAAAAGTCAAACGAAAGGAAATCTGTGCCCTGGGCCTGAAGTACAACCTCGTGAGTTCGGCAAGTTCCCTTTTGGTACTCGATTCGCTAGCAGATTACCTTGAATTTCGCATTGTACCACCCGCATCTCTGAGAAAGGCTTATTTCAAAGCGCTTCATAAGTTGGAGAAAACCGAGCTATTAGTTCAGAAAAATCATTTGGCGCGCATCAAAAAAGAGTGGAAAGCCTATCAAAAGTGGTATTGGAATAAACCCAAAAGAGTCGAGCAAAAAGAGGCTGCCAATTTCGCCATCCAAGCGCCAATGATCAACGGTGACGTACAAGAAGAAACTGTACCATCTACTCAACAGGAAGCAGCAAGCGTTACTGAAAATGATGCTGTACAATTGAGTCTTTCCACAACTGGCGGCGCCACTTATAATTGGTCGCCATCGAGCAGTGCTTCAAGACAAGACGCTAATGGTTGGGCAACAACCTTAGCAGGTACTTACAGCACGGTTGTTTCTGCGAATGCAACTACAACTATATCAGGTCAGGCAGCTGCTGCTCCGAGTACTACCATATCAGTTGCGGCCTGGAACCCCAAAGTCCCATACCTAAAGAGCCTTAGGGCGGTTAGTCTGACACAGGCCTATGATTGTTATTTACTGCTCTGTGAGAAATACAGTGATCAACCGTCTTTTTACATCGATATATGCGACTTTTTTGTGCAGAAGAAGCAGCCAAAGTTAGCGGTTCGGGTATTGACAAATTTGGCAGAAATGCAACTCAAAGATGCCGCGTTGCTTCGGATTTTGGCTCAAAAGCTCTTGCAACTCAAGGCTGAAAAGCTTGCAATTTCTCTATTTAAATCCATTATAGAATTGAGGCCTGAGGAGCCGCAGTCTTACCGTGATTACGGCTTGGCACTCGCGCAAATTGGCAAGTACCAAGCAGCTATTGAAGCACTCTATAAAGTTGTCAAGGAGCCATATGACGGCCGTTTTGAAGGTATTCATTTGATTGCTCTCAATGAGATCAATCATTTGATTGCCAGGTATCCAAGAGAAATAGACACCAAAGGAATTCCGGATCATTTCTTGGTTCAACTCCCAATGGACATTCGTGTTGTGCTCAATTGGGATGCTGACAACACAGATGTGGATCTTTGGGTGACGGAACCAAACGACGAAAAATGTATGTACAGTTACAAGCTCACCTCAAACGGTGGTCGAATTTCCAATGATTTTACGCAAGGTTATGGCCCCGAAGAATATTTGATCCGCAAGGCCCCTAAAGGCACTTACAGGATTCAGGCACATTATTACGGCAATCATCGGCCTACTTTGAGTGGCAAAGCGATTCTAACCGTTCAGCTCTTTAAAAACTATGGTACACCTTATGAAGTCAAGAGTGAATTTACGAGGCGTTTGCAAGTTGTCGACGAAGAACTCGATTTAGCGACCTTTGAAATCAATTAGCTTATTGCTTGATAAATTGCAATAAGCCGCTTTGTCCTTCTTCGTAGATTCCTAAATAATAGCTTCCGGCAGCAATTTTAGGGCTCAGTTCGATGGTTTGCTTCACTTTACCGTTGGAGGCTTTCAAAGCAAAACTCGCAATGTGTTGGCCCTTTAAATTGAAAAGTTTGGCTTCTAATCCAGCGCTCTTAATGCCTTCAATTTGGAGTTCAAAAATGCCGTTATTCGGATTTGGATACAGCTGCATCACTTGAAAGTTCAATTCGGATAGGCTAGAGCTATTGACCACCACCTCAATGGCCGTAACGCAGCCATTGTTGTCTTTTACATAACAAGTGTAAGTACCTATAGCCAAACCAGAGAAGAAAGAACCGGAATAGTAATTCTGACCATCCATGGAATAGGTGTAAGGCGAGTTCCCGCCGCTTGCAGCGAGTGCAATGGTGCCGTCGTTTCCGTTAGAAACTGTTGTATTTGCAGTTAGCATAAGTGCAGCGGGCTCGGTAATTGTACTGGTGAAGTCTTGCTGACACCCGTTGGCATCGGTAGCCGTTAGTGTGTAGGTTCCTGCTGGCAAACTTGAAAATACAGGACTCGTAGATGCAGCACCACCATTGAGGGCATAGGTGTACGGGCTCGTTCCTCCGCTCACTTGGCAATTGAGCGAACCGTCGTTGGCACCATTGCAACTGATCATTGTCGGAATCATGTTAACGCTCAGTGGGGTAGGCTCAGTTACGATATAGGTGAGGGATGTGCTGCAGCCATTGGCATCGATGACTCCGATGGTGTAGGTGCCAGCACCCAAATTATTAAAGGTGTTGCTCGCTTGATCAGCACCATTGTTGATAGAGAAATTGTAGGGTGCTGTTCCACCATTTGGCGTCACGACAATATTCGCGGTTTGTGAGCCTGCACAAGCAATCGTGGTAGTCTGGACAACGCTCGCATTGATCGAGGCTGTGGCGGCAATTGTAAATGTTCCGGAGACAGCACATCCTTGGTTATCTGTAACAGTATAGGTGTAGTTGCCTGCGCTGAGGTTGTTGAAGGTATTCGAAGTTTGAGCAGGAGCGTTATCGAGGGCATAGGTGTAAGGACTGTTATTGCCTGTCGCTTGTAACACAACCACACCATTGCTGGCATTGCAACTTGGTTGCTGACTCACAACGGCATTGACGGTTACATTAGATGCGCCAATGACATTGATGTTCAGGTTAAATTGATCATTACAGGTATTTTCGTCGTTACCCAAGCCATTGATATTGGCCAGCTGCAAAAGAACGTTGTTTGAACCAGCCTGGAGCCCAGAAACAGTAAAGAAAATGGTATCGATGGCTTGATACCCACCAAGACTGGAGCTCGTAAAGGCCTGACTCGTTGGATTAGCTGTTCCTATTTGACTAGAAACGGTAAACGTATTGACAGCGTTAACGCCGCGGTTTTCAACGATGATCGCAATTTGAGTGCTGGCTCCGCAAATACCGCCTGTTTGGGTGGTGTAGGCATCAAGAATAGCTAAGTCTAGGCTATCAGGATTCATTTTAAAGGCAGATACATTGGTGACGATATTGTTGTTGGAATTCATGACCACGCCGGTGTAATAGAAGGTAAGACCGTCGAAATCGTCGATGCACATATGGTGGTAATCACCCCAGCGCGTGTTGGAAGTACGTGCAGACAAGCCCTGCTTGATCATGGTTTCGGGTAGCGTCATTTGCCCAAGTGGATCACAAGCTTTGCGGCCAGTCATTTGGATGGAGGGGTAGTCTGGCGCGGTGCTGCCCGAAGTGGAATAGGCCAACATGATATTTCCGTACTTATCAATATTAATGGCGGGCATCCAGCGATTGAGCGTGGTTCCTGGCGCATAGGTTCCTTCTTGATAGAGTGTCCAGGCACCAGTGCTGCCTGTTGGTCTGCGCAATTCTAGCCAACGTACACCCGCTCGGTTGTTACCGTTGACATCTGTTGCCAAGCAAAGCGCCATCGCTTGATGGTCTTGGAATACACGCATAGGTGCTTTGTACATAACGCATTCTCTGAGCGGATCTAGTTTCACGGTGGTGCCTGGCTGTGCAATACAAGAAAAACTGGTGAGGCCACAGAGGTCGGAGTCAATTTCGGTAATTGGCACATCTTGAATTTTGGCAACGCTACCGGTGTTGTTGGTCCAGTTGATGGTCATTTCCCAAATTTCGATCCAGTCGTTGGTAGGGCTATCCGGAGATCCGTTGCTGTGCTTTTCGTCGTCGCGGTGGCGCACAAATAGTGGTTTTTGACCAGCGGGTCCGGCGAGGTCTCCTTCTAGATCTACGGGTGTTATGGATTGAAAACCAAAGCCATTGAGCGTATAGCCGATGGCCACGCCTATAAATGGAGAAGTGGCACCACTGACTAGTGCGCTGAGTTTCATCGCATAAACGCGCGGAGGCCCACCTTCATTGGTGGAGGCCAACAAAGCATCTGAGGTTTCGCATATGCTCCATTTTGGATAATCAGGGAAATTTGGACAAGTAAATTGATAAAAATAATAGGCACCTTGGGGATTGCTCGTTTGGGATACGTATACGAGAAGCTTCTTTTGAGCTTGTGTGGAAAATTGGGTGATGATCCAGCGTTTGGCTGTTTTGTAATAAAGGATCACGGGGTCTCCAAGACCGGTAACCGTTGGACTCCCAAGGGTGGCCATCACTAAAGTACCGCTGACGCTTGCCCCGGTTGTTTTGTTAAAAATTTTGTAAGAGCCGCCGCTTCCAGAATTGGTTCCCTGAATGTAAACCGTTGAATCTGACTCTCCTGAAGGGTCTGGCGGCGAAATTCCATTGCCAATACCCTGTACTTGCCATAACAAACTGGCAGAGGTTGTTTTTTGTTGATTATTGTTGCCATGCTGTTGCCAAACCCAATCGGGCTGGTGTGCATTGAAACCCATTTGAACGGGAACCTCGCGTCCTTTGAAATTGGGAATCACGATGTCTTTTTTGGGATCTGCTTGGTTAGGAGCTGCAACCAATTGTGCTGTGGTTGGCGTTACATAGCCGTAAAATTCGGCGTTTTGAGCAAAAATAGAGCTGCAGCAACAGAGCAGGACGGAGAGTAAGCGTAGTTTCATAGTTTAGGGTTGAGTTTAGCACGTTGAAATTATGAAATTTTATCCAAAAATTAGCCTTCTAATACTATTTTTATGGCATGAAAATCATTCTATCTCCAGCTAAGCTCATGCGGCCTTATTTCAGCCCTCCATCGGGTAAATTGCTCTTTAAAAAGCAAGCCCAGCAGCTCATGAGTGAACTAAAGCGTTGGAGCGTCACGGATTTGATGCGGCAAATGAAATTATCAGAAGAAAAAGGGAATGAAACCTTTCACATGATTCAGCAATGGGGGGCCAAGAAAAATCAAATAAATAGCGCACCAGCGCTCTTTGCTTACATCGGCGAAGCCTTCAAAGCGCTAGATGCCGATCATTTGAAAGAGGAGGAAGTCGCCTATTTGAATAAGCATCTATTTATTTTATCTGGCTTGTATGGTTTACTGCGTGCAAATGATCTAATAGAGCCTTATCGTTTGGAAATGGCACAGCGCGGTGTGGCACCCGAGGAGCAGTCGTTGTATCATTTTTGGAGAGCAGACGTCCAAAAAAACATGCTGAAGCAACTCACAAAAGGGGAGAGCCTGCTCAATTTAGCAAGTTCAGAATACAGCGACCTTTTGCAAGCCCCTAAATTGAGGTCAATCATGTACACGCCTCATTTTTATGAAAAGAAAAATGGGGAACTCAAGTCAGTATCGGTTTTTTCGAAACAAGCCCGCGGCACGATGGCCAGGTGGTGTGCCGTATACAACATAGTTCAGCCTTTAGATATCAAGTCGTTTGATGAGCTTGGCTACCAATTCAGTTCTGAAAATTCTGATGGGAACGAACTGGTTTTTATCCGTTAAAATCAAAGTCAGGAGCTTGCTCAATGATTTCCCAGGTGTGGTCTGCAAGTAATTTGACACTGGCTAGGTAGGTGAGCTTGTCGCCAGATTTACCCCAAGAAAGCGGGCCAATGAGCGAAAGCATGAGTTTTTCATCCGCTTTGCGGTACAAGTGATAGACATGATTGATCAGCGGCTCGAAGCGCAATTCGGTTTGATAGATGTAATCCGAAATGGTTTTTCTGGCTTGAATTTTTTGGGCTTGAGCGGCTAGTAACTGCATTTGTTCGTATATCTGAGACAGCTGCATATCCGTTTGTTGGTTCATAGCGCTCAGTGCGCGACCTTTGAGTTTGCCGGTATCTTCGGGCTTGATCACGGCGCCACCAACAGTATGAGCATAAGGAAGCAAATGCGGATTGCTCGCAATTTTGTCAGGGTCAATCGGGTTGACAAACGCTTTTTTTGACTTTTTATCTTGCTTCATTCTAGACCAATTTACTCAGGGCAGCACCAACGGCAGTTCCAATTGCTACACCCATGCCTCCCATTCGAACACCTGCATGTACGTTTTTGTTCAGCGACCTAATAATTGGTTTTTTTTCAGGACCCACACACATGATCCCCGACCATTCTTGGTCAATTTCAAAAGCTTGTCCGGGTAAAATCTCAGTGCTCAGTTTGTTTAAGAGCGCAGCACGTATGCGTTCATTTTTGTCAAATGTTGTCGTCGTTTCAGTTTCAAAATCAAGGTGCCTTCCGCCACCTAATAAGATGCGATTCCCGATATCTCTAAAGTAGTAATAGCCCTTGTCGCTGTGAAATGTACCTTTGATGCGGTGTTTCATGGGTTTGGTAAGCAAAACTTGCGCCCGAGCAGGTCTGAGCTCATTCTGAAAATAGGTTTGCGCAAAACCATTTGTACACAAGAAAAGATGTTGGGCCGAGAGTTCACCATGTGTAGTAGCAATCAAAACGTCATCATCGCTCGATTCCCATTTGATTACTTCAGTTGCAAATAAAAATTGAATGCCTTGCGCACTGCATTGTTGGTGAAGTTGATGGATCAATAATCCGGTGTCTAGAGCGCCTTCAAAAGCATTGAAGTAGGCCACTTGGAATCCTTGGAAGCCAAATTTGCTTTCATAGGTCGTATCTTTTTGGTAAACATGAGCGTAACCAAAACGCTTTTGAAATTGCTCATTTAAAAAGGGTATAAATTCAGGATCCAAGTCTTTTTCGCTGGCGCTGATTAAGTCCCAAGAGCCACAATTTTGGTAGCGCATGGCTGCAGCGGGCACTCTTTTTTGAAGCTGCTCCAAGCCTTTGAGCCTCAGCTCAATGGTTTCCCAAACTTTATCTTCGGGCATGTGGCAGAGGTCGTCTTGGATTTCTGTTGGACTACCAAAGCAGGCAAAACCTGCATTTTTTGTACTAGCGCCTGTTGGTAAATAACCTCGTTCAAGGATCAATATTTTTTCTGTCGGGAAGCGCTCGCGCAAGGAGAGCGCAGTAGACATGCCGATGAGCCCAGCGCCCACAATAACGAAGGTATTGCCGACAATATATTGTTCGCGTTCCCAGTAACTCAATTGATCAAAGCGCAGCATTTTTTTTACTCGTTGATTTTTAGCAAATTTGTGTTTGAAACAAATGTACCAAATTGCGTTGAATAGGTCATTTGACAAACCATAGATTGACATGATCAAATTACTCTATTTTGTATTGTTGCTAATTCCTGCTGGGCTCTTTGCACAGCGTGATTTTCTCGTTGTGATCGAAGGAAGCACGACGAACTTACTCGATCAGCGCGCTGTCGTCGGCGTGACCATCGATATCATGCAGCAAGATGCCGTCCTGACTAAAGTACTGAGCAACCAAAGCGGCCAATTTTATGCATCGGCCAAGATATCGCAAGGGCAGCCCATTCAAGTGCGCCTGACTAAAGGTGGTTTTTTGACCAAGCAGGTCTTACTCGACCTCACCACACTTCAAAGTCAGTCGAGTAGTCCAGGCGGTCTGCAACTGACCCGTAACTTGAATTGCGAACTCTATGAGCTCCGACCTGACGTCGATCTATCTTTTGCCAAAAACGCAGTGACCGATAAATACGTTTGGTCAAACGGTGCTTTAGTTCATGTTCCGTTGGTCAAAACAGACGCAGATCAAAAAGCAAAAGCGGCATATCAATTGGCAATAGACCAGAAAGCATATCAGCGTCATATGCTTGCTGCCGAGAAAGCGAATGCAGCCCAAAACCAAGATCAGGCGGTTGTTTACCTCGATTCTGCCCTGCTCGTTATCCCAAACGATGCCCCCGCCAAACTCAAAAAAGAACAGATCTTAAGCGCACAAGCTGCTGAACGCAAACGCATCCAAGACGAAGCGCTTCAGGCCAGCCTCCTCCGTGAAGCCATTGCCGCTCGCCAAGCCGGTGACCTCAACTTGGCAAGCCAAAAAATCAAAGAGGCCGCTGCTGTATTGCCCAATAATTCTGCAGTGGTTCAAGAGCAAACAAACATCGATAAAATGCGCACTGAAGCAGCAGATGCCCAAGCCAAAACCATGGCTTTTCAAAAGGCTATGCAAGCAGCTGCCGCATTAGTAAACGCTAAAAAATACGACGAGGCCGAGACCAAATACAAAGAGGCACAACAAATCAAACCAACAGAAAAAGAAGCCGTCAATGCCCAATTGCTCCTGCTCAAAGAATTGAAATTTGACATCCAGAACGAGGCAGAGCTCAAACGCACCATGAAGTTGGCCAATGACCAATACCTCCAAAAGAAATATGACCTTGCTCTTGAGACTTACAAAAAAGCGGATCAACAAATTGCGCTTTTTCACAAGCAAAGCCTCATCGATAGCTATTCCAAAGAATTACAGGCGGGTATCAAACGCGTGACCGAAGGGATCAACTCGATGTCTCAGGTCTATCAAAATCAATTAGCGAAGGCCAACGAGAATTTCAACAAAGGCCCACAATTCTACGGCACAGCCAAATCAATTCTGAATTCAGACCCCATGAAAAGCCGCCAAAACGAGCCTGAGGTCATTGAACTCAAAAACAAAATCAGTGCCATGGAGGCGTACTATGAGGCGCGCAAAACGGCCTACCAGTTGGTGAAGGCCAAAGACAACCCAGGTGCACTCAAAGCGCTTGAAAAACTTCATGCGTCCGGTTTGGCTCAGCAGCAATACCTCAATCAAAATGAGCTTCCAGGTATTCAAAAAAGCATGGACTCCTTGCGCATCATTTTGACGCCGGCACCCGTTGTAAAAGTGAAAGAAGATGCTGTGGTAGAGCCCGCAGGTATCCGCTTAACAGCTCCTGGTGAAGCAGTAAATGGAGAAAACTCAATGGTATTCAATGACCTACAAAGCAATCGCGAAGCCAAGCAAGAAAGTCCGTACCGTACACAGCAACAAATCAGAACCGAAGTCGAATACCAAAATTACTTCTCTCAACAAAATGCGGCTGTGGGCTCCTACGAAACGACTGCTCAATTTGAAATGACGCGTTCACAAAGAGAACTACAAAGCAGGCAAAACGAAGCAACCCAGCAAACACTCCAATCCGATCGCGCTCAAAAAACACAAGAATACGAGGTGGCTGTCCAGAACCGAGAGGCGCTTAGCGCACAGCATCAGCAAGACAACGTCACCAATCTCAATGCCTGGAAAGACGCCAAAGACCACCAAAACCAAACCGAACAGAAAGCAGCAGACGGGCGTCAACAAAGCGAGCTCGATCGTTTGAATGTCATTCAAAACCAAAAAGACCTACAGGTTCAAAAAAGCCGCGCCGAAGATGAAAAAAATGTGACAGAACTCAACCAACGCACACAGGCGGTTACCTATACCAAACAAGTTCAGCAAGATGCCGCCGACATATCAAATTAAAAACAAAGAAGGCTACGTGACCAAAGTGATCATCAGAAGGGTGGTTGTAGATCCGAACGGACACGGCGTGGTCTATGAACAAACAACCGACGAAAACGGCAAAACTTATTTTACAAGAGACGGACAGGTGAGCACAGAATACATTTGGTTCAATGAATCTACTGGTGCCAATGTCCTGACTAAATAAGTTGACATGCAAGTACATTTTATTGCAATAGGAGGCAGCGCAATGCATAACCTTGCTATTGCCCTCTCTAGAAAAGGTTTTCAAGTATCTGGTTCGGACGACGAAATTTTCGAACCTTCGCTGTCCAGGCTTCAAAAGCAAGGAATCTTACCTCAGCAACTAGGTTGGGATGCCACCCGCATTCATGCTGGGCTTTCAGCAGTTATTCTTGGCATGCATGCCCGAGCTGATAATCCAGAACTAGAAGCAGCTAAAAAGCTCGGCATTCCTATTTTTAGTTATCCGGAATACCTCTATGAACAGAGCAAGGATAAAATTCGCGTGGTCATAGGCGGGAGTCATGGAAAAACAACCATAACCTCTATGCTTTTGCATGCGGTAGCCAAACTCCAAATCGACGTCGACTACATGGTTGGCGCCCAACTCGAAGGTTACGACTGCATGGTCAGACTGACCCAAGAGGCCAAATACATGATCTTAGAAGGCGATGAATACTTGAGTTCACCAATAGACCGCCGCCCAAAGTTTCACTTATATAAGCCGCATATTGCGTTGCTTTCCGGAATTGCCTGGGATCACATCAATGTGTTTCCTACATTTGAAAACTACGTCGAGCAATTTGAAAAATTTATTGCTATAATTGAGCCCGACGGAGCTTTGGTCTACAACCAAGAAGATGCCGAAATTGAGCGTTTGGCTTCCAAAACGGCCAATCTGAAATTGATGCCGTACCGAACGCCTGAATTTTCTCCAACTCCCTCAGGTACCGACCTTCATTTTGAAGGCCGCACCTATCCTTTACAAGTTTTTGGAGCCCATAATCTTCAGAACTTAATGGGTGCAATGTACTTGGCCCAGCAAATGGGAATAAGCGCTTCTGATTTCTTCACCGCTATGTCGGATTTCACTGGCGCAGGTAAGCGACTTCAAAAAGTTGTTGCCGCCCCCGATTTCGTACTTTATAAAGATTTTGCACATTCACCATCCAAGTTAAAAGCCACCACGAGTGCTGTTAAACAGCAGTATCCGGATCGCGAAGTGATCGCCTGCATGGAATTACACACTTTCAGCTCTCTACAAAAGTCCTTTTTACCACAATACGACGGCGCCATGAACGCTGCCGACCAAGCACTTGTTTATTTTAGTCCGGAAGTGGTTGCTCATAAAAAGTTACCTGCTTTGGATGTTGCTGAGGTTGCAGCTGGTTTTGGTGGTGTGGTCAAAATATGCACCCAAACTCAAGAGGTCTTGGATTTCATTCGGTCTCAAAATTGGCACAATAAAGTGCTTCTGATGATGTCTAGTGGGAATTTCGACGGGATTGACTACGACGCACTTGGCGAAGAGCTCTGTGCTAGTCTCTAAAAACAACCCGGCGATAAATGACCGCAATGAGCAAGCTGTTGAGGGTGCCATAGACCAACAACGCCAATAAACTCACGCTCAAGGTAAACTGAGGGTCATACATCATGGCCGTATTTTTACGTGCCATTTCAACTATTTCGGCATCGCTTTTATTTTCTAGTGCGCTATTGCCTTTTCTAATGGCGGCAATTTCAGCGGGGCTGTCCATTTTTTGTTCGTAAGCCGCTCTTTTCTTTTGATTGAATTCAGGATAGATATCTCTGTAGTAGAAAAACAGAAAGAAACTGACAATAAGCGTGTAGGGTAGCCCGACGCTCAGGCCTGCTTTGATGTCGGTGAGTATGTTGCTTTCACTGGTGCCATTTCTTTTTTTGCGGTACATAAATAAAGCGATAGCAGCAGTTAGAAATGCCATATTGAGCAGTACGAAAATTTGGATTTCATCAAGCTTCCAATTGAGAGCGAACGCGAGCATTTTGATTGCTATCCATATGCTCCCGAAGACTAGACCGTAAAGCCAACCGTTTTTCATTAGCTATTCATTGATACCAAAAACTCTTCGTTGGAGAGCGTGTTTTCCATGTGGGATTTCATGAATTCCATAGCTTCTACTGGGTTCATGTCTGCGATGAATTTACGGATGAGCCAAACGCGCTGTAAGACGTCTTTACCCACGAGTAAATCTTCTCTTCGCGTACCAGAAGCCGTGATGTCGATTGCAGGATAAATGCGGCGATTCGATATTTTGCGATCGAGTTGGAGTTCCATGTTGCCGGTTCCTTTGAATTCTTCAAAGATGACTTCGTCCATTTTTGAACCTGTTTCTGTAAGGGCAGTTGCGAGTATCGATAAAGAACCTCCGTTTTCGATTTTACGCGCAGAACCAAAGAATCTTTTGGGTTTGTGAAGTGCGTTGGCGTCTACACCACCGGAGAGTACCTTGCCAGAGGCAGGAGAAACGGTATTGTACGCGCGCGCAAGACGGGTAATGGAATCGAGGAGGATGCAGACATCGTGGCCACACTCCACCATGCGCTTGGCTTTTTCGAGGACCATGTTGGCAACTTTTACGTGGCGATCAGCGGGTTCATCGAAGGTAGACGCAATGACTTCTGCTTTGACCGAGCGCGCCATGTCGGTGACTTCTTCTGGGCGTTCGTCGATGAGCAGAACAATGAGGTAAGTTTCAGGATGATTGGCGGCAATTGCGTTTGCTACATCTTTGAGGAGCATGGTTTTACCCGTTTTCGGTTGCGCGACGATCATGCCGCGCTGACCTTTTCCAATTGGGGCAAAGAGGTCCATGACGCGCGTAGAAAGGGTTTCTTGGGCGTGACCTGTGAGCTTAAATTTTTCGGAAGGAAAAAGCGGAGTAAGGTATTGAAAAGGAACGCGGTCTCTGATGTAAGAGGGGTCGCGACCGTTGATGGATTCTACTTTTACAAGCGGAAAGAATTTTTCACCTTCTCGAGGTGGGCGAATGGTTCCTTTGATGGTGTCGCCTGTTTTGATGCCAAAGAGCTTGATTTGGTTCTGAGATACGTAGATATCATCGGGAGAAGGAAGATAGTTGTAGTCTGAGGAACGCAAAAAACCATAGCCATCTTGAATGACTTCCAATACGCCTTCTGCGGAAACAATACCGACCAAATCAAAGTTTTCTTCTTTATTGACTTCTTCGGGTTTGTCTTGGTTTTCGCGTGGTGGACGTTGGTTGCGGTTCTCGAAGCGCTGTTGGTGCTGACGCTGACGCTGTTCGTTTGGTTTATCTGATTCTGGCGCTTTTTCAGCGACAGCTTGTGGAGTAGCGTCTTCGGTCGGAGGCGCAACTTCTGTTTGTGGTTGTGGCTCTAATTCGGTGCGGGGCTTGCGGCCGCGCTTGCGCACATTCGGGTTTGCTTCAGTTGGCGCTACTTCACTCGTTGCTGCTGCCGGAGCAGCAGGTTGGTCTTGGCCAGTTATGGCGGCAATGAGTTCGTTCTTTTTGAGACTACCGGCATCAATGCCAAGGCTTTGCGCAATAACGCGAAGGTCCGAGATTTTTTTACTCTCTAAGGTCTTTAAATCCATCAATGGTAAGTTATAAGCTGAATTTTGGAGAAGGCCCTGAAATGGGCAATTGGAAATTCGTTGCAAGTTTAAGCAAAAAAACGCGAAAAAGAACGAATAATGTTAAAAACTATGTCTTGCGTTTTTGTTTTTTGGCCGCAGGAAATAATATGTTGTTCAAAATCAAGCGATAGCCTGGGCTATTTGGATGTAGATTGAGGTCTGTTGGTGGGTCGCCAACGAGGTGTTGGTAGTCCTCTGGGTCATGACCGCCGTAGAAGGTCCAGGTACCTTGCCCGAATTCGCCGTGGACGTATTTGGCCGTGTTGGCGGCTTTGTTCTCCCCGAGAATGAGCACATTGGGCTTGATGAATTCTTTGTGGAAGTCGGTTGTTTGCCCCATAAAACCATTGATCACATCTACGTGGCACTGCGTAAGCATGGTGGGCACGACATCCCATTTGGCTGAAAAATCGAATAGGGTAAACTGATCGGATTTTTCTGTGATTTGGCGTTGAGTGCGCAAATCGGTGCCGTCGATATCGCTGTATTCGTAGACCATAGGGTCTTTAATGATGTGAAAATCTCGGAAAGCAAAAGTTTGGTTGAAGTCAAGTTTGTCTTGAGCACGCGGGTCTGAAGGCGTACCGTCAAAGACGGCTTCTTGTATATCCACGCTTTGTGCGGCGAGCGCAATATCGAAAGAATCGGTTCCAGAGCACATCGTGAATAGAAATCCGCCGCCGATCACAAAATTGCGTATGTTGAGCGCAACTGCTCTTTTGAGCGCAGCGGTAGAGGCAAAACCCAATTTGGCAGCATCTGCTTCCGAGCGCTGTACCTCTTGTTGGTACCAACTTTGCATGCGCGCCGAGCTGTAAAATTTACCGTATTGGCCCGTGAAGTCTTCGTGGTGCAGGTGCAGCCAATCGTATTTGGGTAAGATGCCATTGACAATAGCGGAGTCGTAGATTTTGTCATAGCTGATTTCTGCGTAGGTCAAGACGAGTGTAACGGCGTCGTCCCAGGGGAGTTTGTTGGGTGGGGTATAGACGGCGATTTTAGGAGCTTTTTCGAGCTGAACCACCTCCATATTGACCTCCGGATCTGCAATTTCGCTTTTGATTTTGTTGACTTGTCCATCGGCCAAAACTTGGTAGCTGATGTTGCGCAGCAGTAGTTCTTCTTCGATGCGCTGCAAATGTGGAATCAAAAAACTGCCCCCGCGGTAATTGAGCAACCATTCAATAATGATTTGGTTTTCGAGTGTCCAGTAGGCGAGGCCATAGGCCTTGAGGTGATCGCGTTGTGCTTCGTCCATGGGGACTAGAATTTGAGAGCTTCTGCCCTGAAAACTCAGTAAGACGGCGAAAAATAGAAGGAGAATTTTAGAAGGGATCTTCATCACTGTTGTCTTTGCTGAAAATATCTTCGCTGCTGTCATCCATTTTACTTTTGATCGTGTAGGTCGAGAATTCTTGATTGAATTGATTGAGCCCAGCGTTGTTAGTGCCAGGGAGGTCGAGTGCTTCGACTTCATCGAGGTTCTCAAAGCGCGCAAATTCAGGCACAAAGCGCAGGCGGACATTTTTAAGCGCGCCGTTTCTGTGTTTGGCAATGATAATTTCGCCAATACCTAGGGTGGAGTTTCCGTCGGCATCTTGAGTGAGGTCGTAGTATTCTGGACGGTAGATAAACGAGACGATATCGGCATCTTGTTCGATAGCGCCGGATTCGCGCAAGTCGGAGAGCATGGGTCGTTTGTCGCCACCTCGGGTCTCTACAGAACGACTGAGCTGTGAAAGAGCAATAATCGGCACGTTGAGTTCTTTGGCAATCTCTTTAATCGATCTAGAGATAGTGGAGATTTCTTGTTCGCGGTTACCACCACTTTTGGAGTCTTTGGCGCTCATTAGCTGCAAGTAATCGATGATGATGAGGTCGATGTTGTGTTGAGCTTTGAGACGGCGACATTTGGCCCGGAAATCGAAGATGTTGATACCGGGAGTGTCGTCTATAAAAATGGGCGCTTCGGCAAGCTTACCAATGCGCGAATGGAGTTGTTGAAATTCGTGTTCTTTGAGGTCGCCTCTTCTGAGTTTCTCTGCGGAGAGTCTAGACTCGCTGGCAATAAGACGCTTGACTAATTGGACAGACGACATCTCGAGTGAAAATACGGCAACGCCTTTTCCGTAGTCTACGGCGGTGTTGCGAGCCATAGAAAGTACGAAAGCAGTTTTACCCATACCTGGGCGCGCTGCCAGGACAATCATGTCCGAACGTTGCCAGCCAGAGGTTACTTTGTCGAGGTCGTGGAAGCCAGTCGGGATTCCGGAGACGCCATCGGTATTTTTAGAAGCAAGTTCGATTTCGTGAATGGCCTCTTGTACGATGTAGGACATAGAACCGACTTGCTTTGACATGTTGTTTTCGGCGATGCTAAATAAGTCAGATTCGGCGTCGTTGAGTAAATCAAAGACGTCTCGGGTGTCGTCGTAGGCATCGCGGATGATTTTGGAGCTGACGCTGATGAGCTCGCGCTTGATGAATTTTTCTGCCAAGATGCGGGCGTGGTGCTGCACGTGTGCTGCGCTGGCTACGCGGGTAGTGAGCGAGCTCACGTAGGCTGCGCCTCCGGCAAGTTCGAGCTCGCCACTTTTTTGTAATTGAGTCGTGACGGTTACGAGGTCTATGGGATTTGTGGCTGCAAAAAGTGCGCGAATGGCTTTGAAGATGTGTTGATGCCGCACATCGTAAAATGTCTTTTCGGATAAAATATCAATGGTATCGTTGATGGCTCTGCTTTCAAGCATCATGGCGCCGAGAACAACCTGTTCGATATCAAGTGCTTGTGGAGGTATGCGGCCAAGTTCAGCAAAGGGCTGAGCTGGTGTTTTCATGCGGGCAATAGGTTTGCGATTGTTATCGGGTGCGTCCATTTAACAAATATAGCTAAAGGCTACTTTACAGCGAAAATCTTCAGCTGCTTAGTTATTAAAAAGTTGTAAAGGGAGGTTATGAACAATTGTTGAAATCAGCACAGCTCCTTTAAGGCCTTGGCAGTGCCAATTTTTAGCGTGATCATGTCTTTGTCGCGCTTCGGGGACCGCGCAGGTGAAAATTCTCGGCCGTAAAAAATGATTTGCAAGTGTAGTTTATTCCATAAAACCTCAGGAAAGAGTTTTTTGGCATCGCGTTCGGTCTCGTCAACATTTTTACCGGATGTGAGCCCCCAGCGCGTCAGCAAGCGATGGATGTGGGTGTCTACAGGAAATGCGGCAAAGCCAAAGGCCTGCGACATCACCACAGATGCGGTTTTGTGCCCCACCCCAGGCAGTGCTTCCAGTGCATCAAAGCTTTGTGGCACAGCTCCGTTGTATTTTTCTACTAAAATTTGAGAGAGCTGTGCAATGGCAGCTGCTTTTTTAGGAGAAAGCCCACAAGGCCTAATGATTTGCTGGATTTTTTCGACTGGTTGCTTCGCCATGTCAAAAGGATTATCGGCGAGTGCGAAAAGCGTCGGGGTAACGGTATTGACGCGCGCGTCGGTGCATTGCGCAGAGAGCAAAACAGCCACTAAAAGGGTGTAAGGATCTTTGTGGTCCAGCGGAATGGGTGTTTCAGGGTAGAGCGCTTCGAGCGTTTCGACGACGAATTTTGCTTTTTCTTTTTTGGTCATAGTTGTCCGAGTGTAAAAAGATGAACAAAGCGGTTTTCCGAAATTAAAAACCACAAAAGGAGGGCTAAAATAGCGTATCTCGAGATAAACGAACCCGCTACAAAAATAATGTCTGCACTCGCAAAATACCAAGCCAAAAAGGGCAAGAGCAGCAGCAAACTTATGCCAATTTGAGCCCAATAAAAACCAAAATGTACAGGTATCGTTTGTTCATAAAGTCCATCGTGGAAACGAAGGGCCTTTACTTGATGGAGCCATGGTGTCTCGACGCTATGCAATTGCTGAACCTTTTGAAGATTTTGACTCAAGTAATCTGCAACCCAAAAAGTGCGTCCATCAGTGCTTTCGAATAGTTGAACCAGGTGGTTGTCTACACTTCCGTAGGTTCGGATACTGTAGCTATTGGCCAAAATAGGCTGTTGACGTTCAGGTAGGAAAAAATCGAGCCAAATAACGAATGTTAACAGCAAGCCAAGGTAAGCAAGCAAGCGATGCCAAAGACCAATTCGGCCACTTTTGAGTTGTTGCAGGTAAGCCATTTTGTAGGCTTCTTCTTGTTGCTTTTGTTGCCTTATTTTTTCGCGTGCGGCAGCGCGTTTTTGTCGATAAGCCTCGAGATCTTGATCGTATTGTTGTTGGCGCGCTTTGTATTTTTGCGCTACGGCAGCTTGGTCTAGCGAAGGTTCAGAATGAAGTAATTGTTCGTAGGCGGCTTGAATAGCCATGAATTGATTGGCGGCTGTGGGCGCAGGATTGCGGTCAGGGTGGTATTTTTTGACGAGTAGGCGATAAGCACGTCTGATTTCGGCTTGGCTTGCACCGGGCTGAACACCGAGTATTTTATAGGGATCTCCAGTCTTCATGGTCGAGGGCTTGAAGGATGGCTTGGCGTTGGATTTTTTGAGTGTTGGTGCGCAAGAATGAGTTCACCAGCGCATATTTTTTAGGAATTTCGGCAGGCTTAAGTGGGAGTGTTCGAAAGTCGGGAAGCGTTGGTTGCTGTGCTGATTCAATGACAATAGCGACTACTTGCCCCCACTTTTGATCGGGCACGGCGGTGATAAAAAAAGCGCAGTCCAGGTATTTTTCGAGCTGGACCTCTAAGATTTCGGGAATAATTTTGATGCCTCCGGAGTTGATGGCGTTGTCTGTGCGCCCTAGCCAAGTAAAGTGAGTTGCGTCGTGGAGCTCAACGATGTCTTTGGTTGCAATTGGTTCTTTTTGCAATTGCGGATAGTGAATCGTCAAGCAATCATTTTTGCAAGAAAATTGGATGCCAGGCAAGGCCTTGAACGCAGGTTCTTCTATCGGGCTCACTTCGCGCAAGGCAACATGGGAAAGTGTTTCGGTCATGCCATAACTTTGCCAAACAAGAAGTCCGGCATCCTGACATGCGGCAATATGAGCAGCTGAAAGTGCACCCCCACCCACCAATATCTGGCCACAGCGCTTCAGTTGCGTGAGGTCGTGTTCGAGGCTTTGTTGCAGTTGAGTGGGTACCATTGCGACGAAATCGAAAGCGCCGAGGTGGTGTTGTAATGGTCTTGAACTGGGTTTTTCGATGGTGAGCGCAAAAGACCCTACAATTGATCTTGCAAGTAGCATCAGGCCTCCGACGCTGTTGAGCGGTAAGCAAAGAAGCGCATGGGTGTCTGCCCTGAGCTGTAATGCCTGAATACTCGCTAAGGCGGAATGGGCGAGTTGCTCTTTGGTGAAGCGTTGGATCTGTGGGACCCCGGTTGTTCCTGAACTTTGGATTTCAAATATGCCGTTTTGCTTCCACCTTTCATAAAAGTGGGCGGTTTGTTGCTGAAGTTCGGGGTCAGGCTGCGAGAAAACCCAATTCTGTTGCATCAGTACTCGATATCTAAATTGAAGCGGTTTTTAAGCGTATGTAAATTAGGATTTTTACGCGCCAAAGCGGCAAATTTATCTTTTCCCGTCAAAAACTTGATTTCTTCTTCATCCGCTGAGGCCTGCACCAAAACAATATCTAAGTAGAAATTTTGGAGTTGCTTGCGCATGAATTCTTTGAAGGTCAACAAATGGGTTTGGATATAGTTGTATTGAACGAGGTTGTCTACAGTGAGCTCGAGGATTTCATCGTTTTTGAGCACGGGATCGCGTTTGATGAGCGCATTGTAGAAGGTCTCCATGCCATCTTCTTTGACTTGAAATGCAAACTGCTTCCAGTACATTTTGACGTGGTCTAGGTGAATGCCTTCGCGCGGAAGGTCTTCTTGACGCACTTGTTGACTGCTCGCTTTGTCTTTGTCGAGGGTTTCTCGAATAGAAATAATGTTTGCTTTTACATTGCCTTGAGGTATGCTGAGTTGTGCCGCCGGTTCTTTGACTGGAACTGATGGTGGACTAGCAGTAATTTCGGAATTTGGAGCTACAATCGGTTTATTGCTGTTGGCTTTGCGTAGACTTTGTTTGGGGAAGGGTAGGATATCGACCCGCTCAGTCAGGCCTTTTTTTTTTCTTGCTCTTGCTTGAGTGAGCAGAGCTGCATCAGGGCTACCTCGATGAGCAGACGCTGGTTTTTGGATGCTTTGTAATCGACGTCTGTCTTGGAGAGCACTTGCAAGCCGCGCAATAAACGCTGCGCTTCTATTTCATTGGCTTGTTGGATGAAGCGCTGCTTAATACTGTCTGGCGCCTCAAGTAAGCTGGCCGTTTTGGGGTCTTTGCAAACGAGGATGTTGCGGAGGTGTTCGGCGAGCCCAATGACGAAGTGGTGCCCATCAAAGCCTTTTTCGTAGATGTCGTTGAGGATGAGCAAAGCAGACGAGATGTCTTCTTTTTCGCTCGCGTCTACGACCTTGAAATAGTATTCGTAGTCGAGGATGTGGAGGTTTTCGAGGACATCTTTGTAGGTGAGGGTGTTGCCTGCAAAAGTGACCAATTGGTCAAAAATAGAGAGTGCGTCCCGAAGAGCGCCATCTGCCTTGAGTGCAATTTGATGCAAGGCCTCTGGGTCGGCGGATACTTCTTCTTTGGTGGCAATTTTGCTCAGGTGATCGGCGATGTCTTTGACGCGGATTCTTTGAAAATCGAAAATTTGGCACCTCGATAAGATCGTGGGGATGATTTTGTGCTTTTCGGTGGTGGCCAAGATAAAAATGGCGTGTTTGGGTGGTTCTTCAAGCGTCTTGAGAAATGCATTGAAGGCCGACGCCGAAAGCATGTGGACCTCGTCGATGATGTAGACTTTATGACTGCCCAATTGAGGAGCGATGCGCACTTGGTCGATGAGATTGCGGATGTCGTCAACGGAATTATTCGAGGCGGCGTCGAGCTCGTAGATGTTGAGGGAGTTGCCCGTGTGAAAAGACAGGCATGAATCGCATTGGTCGCAAGCTTCAATTTCTGGCGTGGGATTGAAGCAATTGATGGTTTTGGCTAGAATGCGGGCGGTGGTGGTTTTGCCCACACCTCTGGAACCGCAAAATAAAAAAGCTTGGGCGAGGTGCTGACTTTTAATGGCGTTTTTGAGCGTATTGGTAATGGACTGCTGCCCCACAACCGTATCAAAGGTTTGCGGACGGTATTTGCGTGCCGATACTACAAAATCACTCATGTCTCAAAGATACCGCTAATTTTTAAATTTCCTTGTTGAAGATATCAACACTTCGCGCTAATTTTTGACGAGGGAAAAATGAAATTGTTCAACCTTTAGGGTGTAGGTCCCCGCTTCGTAAAACGATAGGTCAATTTGTTCTTCTAGTTGGGCCATTTTCATGCATTGTCCTTCTATTGAATACAAAGCATACTGCAATCCTACAAGTTCGTGGGGTATCTTGAAAATACCATTGCTCGGATTTGGGAATATTGGGTCAAAGGTGGGAATGGGGTAGGTGCTACTCGAATTACTCAGCTGATCAAAATGATTCAAAAAGATTTTTAAGCTGCCTTGGCGCACATCGCCCCAAATCGCATAAAGTTGATTGTTCGTAAATTGGATATTTAAAAAATCATTGCCATTCTCAAGTAAAATTGAATCGTGGTCGACTAATGGGCTGATCGTGATTTCACTACCCCAAATTTGGTTGCTTTGGATGCGGCAAATAATTTCGCTCGGGCTTTGGTAAGTGCCGGGTACGCCATTGCGGCGATCTCTCCAACAAACCGCGAGGTCTCCGTCGGTATCGTAATCTGACCAAACTAAATCTTGGATTACACCGTTGCCTTGTGCGTCTTGGTTGATACGTGTAGGAGTACTCCAACTTACGTTGTCTTTTTCAATTATTGCAATATCGGGATCCCCAAATACTTCGGTGAGAAAAACATAACTTGCTCGCGTAGAATTGACCTGATTCAAAGCTAAGTGTGCGCCTCGTTTGAGGGTGTCATTTTGGGTGCCAAAACCTACGCCTTGAAAAGCTACTTGATAGCTGAAAAATGATGCGGGTGCGGTTTTACTCACTTCAACAATTCTTGGCAGGATGCTTTGGGCTGGGTCATAGCTTGGGTACAGTGCCATAAAGGTGCCGTCGTTGGCAAAGGCAGGTGAGGGCATGGGCTGTGTAATGGCATTTCCAGCTAAATACGGTGCGCTGTCGAGTTCCTGCAAACTGAAACTGACTCCTTGATCAGAGGAGGTCGCCATATACGGATGAAACGGGGCCTGAACCGTTCCGGGTTGATTCGCGTTGGTACTCGTGATCACCACACTTCCGGTGAGTGGGTCCACAGCAATCCAAGGGCGGTCGATACAAAGTTTGTTGGGACAGGAAGCTATTGACCTCGCCACCACTGCTGGCCCCCAAGTAAGCCCGCCATCTGTCGATTTTCTGCAGACGACTGCGCCGTTGGTGAAACCGACGTTGTCGTAGTCGATGTAAGCCATGTAGCAATTGCCGTTGCCGTCAAAACCCAGGGATACATCGGCACTGTTGTTACCCGCTTGCTGGTGCGCTTGCCAAATAGGGGCTGTCCAAGAGCTGCCACCGTCTGTGGACACAGCACTTTTGATGACAATTTTTTGATTTGGTTCAAAGCCCATCCATGCGGCAACCAAATGATTGCTATTTTGAGGGTGAACAGCCAAGTAGGGTTCTCCTTCAAAGATGTCATCGCTCGACACGAGGGTGTTTTGGGCCAAAACACCAAAAGAGAGCGCACACCAGAAAAAGAAAAAGACTTTCATGTTTTAAAATTATAAAAAAAGCCACTCGAAAGTGGCTTTTGATTAAAAGTTTCGCTGTGCTTAAAAGTCTTCGGTCATCACTAATTTCGGATTGACCTCTATACTTTTGACAACGCCGTTAAGGCTCATTTTACCCACCGTCATGCTAAAGGCGTGAGCAAACTTGAAGCCAGACACTTCCTTGAAATCACTGTAGTTGGTCGTTGTTTCCATCGTTTCTTCACCGATTTTACGGATACTCGTTGAACGCAACTTCATCAATGATTGTGCAGAAAAATAATCGTAGTTTTCAGCCAAACCGTCGGTAGTGTAAAGGACATAACAGTCTTGGCCATTGATGTTTTCCATACCTTTTAATTCGTAAGTCATGCCGTTTGCTTTGTAATTGAGCTCGGGGATAAAACCACTTGCTTTTTGCTTGGCAGCGATTTCTTCGGCTTTGAGGTCTTCGCGTCCACCTTGCATGCTGAAGGTAAAGCCTGCTTTGCCGTCGTAATATGATTTTTGTAAAACCATTCCAGGCATTTCCATTTTACTCGCTTCCTTTCCGCCGTCCCAAAAATAGTCTGTGGAGGTCAAAACAAATGGGATTTGCTCTGAACTCATTTCGGAAATCCTTGTGTATGATTTTACGGTTTTCAATTTTTTTAAGGCAGCTTTCTTGGAGCTCGTTCCGCTGACGGCAAGCACGTATTTTTCGATGAGTTCATCGGCGCTGATGTCGGCAGTTTTAACTTCTTTGATCGGTGCACCGAAAGCATCTAGTTTTTCTATCTGTCCGTCGGTGTCAAAAACCAAAAGTTTGGGCAAGATTTCTTCGTTACCAACCACAATGATATGGCAATTTTTGGCCGTAAAGTATTGTTGGGCCACGCGCAATACATCTTCTTTAGTAATGGCCTCAAGCTGTTGAAGGTAGTTTTGGTAGTAGTCTGGCGCTAGTTTTTGCTTGATGGTGTTGAGTGCAAAACGCGCTACGGTTTGTGGTCGCTCGAGTGAGCGTGCAAAACCACCCGCCATGTTGTTTTTGGTGAGGCTGAGTTCTTCGTCTGTTACTTGCGCTTCAATAATTCCAGCGAATTCTTTGAGAATTTCGGTGATTGCGGAGTCAGTGACGGCATTTTTGAAATTCCCGCCCGCCGACATCCAAGAGCCGTTTTCGGTGATATTGAGCGAAGAATAACAACCATAAGTAAAGGCTTTGTCTTCGCGGAGGTTTTGCATCAGACGTGTGCCAAAACCGCCGCCACCCAAAATGCCATTCAAGACAGTGAGGGCCAATTGATCTTTGTGCCCTGAGCGGATATCGATTGGAAAGGTAACGTAAACGACAGATTGTACGGCCCCAGGTTTTTTGACGAAAATAACGCGATTCCCTTTATCGAATTGACCTTTGCCCAGTTCGGTTTGGTATACAGGGCCACCCTGCCAAGTAGCAAAATAGCGGTTCACCATTGCTTCGGTTTGGGCTCTGTTGATGTCGCCAACCACCACTAAATAGCTTCCTTGTGGCGTAAAAGTTGATTTATAGTATTGGATGAGGTCTTCGCGTGCAATATTTTGGAGCGTTGCTTCGGTCATGATTTCGCCGAGCGGATGCCCTGGAAAGTTAACAGCTCTTGTGGCGTTGCCCGCCATTTCTCCGGCATCTGCTTTGGTGGATTGCAAACCCGACAAATTTTGTTTGCGAATGCGCTCCACTTCACTTTCTGGGAAACTCGCGTTGTACAAAACGTCGGTCATGAGTTCGAGACCTTTGTCGAGGTGTTTGGTGAGACAGCTCAAACTCATGCTTGTGGCGCCTGCCGATAAATTGGCACCGATAAAGTCGATTTCGCGATCGAGTTGGTCTTTGCTGCGGGTTTGAGTGCCCGACATCAGTAAAGAACCCGCGAAGTCGGCAAGCCCTGCTTTGTTGCCCTCGAGTTTTGGGCTGTTGCCCATACTTAGGTCGATAGAAACTTTCGGTATTTTGTGGTTTTCAGACAAAATAACCGTGATGCCGTTAGCAGTAGTGAATACCTGCGAGGCAGGGATATTGATTTTTTGAGCCGCAGCCGCAGCTGGTCTTTGCGATCGATCTAACTGTGCAAAAACACCGTTAGTCAGGATCAATATCAGGAGGAGATATAGACTTTTCATGAGGCTTATTTTTCTTTAGGTAAATAATAAAGGATCACGCGCGCATCTTGCGTTAGGTAGGTGTTGGCGACGCGAAGGATGTCTTCTCTGGTCACTTTTTGGTAGTTAGAGAGCAAGGTGTTGACGCGGTTGGCATCGCCGTAGTAAACGTGGTTGTCTGCTAAGTTTTCTGCTATACCTGCAATACTTGAATTACTTGAAGCAATGTCGTTTTCAAATTTGTTGCGCACCTTCTGAAATTCTTCTTCGCTGATCAGACTGCTCTTGATCGCTGCAATTTGTTGGTCAAACGCTGCTAAAAGCGTATCTAAAGACACCTCTTTGGGTGCAATTGCCGCCATGATACCAATTCCAGCGTCTTCGAGGCCGTAATTGAAAGAGAAGGCATATTGCGCTAATTGGCGCTTTTCGACAATTTCTTTGTTGATGCGCGAAGAACTACCACTTGACAGCACTTCGTTCAAAAATTCAAGTGCATAAGTATCAGGATGCGTTTGGGATGGCATTTTGTAACCCATGAAAAGTGCGGGCAACTGAATGTTGTCATAGATGGTATCGGAAATAATACCAGTTATAGGCGCTGTATCTTTTTGAGTGCGAACGATTTCACATTCTTGTGACATGAAGTATTTAATTAATTTTTGAGCCGCCGGGTTTTGGGAATTCATGAAATTTTTCTGATCAAACTCACTTTTTTCCACGCTATATTTAGTGAGAAAAGCATTGTCGTCAAGATTGATGAAATCTCGGTATAAATTAATAGCTTGACCTTGTGGGATCGAACCGAAATATTTCGCAATCCATTTCTTCGTTTGCTCGATGTTGATGTCGCCAGCAATAGAGAGCGTTGCGTTGGAGGGCACATAGAATGTTTTGTAGAAGTTCACGTAGTCTTCTTCTTGTGCTGCATCAAGGTGCTCCATGCTGCCAATTGGTGCCCAGTTGTAGGGGTGGCTTGTAAACACGCGCTTGAATATTTCCGTGAAGAAAGAACCATAAGGTTGGTTGTCTACGCGCTGTCTTTTTTCTTCTTTGACTACACTGCGTTGGGTCTCAATGCCTTTGATGTCAACTTTGGCATGCAACATGCGCTCGCTTTCGAGCCAAAGTCCGAGCTCGAGCTGATTGGAGGGCAATACTTCGTAGTAATAAGTGCGGTCTTGAGAGGTGTTGGCATTGAGTGTACCGCCGTTTTTTTCGACGAGTTCGCTGTATTCGCCTCGGCCAATGTTCGCCGAACCTTCGAAAAGTAAGTGTTCAAAGAAATGCGCAAAGCCCGTTCTGTTCGGGTTTTCGTTTTTTGACCCTACATGATAGAGTACAGATACCGCTACAATTGGTGTGGCGTGTTCTTCGTGCAAAATGACGTGCAGCCCATTCGGGAGGTCATAAGCTTCGTAGGTGATTTTTTGTTGTGCCCAAAAAGAGGTGCTGCCAAGCAAAAAAAGACCGCATAAAATAGTTTTTTTCATAGTCAATTGGATAAGCGCTACGAAGATACATTTATTGGTCTAAATTTTGATAACTTTGGGAGATGTCATTGAAAAGATCGATCCTCTTTTTTTGTTTTGCAATTTTAGCCTTCATTTCAAGAGCGCAAGGAATTGTCCCCACCTTAGATTTTAATAATTTCTTTGTCTCCTTTCAAGACGGTTTTTTCAGACCAATAGAAATTCAACCCATCGTGAGTTACAAAGCAGGCGACGAAATCGTTGCTTACATCGATACGCGCGGCAATCTCAAGATTTACGATGGCAAAGAGCGCATTGACGTCACTACCCTCAATGTCGATTACCAAGTATCGGACCACCTCATGGCATATCGCATCGCACAAGGCTTGCGAATGTGGGACGCCGGTAAATTCACAGTACTCACCAACTTTGGTCGCGAGTTTGTAGTCAAAGACAGCCTCATTGTTTTTGAAGACACCCGCTATCAAGCACTCAATGTCTACTGGAACCAAAAAGTTGAGAGTTTGGTCACGATCACCAATGGGCTTTCGATGAACGCCCGCGTCGGCGAAAACTTGGTGGTATACAAAGACAACAGCAACACCTATTTTGTATACTGGCACGGGCAAAAGTTTGAAATTGGCACCTACAACGAAGAAGTACTCGATTTTCAGCTCGGCACTGATGTCATGTGCTTCAAAGACCCCTACACCCAATCTTTTTATGTTTTTGACCAAGGTGATTTCATCGAGCTTGAATCTTTTCCGATTAAAAAATACAAAGCGGGCAGGGGCTTCGTGGTCTACGAAGACATGAACGGCAATCTTTGGCATTACCAAAATGGTCATAAAACGGCCCTATCCAATTTTTCTTCTGAGCACTGGGATGTCAAAGACGACATCTGCGTCTGGATGGAAAATTCTTATTTTTTCGCATACTCAAACGGTCAGCGCATCCAAGTGGCTACTTATCAGCCACAGGCCTATCTACTTAAAAATAACGTGTTGGTGTTTCGCAACATCATCGGAGGTGTGAGCGCTTTAGTGGATGGCACCCTGCAAGACATCACCACCTTCCAAAATGCCGATTTTGAAATTTATGGAAATAAAGTTTTGGTCAAATTACCGAACCAAACCTCAGTTGTCTTCATGAATGGAAAACTCTATGCCAATTAAGAAGATCTTCATCGCTTTCTTGTTTATTTTGGGGAGTATCAATGCTACTTTTTCCCAAAAATCAATGGAGCAAAAACTAGAATTGTTGTTTGCTCAGGGTCATTATAAATTGGTTTATCGCAAAGCGGGTAGGCTACTCATGAATCCTTCCTACGACCAAGAAACTTACCCAACAAAATTGAGGCAGTTGGCTGCCCAAGAGCTGGCCAAAGATCCGCTTTGGGCCAAACGCCATGCTTTGGAATTGGAATGGATGCCACGTTCAACAGAAAATACTGCAGTAAATTCGCGGGTCAATCGAGGAACACAAAATTCTTTAAGGACACAGCAGCTACTCAATGAAGCACAAAAACATCTTGGTGTCCCCTATAAAGAAGCGGGTATGGATCCTTCGGGCTTCGACTGCAGCGGCTTCACTTGCTATGTATTTGCGGCAAATGGAGTCAGTTTGCCTCGTCGGGCAGCAGATCAATACACGCATTGTCAAAAAATTGAACCTGAAGAGGCCCTTGCCGGCGATTTAGTTTTTTTTACCAATGGTACGCAAATCAATCATGTGGGCATTCTCATCTCGGACAAGGGCGCTCCCAAGCAAATGATCCACTCGAGTTCGTCAATTGGCATTTCTGTCGTAGTAATCGATGATTCAGCGTATTGGAGCGCTAGAGTTGCGGGTTACGGCCGGATCAAGTGATAGAAAAAAATCGCGAGCCCCCAAAGTTCGCAAATAATCCCAGGAAGGATGAGGTCGGCCCATTGAAAAACACCCATACACAGATAAAATAAGGCTGAAATGATTAAGAATCCCTTGCTCTGATTTTGAAACACAAGCACCTTACCTTGTATGTTCGTTTTTTGAATAAAACTCGTTTTTTGGAGGTTGTGTACTTTGGCAAAAATCAAAACAACACTCGCAAAAAGCATGGGAAGCAATAAGGACAATAAGTTAGGGGCGTGCGGATCCTGAAAATTGAAAACCCAAAGATAGAGTAATGTGTGTAAGCCGAGTAGACCTAATTGGAGGCGCACAAACAGTTTTGGTTTTTCGGGCGTTAATTTGGCCAGAAAGCTAATGACCGCCAAAAAAGGAAACAAGAAAAGTTTGGTGCCCCAACCTAGGATATCCCAGTTGTAGACATTCCATATACTAAATAAGCTGAGCAGGCCAAAAAAAATGGCGAGTCCGGATATTGCTTGATTGAGTTTTATTTTCATGCGTTTTTTCTGCGGCTAAGTTCGGTGGCACATACCAAATGCCATAGTGCTCTTGCGCCTACATTGGCGTCCCAGTCGCCATCGGGGCCAGGAGCAACTTCATTGAGGTCAAAACCAATAATTTGACGTCCAGAGTGCACGAGTTCAATCAATAAGTACGCGATTTGTTGCAGTTCAAAACCTCCTGCTACTGGCGTACCAGTGTTCGGACACAAACTAGGGAGTAATCCGTCGATGTCAAAGGAAATATACACCTTCTGGGGCAGCGTAGCGATGATTTGTTGTACTTGTTCTGCCCATGTACGGCCTTTATATTGCTCATTTTTGAGCTGCCAATCATAGAATGTATGGATTCTTGGGTCGGTGTCGGCCAGTTCAATTTCTCTTTCGGATACGTCTCTGATACCCACTTGAGTGAGCTGTTGGAGGTTTTTGAGCTCTTTGAGTGCATTAAACATGATGCTCGCATGCGATTGCTCAAAACCTTCGTAGGCCTCCCGCAAATCGGCATGCGCATCAATTTGCAAGATGCCAAAGCCGTCGTGATGCGTATCGAGCGCTTGGAGTAAGCCAAGTGGCGTAGAATGTTCGCCACCCAACACGCAAGGCATTTTGCCCGCTTGCAACAATTGCAAGCAGCGCTCTTTGAGGTTGGCGCGCAAGGCGTTGTGCGCTTCATTGATTTCTTTGAGTGTTGTGCCGTATAGTCGCTGTGCTTCTGCTTCACCTGAAATCTCGATTTGCGCAATGTATTGCATGCCAGCTTCGCAAAGGCGGTCATTGATGGCTTTCCATTCGCTAGAGACGGGTGACATGTAGATTTTGGTTTCGTAAGCGCGTTCTAGGTCAGGATGATAAAAATCGAGTTGTGTAGACGCGTCTAAGATGGCTTGAGGGCCATTGCTGGTGCCTTTGCCGTAAGAAGCGGTGGCATCCCAAGGCACTGGAATGAGGATGAAGTCAGCCTCTGCTTCAGTGTAGGGAAAGCCAAAAATATTGCCGTTGGCGATTCCTACGCCATTTGGATCAAAAGTACTCATGAAGGTTGTTGATTTTGATAGGCCTCGACAGCTTTGCGTACCGAGCCATGTTGGAGCAGCCACTGTTGTGCCACTTCGAGATCAATATTTAATTCGGCCGCTACCATTTTGGCACCGCGGTCTACTAATTTGTCATTGGAGAGCTGCATGTCTACCATGCGATTGCCTTTGACATGTCCAAGCTTGATCATAAGGCTCGTAGAAATCATGTTCAAGACCAATTTTTGAGCAGTGCCGGATTTCATGCGTGTGCTTCCGGTAACAAACTCGGGGCCTACAACAGGAGTGAGGGCGTGTTGTGCGAGAGCAGACAAAGGAGAATTGGGGTTGCAGGACAAACCTGCGGTGAGCAGGCCGCTGGCGTTAGCAGATGCAATGGCGCCCAAAACGTAGGGTGTGGTACCTGACGCAGCAATTCCCACAATGGTGTCTAGCGCTGTTGGTTGGTGCGCAAGGATGTCCTTCCATCCTTGTTGGCGGTCATCTTCGGCAAATTCTACGGCTTTTCGAATGGCGCTGTCTCCGCCGGCGATGAGCCCAATGACACGACCTTGTTCAACGCCGAAGGTGGGCGGGCATTCGCTGGCATCGACGATGCCCAAGCGGCCGCTGGTACCAGCGCCAATGTAAAAGAGCCTTCCGCCTTGCTGCATGCGCTCAAAGCAAGCATCAATAAATACTTCGAGTTCTTTTTTGATTTGTGCAACGGCCAATGGCACGAGTTGATCCTGAGAGTTGATCCCTTCTAAAAGTTCAAGGGTGCTCATTTGGTCCAAATGCTGAAAATTGGAGCTGGCTTCTGTTATTTTTTCCATTAGTATAGAAATACTTTTGCATTGGATTTATTGAAGTCGACCTCGACATGATTTTTAAGGGTTGTCGATAGACTTAGGCCTGCAAAATCGGTCTTGATCGGGTAGCGGCGGTGTTGGCGGTCAATGAGCGCAACCGTTTTGATGGCTTTGGTGGCTTGCTCCAAGAATTTGAGCAAAGCGTATTGCATGGTTTTACCGCTATTCACGACGTCGTCTATCAAGACAATGTAGGAGTTTTTCAGGTCTTTCTGATCGATGGAGAAGGTGATGGCTTCACTCCATGGCTCGTCTTTGTTCAGTTTGATTTCAAAGCAAACAACCCGAAGCGCGCTATTTTGCGCAATGACGTCGGCAAGTAATTGTGCCAGTACGTAGCCATTTCCGACAATGCCACCTAAGTAGATGACCTCTTGGTCAAAGGCAACTTCGATGAGTTGGTGCCCTAAACGCGTTATTTTTTGTTGGATTTGCTGTTGGTCGAGAATGGTTTGCATAGAACAAAGATAAACAAACACAAAAAAGGCCGCTCAAACGAACGGCCTTTTTTAAGTGTTTGAAAAGAATTATTGCTTCATGAGCTTGATGCTACTTTTTTCTGTTTTCAAAAAGTAGATACCGTTCTCAAAATTGCCGAGGTCAATTTGGTTACCCTGACCCAACGCAATGATTTGACCAGTGGTATTGATAATTTGGTAAGTTTGGTTAGAACCAAGTCCAAATATTTGAAAAATGCCTTTGGAAGGATTTGGCGAAACACTAATGTTCTCCATGTTTTCAGAGAGACCAACATTAGATCGGAGGTCGAAAACGATGGTACCTGGAGAAACACCAACATTGAATTGGTGGATATTGGCATTTGCTTGATCAAAGATTTGAATGCTTCCACTGGAGAAAAAATCAGTAGAAGAGGCATACAAAAAGCCATTGACGGGATCTTGTGCGAGTTCGTAGAAGTTGTTGGTGATTCCGGCTACCGGGCCAACATAAGACATATTGAGCAAGTTGTAGTCGTTGAGGGTATTCTCCATGGAGATTTGATACACCAATTTGTCGTCGCGCAGGGCAGAGGTGCCGCAGCCAGTAACTGCATTTGCGATGTTTTGTGTATTTACAACGCCATTGAGGCTCACCTTGGACACTGATGCGCCCGACCAATCTTTGTTGTTGACGGTGTAGAGTTCGTTGTTGTACAAGAACATATTGTCGGGGTTCTTGCCTTCAGCTCCGAGGTCGATTTCAGCACCATAAGTAAGGGTATTGAGGTCGAGCTGCCCGATGAGGCCTTTTTCGTTGCCCCACTCGTATGCGTTATTGACAGCAACATAGGCCATGTTATTGACGACCACTATGTTTTGAGTCGCCCATTTGGGACCGTTGATGGTATCGAGTGCTGCAATTAACTGGAGAGTGTTTTTATCGAAAACTTGTAAATAAGAATCAAAGGTTTGGAGGTATTCACCGCGCGTGGCGATGAGTTTATCGCCAGCAATAGCGAGGTTGCGGACACCTGGAAGCACAATGCTACCCAACTCTTGGTGTGTATTGAGGTTGTATTTGAAGATTTTGGTATCTGCGGCTACAAAATAGAAGTCGCCGTCGATGATGACATCTGAGCTGAATCGCTGGCCGTCGAGGGTGTCTACAACTACATAGGTTTGAGTAGCCGGATTGTAAGAACCAATGGTGGCGGGTTCTACAATGGCATTGGTTTGAAAGTCGAAATAACCTTCGTTGGCAACGAGCACCTGATGCACATATTGTTGGGCATACAGGCTTGCGCTGGTAAGCGCGGCAAAAAATAGCAATCCTTTTTTCATGTTTTGAAAATTTAAAAAAAATTAAACAATGACACCGAAAAAAAGTGGAGCGGCAAGGGTATAGGTAGCCCTTGGCGATACCGACTTTGATCTGAAGTCTTCACGCTGTTCGAGGGCAAGTCTTCTGGCTCGTGCCTCTTGCTGCTTTGCCTTCCCGCTTGCGCAGTGGCGTTGTGAAAGCAACTTTTTAGACACTTACAGCTGCAGATACAGCTCCGGGTTCTAACCGGATTCCTTATTAAGGCCGACAAGCGGACACCCAAGAACGCAGCAAAGGTAGAGATAATATTTAGGCATATACCATGATTGCCTTATCAACATGTTAAAATGATTTTGTTCATAAGTTAAATGGCTGATATTTAAATTTCTACGAATAAATATTTATCTTTCATGCACTAACCCTTTAAACCTTTTTTACTATGGAACAGAATTTACCTTATGTTTCCGTTGGATTGATCGATGATCAATACAACAATCGTGTTTTACCTTTTTTAGGTAAAATCGATAGTGGCCACCTATTCAAATGGTTCATTGTATTATTTTGGAAATTGGCATCTTATGTCTTTTTACTCGGAGGTCTTTTTATAACAATTAAAAGTATGACCGGAGATGACGGCTACATCAAAACTACGCTTGATTTAGAAGGCATCACCGGGGCTCAAAAGGCTGGCGGTATAGTGGGTCTGATAATAGGAATTATACTCAGTATTGTCTGCGCATGGTTTTTGTATAGCATCACCAAGAAAAGAGCTGAGCAGTTGAATGATGAAGATTATCATGGGGTACTTCATTTTTTAAGTCATTCATTACTTCCTCGTGCAATTACTCTTGGTGGGGAGTTAGCTTTTACGCTTATTTTTTATGTCAGTTTGCTACAATTAGTTGCTAGCCTTGACGGATATGCGGCATATGCCCCACTGATGGATTACATGAGCGTATTTCTTTCTATACCAGTTCCTGGAATGGAAATGGTGGCTGGCTTGGTCCCTACTGCTATTCACGGCGATTACGACACCATGGATGTCACCCTTCGCCTTGCGATTGGTGGTATGGCTGCAGCTTTTGTTGTTCTCATCACTTACTATGCAATCCGTGAGATATACATGTATGGATTAAAAATAACTATGAACTTACTTGCGTTCATACCAAAGTTTGCGATTCCTTTTGCTATCCGCAATCGTCAAGAATAAATATTTTTGTTTTGATTTAGAGCCGCTTCGTTTTGGAGCGGCTTTTTTTTGCTCGTTTCGAAAAGAGTACCTATCTTTGCAGCCGTATTGACCAAGGTGGTCAGTCTACATAATAATCATTTACACAAATATTAGCATGTATTTAGATTCAGCAAAGAAGAAAGAAATCTTCGCCCAACACGGTGGTTCAGAAACCAATACCGGTTCTACAGAAGGCCAAATTGCCTTGTTTACTTTTCGCATCAGTCACCTTACTGAGCACTTGAAAAAGAACCGCAAAGATTACGGTACCCAACGCGCACTTCAGTTGTTAGTTGGAAAGCGTCGTAGTCTTCTTGATTACTTAAAGGCGAAAGACATCGAGAAATACCGCGCCTTGATCAAAGAATTAGGACTACGTCGTTAATTCTGAGATCTGCTCGGAAAATTTTATGGGAGAGGGGGCTTCGATAACATCGATAGCCCCTTCTTTTGTTTTAAAAGTTGTAAATAAATAAAGATGAATATAGGAACAAGAAAGTCAATCAAAACCGGCGGCAAGGAAATCCTTGTAGAGACCGGGAAGTTGGCAAAACAGGCAGATGGTTCTGTTGTGGTGCGCATGGGCGACACCATGTTGCTCGCTACTGTTGTGGCGGCACAAGACGCAAAGGAAGGCGTCGATTTTCTTCCATTAACGGTAGATTACCGCGAAAAATACGCGGCAGCTGGTCGTTTTCCAGGCGGGTTCTTCCGTCGCGAGGCACGCCCTTCTGAAACCGAAATTTTGGTCATGCGTTTGGTAGACCGCGCTTTGCGTCCGCTCTTCCCAGACGATTACCACGCAGAAGTTCAAGTCATGATACAACTCATGTCTTACGACGGCGTTCACAACCCAGACGCATTATGTGGTTTGGCTGCTTCTGCAGCAATTGCCGTTTCTGACATTCCGTTTAACGGCCCAATGTCTGAAGTACGCGTAGGTCGCGTGAATGGCGAGTTCATCATCAACCCAACGATGGCAGAAATCGCAATTTCTGATATCGATGTCATGGTTGCTGGTACCGCTAAAGATGTCAACATGGTAGAAGGCGAGATGCAAGAAATCTCAGAAGCTGAATTGGTTGAGGTCATTAAATTGGCCCACGCCGCAATTATCGAACAATGTAACTTCCAATTGGAACTCGCTGCAGAAATCCCTACTGCCAATCCAAAACGCGAATACTCCCACGAGTCTCACGATGCTGACGTTCGCGCAAAGGTATTCGAATTGGCGATGGAAAAATGCAAAGACGTAGCACGTCAAGGTTTGGCCAATAAGGCAAAACGCACAGAGTTATTCGATGCCATTAAAGCAGAAGTGAAAGCAGGTTTTTCTGAAGAAGAACTTGAGCATGCAGGCAAATTCATCTCGACTTACTTTTCAGAGGTCAAGAAAAAAGCGGTTCGTTGGGTCATGCTCAATGAGCGCAAGCGCTTAGATGGCCGTCAGTTCGACGAAATCCGTCCAATTTGGGCCGAGGTAGATTACCTTCCAATGGTTCACGGTTCGGCGGTATTTACCCGCGGAGAAACGCAGTCACTCACCACACTTACCCTAGGTGGTAAAATGGACGAGCAAATGATCGACGGCGCTACTTTTCAAGGCACCGAAAAATTCTTATTACACTACAACTTCCCACCATTCTCAACCGGTGAGGCTAAGCCACTTCGCGGTACGTCTCGTCGCGAAATTGGTCACGGTAACTTGGCGCTTCGCGCGCTCAAGCCAGTGATGCCAGACGACTATCCATATGCGGTTCGCATCGTTTCTGATATTTTAGAATCAAACGGTTCGTCTTCAATGGCCACGGTTTGTGCCGGAACACTCGCCCTCATGGACGGTGGTGTACCTATCAAATCTCCAGTTTCTGGTATCGCAATGGGCTTGGTTGCCGACGAAGGTAAATTCGCTGTATTGTCTGATATCCTCGGCGATGAAGACCACCTCGGTGACATGGACTTCAAAGTAACCGGAACTGCCAATGGCATCACCGCATGTCAGATGGACATCAAAGTAGATGGTTTGCCATACGAAGTCTTGACGCAAGCACTCGAGCAATCGCGCGCAGGTCGCTTGCACATCCTCGGCAAAATCACCGAAACCATGCCAGCACCGCGTCCAGAGCTCAAGCCGCAAACACCTCGTCTAGAGGCATTCAACGTGCCGAACGAAATGATCGGTGCCATCATCGGACCTGGCGGAAAAATCATCCAAGGTTTACAGAAAGAAACCAAAACGACCATTACCATTGAAGAATTACCAAATGGTGAAGGACGTGTTCAGGTACTTTCTAACAACGGTAACGACATGGCAGAAGCCATTCGTCTCATCCGTCAAATTGCATTTCCACCGCAAGTTGACGAAGGTGCTACTTACGAAGGAAAAGTGAAGTCTGTCAAAGAATTCGGTTGCTTCGTTGAAATCGTGCCTGGTACCGACGGCCTGATCCACATCTCTGAATTTGCCTGGGAAAAAACAGCAAAAATGGAAGATGTCGTTAAGGAAGGTGAAATGCTCACGTTCAAGGTCATCGGAAAAGATCCAAAGACTAAAAAATGGAAATTATCTCGCAAAGTTTTGTTGCCACGTCCTGAGCGTCCGGCACCAGAACAACCAACTGCAGAGTAAGCGCTGTTTCATTTACTGATCAAAGGCGAGGGCAACCTCGCCTTTTTAATGGAGTATTCATCTTAATTTCCAGTAAATTAACTTACAAGGTTGTAATTTTACCTATCTAAAAATATGTTTATGAAAAAAGGTTTACTTTTTGTTTTAACTATTCTAAGTCTAAATGCATTTGCACAGGCCTTTGAATCTTTTAATTTTACAGGCTTGGCTAACGCCAATGGCTGGACCACCCACAGCGGAACCGCAGGGCAAATTTTAGCGGTAACAACACCATCTGGATCGGGTAACAGCCTTTCTTATCCTGGTTTAGCAGCTTCTGTAGGCAATCGCATTGAACTCAACTCAACTTGGTCGGAAGACATCAATAAGCCTATCGCCATACCAGGAACCACGGGTTACTTTTCTTTTTTGTTGAATGTACTTAATACTACCGGTCTTACAGCTGCTGGTAATTATTTCATTGGTTTTGCAGCTTCGGCCGGCGCTACAAATGTGACTATCTTTTTCCCTCGTTTACACATCAAACTGGGAACGACCCCAAATACTTTTCAGTTGGGCATCCTCAATACCTCAGGAGGCACCGTTAGTATTTCCTATGCTCCAACAGAATACCCTTTAAATTCGACCCTTTTCGTGGTTGCCAAAGCAACGGCCACTGCTCCGGGTTCGCCGAT
>JAJTGF010000061.1 GCA_021299335.1 Cryomorphaceae bacterium
GCCAACGTTTGCCAACTTGGTACTCTGCGCCGGGTACCAATACATACGGAGGGTCAAATGTATTCTGTCCATCACTGATAACCGCACCCGACATGGTCATTTGACCCGTTGGCCCTTGATCAAAGACATTTGTGTATTTGGCTGATTCTTCATTCACATCACAAACTGTTGATTTCACAATTACGCTGGGCCTGTGCTCATAAGAAATCTTCATTGTGTAGACATCACCATTTTTGAATCTGCCATCAGCTGGGTTTTGAGTCTGTTCTCCTTCAAAGGCCTGACTTTTGATCTGTTTACGATCGATTCTCTCTAGTAAACCTTGCGCCAGTTCACTTAAACTGGATGCAGGATGAGTTTCAATAAAATTGAATATTTTCTCTGGATTTTTTCCGTCTTTGATTCTTTCCCATAACTTTAACTCTGTATCAAATTGTTCTTTATATTTTTCTGAAGATGTGCTGAAAGTGGATTGCATCTCCCGGAGGTAAACATCTTCGAAAACCCCATTGGAGTAAGTGGGTATTTGCTGTCCTTTGCTACTGCGTCTCACACCAAACTTGATGCGCTTAAAAATATCATCAATCGGCAAAGTGTTATTTTGAAGTTCTCTCAGTAAATATTCAGTGTAAAGACCGTTATCTTCTTGTCCATCAGAAGCAATGTTGCCAGCTTCTGTGGCGTAACCTACTAATGTTCTAGGAGGAGACTGGCAAGATGTAATTTTCAGCATCCAGTTGTACTCCATGTCCCGCGTAGTAAATGAAACTCAATCCATTCGTTCCTTTAATTTCCATTTGGTGCTCTTGTAGTGCTTTATTGAGTTCACTTCTATTGGCATCAAGTAGTAAATTGACCTTGAATCCGACTTCTTCTAGGACTTGCTTTATTGCTTTAGCATCGTTGGACGGATTTTTAAGGGGTGCACTCTTGTAAGAAGCATTACCAATGACAAGAGCCAGCCGAAGGTTAGATGTTGAGTTGGCCACTGCAGGTTGCAGTATGAAACAGAGAAGTAATGCTATCCAATTAATTTTCTTTAATAATTTCATCACACACCAATCCTGAATTGACTTAACGCAAACTGTATATTTTTAAATAAACAATACCACCCGCAAGCACCAAAAAGTTTTAAAACATCCTACAACTTTCTACACGCAATATACTATTTTTAAGACTTGCTATCCTTCGTGGTGATGATCGTATTCAAGCTTTGGCTTTCTTTCCTTATCGAGATAAAGGTGCTCAATAAAGCCGTAGACGATTTATAACTTAGAAAGGTAAGTTCTAGCCTTATTCGCATTGCGCTATTGGTCGTGGCAACGTGTCTGAAGATGGGGATATAGAGAGTGGCAATGGTCTGTTTATATGGATTGGTGGGTGAGGATGGGCGATACACTGATGATGTGATTCAATCGTTCTGCACACTTGAACACGGTTTGGGTGGCTTTATGCGGGTGGGTTGCAGGTTAGGCAGGGCTGCTACTTAAAGCGTGCGATTAATCTTAGACCCTGATCGCCAAGTGTCGGGTTGAACCGACGGTTAATGGTTAGGGGTAATAATTATGTGGGGTTATTAAAATTAAAACTGCGGCTCAACACCATCCCAAAGTGTTAAAAGTTCATGAAGGTTATTGACTTGCATCTTGTTCAAGACTTGAGTGCGATGTTTCTTAACGGTATCTGAAAAAATACCAAGTTTCTTACCTATATCTTTGTTACCTAGTCCCTTGAGCATTAGCTGAAAAATTTTATTCTCTTGCCGTGTCAAGCTTGATTGCAAAGCATACAGTTTTGACTTTCTATGGTTTAAATTAGTGTTAGCCGTATCTAAATTAATTCCACGTTGAATCGCTGCAACCAAGTCATCGCTTTTGAATGGTTTCCATAAAAAATCAATTGCACCGCTCTTCATAGCATCAATGATCTCTTGTTGCTGGCTCTCACCGCTTATGAAAATTATGGGTATAAAAATATTTTGTTGCTTTAAGTGATTCTGTAAATCAAGTCCACTTAGCTTGGGCATCCGCATATCTAAGACTAATACACAGGGGTGCTCAAGTTTCACATACCCATCCAAAAACTCTTGAGCGCACTCGAATTCATGGACGCAGTAGCCTTTATTGACTAGTAGTCCTTTGAGATGAAAGCGTATATCTGCGTTGTCATCTACTAAATAGACATGTTCAAGGTGCATTGGTGTTTAGATAACGAATTTTCCCAACACTCTAATTCAAAGACTTGTCTTTTTGCTACCCCTCATTCTTTTTGGAACAACTTAATCTTGTCGAACTTAAAGCTTGAAGCGAATTAAAAATTATCAAAAAATTAGGGTTATCACTTAGAAGAATATTCGTAACCTTCCCCAATTGGGGGTGGTTTGAATCTCTAAAAAGAATTCCAATCTTCCGCCTTAGCGTAATTAACGTTCTAACCCTAAGCCCAATCAGCTTAATGAGAATTCTTATGCTCTCACCTGATACCCATATCCAAAAAGGATTCAACAAGGAGCAGTTCGACGAACTGTGTACTTGGATTGATGAGCACATTCAAGAGCAGATCGGATGGTCTGAGTTGATGCGTGAGTCTGGGTTTGACCACTTATCGATTCAATCGTCTTTTGCAAAATACAAAGCAACTACGCCGATGACATATATAAGAAAGCGAAGAGAATACTTTAAGTCCGTTCGTAATCAAAGTGAGCGAACTGTTCAGTTTCACTCGTTACTAGCAAAATAATTCTGGAAGATGATGGGCCATGACAAAACAAGTCTGGTTAACAGCTGATGGAGCATTGCTCAAGACACTCCGTGAGGAGGCAGGGCTAGAAGTTATAACCCTTGCCAGACTGCACTCTTTATCTAGTTCCCAAGTCAAGCAGTTAGAGGAGGGTGGCGATAGTAGCTTTTATTCCCCATCAATAAAACTAGCAACTGGACGCAAGCTGCTCATGCACTTTGGTGCAGATGTACAGACTTTAGAAGAAAAAGTTGAGATAAATCAGACGGAAACTCCTGAGCCTGAGATTACGGCAGCAATTGATAGAAAAAATATTATTACTCAACAAAACAGAAATTCTTTGCAATTTCAGATTATTGGAGTGCTGGTGGTAATCATAGGAATAGCTTTATCAAATGGTTACCTGTTTAGCGCCGAGCCGGGAACTAAGCCAATCAATCTTACGAAGCAATCGGAAATCACAAAGCCAATTGCAGAAAACAGTGAAGAAACTAAGAATATTGACGTTAACTCTGAGTTAACTACAAAACCCGCAATAAAAAATACTAATCTAAATGTATCTGAATGCGAATGGTCCAACGAGGCAAAGTCAATAGCTGGATATCAGCCAACCAAAACGGGTGACTATGTCCACGTCGTGGCAAATACTGATGGAGCAATCTGCGTAAGAGACGCCACAAGTAAATTACAAGTCTTAAATTTAAAAAACACGCAATCTCAAACTGTTAGAGGAAGTCCTCCATTTGAGATTTTTAGTAATAACTTGCATCAATTTCAGCTTTTTTACCAAGGTAATCTGTTGAGGCTGCCAAGTAACGATGTAAAAAATATCACACTGGAAGAACAAAAAATATGATCGAAGAAAATTCCTCACTTACTTCTTTAAATGCAAGTAACAACATCACTATTGGAGAGGGAGTGACGTTTGTTGGATCCATATCTGCCAGCGGTAAAGCCTTCATTAACGGCAATGTAACCGGCCAGATTACCGTAGACGATCTTCAAGTTGGTCAATACGGCGTGATTAAAGGAAAGATCAAATCCCGTGATATGGATGTACATGGCGAAGTGCACGAGGAAGTCAATTGCGCAGAGCATGTGTTGGTGCATTCGACTGGACTAATCAATGGCAAATTAATTTACGGCGAATTAGAGATTCAAAAGGGGGGTCGAGTGACTGGATCTATGGATCAAAAGATTCGTAAGTAAGCAAGCAATAAAAATATGAGTCCTATTCATTTTAATAGGGTGAAGCGATAAAAACTTGATTGCCAAATAAAGGTAACGACATGACTGAATTCAAAATACTAGTTACAAGTCAAAAAGGCGGTGTAGGAAAAAGTACCGTTTCAGCGAATCTTGCCGCCTACATTTGCCGACAAGGAAAAAAAGTTGCTTTACTTGACTATGACTTGCACGGATCCTCTAGCAAATGGCTAAAAGGGGCGCCACAAATTGGTATCGATATCAACCACTCGCCCCTGCCGCTTGAAGTTGGCGGTACTCGCCCGATGCATGAGGCTAGACAAAAATTGCGCAGACTCAGCTATTCCAATGAGATAGTAATTGCTGACCTAACGTGGACAGACTCAATGACGGCAGAGTTCTTATTCGAATTTGACATGGTGATTGTGCCTACTTCAGTATCTGAGATAGAACTCAATGCGACATCTGAGTTCTTGCAACGGTTTCGTTGGGTATTTGAGTCGACCATTCATATTCCCCCCAAACTCCTGATTTGTCCAACACGAGTTCACGACGACCAAATGTCGGGCGATTCAATTTTTAAGCAACGCTTTCCTTTTCGACTGATGTTGTCGCCAGCAATTCTTGAGAGTAACTCTGCCCGAAAGCTTTTTCAACGAGGTTTTATTTCTGATTTGAATGATGCCTGTGGGGTCTCATTTACAGAATTTGGAAGCGCTGTTTTATCAGTTGTAGAGGAACAAAATAAAATTTCTAGAAAGAATCAGGCATCTACTAACAACTCTCGCATGCAAGCCTTACTTCGATTGGCTGCAAAGTACGAAGCATCAATACGGTCAGTTGTATAAATGGTCGTTTTGGCACTATCAAATTAATTCTTTTGAGGTTCATAAATTAAATATTTCAAATATCAAAGTACACACATTCTGGTGGTAAATGAAAAACTTTAAAAGTTGAGTAAATGAATATGAATAAAACTGATGCCCCTCAAATCACTAACGAGCAACGTATCGATATTCTTTGTGAGTGGATAGAAAAGAACTTGGGGGAACGAATTAGTTGGGCTGATTTATCTCGCGAAAGCGGTCTGGGTAACTTGGCATTGCGTTTGTCGTTTCTGAAATATCGATTTATGACCCCTATGACTTTTATTAAATTGCTTCGAGAAGAAGCTAAAAAAAATACTCAAAATTAATTTATGGAAAATGATAGTCTTGCGCAAAACAAAGGCCTCAATGAATGTTGTACTTGCAGATGTTGGAAAAACAACTATGCAAAATCTAAAGTTAGACTCTTAAACACTCCTAGCACGAATGGAGAGTCAGGGCTTTGTGTGGGAGGAGGCTTCGACGGATCCCAAACGCAATCTAATGAAACCTGTTCTATGTGGAAGCCGCTCATTGATAAAGAAAGAATTTTGCCTATTTTTCATACCAAAGGTGGAGATGGTCAATGAAAACACCGACTGCTTGGTTGATTTCTAAAAAAGATACACAAGACAGGAAATATATTCAGCTTGAATTTCCAATGGTTGATCTTGATGTCTATACAGCTATCCCGTTGTATTCACACCCAACCGCCATGCAGTCAAATGGGTTGGATGCTATTGAGTGGCGCTTTGATCTGGACAAGCTAGTGGGCAATCCAGTGCTTTGGGATGATCTGCCAGTTGAAGAAAAAAAACACTTAGCACTTCAAAAAACATCTGAGACTATTTGAGCTAAAGAAACAACTTTCCTTGTCGATTTACCAGATAACAGGTAAAGGGGGCTTGTATGCGTATTGGTGCTGTCAGCATGAACAGCTCTGTCAACAGGGCGCAAAGTGCCATTAAGAAAATTTCGGCTATCGCTAAGCCACGCACTTTTTCTGTGGAAGAAGTCTCAGACCACTTGGCTAATGCTGGACAAGTTGAGCCTGATAGCTATAGCAATAACACCTCCAAAAACCGTCTGGACACCCTAGGTAGCGAAATCGACGTTTGGGTATAGACCTTGTCAATTATTTTTAAGCTTGCGGAATGCGAATGCTTACCAAGGCTCCACCGCCTTCTTCGGTAGTCCGGTTGCTTGTATGCATATGACCCTCCCATAGCCGCAAAATTAAGTTCGCAAAAGAAAGTCCAACGCCCAAGCCCGTGAGCTTGTTGGTGACAAAGGGATCTGTGATGGTTTTTAATATGTCTTCTGTAAACCCAGTAGCGTTATCCTCGACTAACAATTGCCATGTGGGCTTTAAATCTTCTTGAACCAAAGCACTTTTCATGTGGATGAATTTTTCTGTACGAAGGTGTTCCATGGCTTTAAATGCTTCTATGGAATTCGCGACCAAATTCATCAGGATCCTCTCTAACAAAACCTTGTTAGCCTTTATATAAACCTCTTCGTTAGATTTAATAAAAGTCAACTCAATCCCATTTCTTTTGCATTCGGCATGCATGATGGGCATCAACTGCCCAAGTACTTTTGATATTTCAAGTATTTCTAAATCCGTCTTTTGCGTTTGTATCAAGCTTCGTAAAGAATGAAGCGTAGCGCCCATTTTTTGAGTCAGTTGTTTGGCGTTGTCTGTTTGTATAGAGACCTCATTCCAATTTGCTTGCTGAATGTTAAATTCAAGTCCTTCTAAGCATAAAGACAGTGATTGGATTGGTTGGCTTAACTCGTGGATGATGGCTGTATTGAAAACTGCAAGGCTGCTGACCGCAGAAAATTTAGATACCAACATTAACATTTGGTCACGATGCTCAACCAACTTTTGCAATTCTTCAGAGTACTCTTTAAAAGCCAAACTATTTAACTCTTGCTTGCGTGCATTCTCTGCTTCTTGGTTTTTAGATATTTGAACTTTCTCTAAAACGAAACCCCAGTAGCCGAAATTCACCAAAATGCTTGCAATCAAAATACTGATAAAAAAGAAGTTTGATACCGTTGAGAAATCTAGTAAGTCAATGAACATATTTTGAAATAGTCCACTTGCGCCGCGGATTAAATTGGTAGATATAGAAAGCGCGAAAGCAAAAATTAAGATTAGGCAGCTTCTGCTGTTGTAGATGGCTTTTACCTTGACTAATAAAAATATGATTCTTATTTGCATTAACGCCATGGTTATCCCCATGAATAAGATGCCCCAAGTGCCACGGTGGCCTTCCTGAATCAGGATCAAGTAGGTGCAAAACCACGCGGCTACAAAAAGGCAAATCCATTTCCAAGGGGCTTGTGCAGTGGATACTTCCTGCCGCAATGATTCGATCATGAAAACCATCATCAATAACGACCCAGTGTTGGCAACTCCAAATGCTAGCCAAGCTGGAAGAGTAAATTGCAAGGAGAACAAGGCAACATTGAGCACAAAGCACAGCATTCCTAAGAACCACAGATTGGCTTTTTTATCGCGTCCGCTGCCAAGCGTTAACCATGCCACAAGCGGAACTAATGCAATGATGGTCAAACCGACCAGTAAAACCAGTGCAACTGCCGGATGATTCGTATTTAACATATACCCATAATATTTTAGCTTTTAAGTACGGAGTTGCTTTAGCTCAATCTACATACTATGGTGTCGGTATGTATTGGTTTTAGCTACTGCATTAATTCAATATGCAATCTCTTTTGACGATATTTACTTTGATATGTCTGGGCAAGAGCCGGTCGTATAAAAATACAAAACAAATAAATGACTCAGCGGCTTTGAAATAGACTGAAAATCAGCCCTAGGCAGGCCTTCTTATATTGATTACCATTTGTGGCTATGAAGAACCTTTTGCGTTATCTTGTTGTCGCTCTTGTGGCTGGTGGTGCTTTTGCACAAATAAATAACAATGGACAACAAATTTGGATATTGTCGGTAGTTGAGTTGGCGATGTATCCGGGCAGTTCGGTGCAATACTACGAGACTGAAATAAGTGCTTTCAATTCACAGATGGAATGTGATACAGCTAGAAAATATATTCCTACAAAA
>JAJTGF010000062.1 GCA_021299335.1 Cryomorphaceae bacterium
TAGTTCACTTTTTTATCGTCAGCACACCAACATGATCGACTGGGTGCGAGATGCCTCAACAATTTCACCCAATCCGAATCCTTGGACACCAGTAAACATTGCGAGCGTGTCATTTTCAGGAATAGAAACCAGTGTGCAGCTTAGTCTTAAAAAGCGCACTACTTGGGGTCTAAATAAATTCAACGTCAATTACACCTATATCACTGCGCAGCACAATTTTACGAGTGAGCAAGAATCGCGCTATGCCATCACAAGCATGCGTCAGCAACTCAATGCAGTGGGCCAGTTTGATTTAAGTGAAAAAATACAACTCAATGTCACTTACCGTTTGGTGCAGCGCATTGAACAGCCTTTGTACCAGGTGGTGGATGCCAAAATATTGGTGCCGATCAAAAGCAAATGGACTGTTTTTGCAGAAGGAAACAACCTCACGAATACACAATATGTGGAAGCGGGCTTTGTGCAAATGCCCGGGCGTTGGTTCAAGTTGGGGCTCACTTTTGGCCACAAAGCAATTGAAAATCCTAGACCTTAAGACAGGCTTTTTTAGTAGCCGACTTTAGTGCGGGTACGCTTGAGGACTTCTTGCGCTACACTTCTCGCTTTTTGTGCACCTATAGAAAGCGCCGCGTCGATTTCTGCTGTATTGGCCATTAAGTGGTCAAAACGTGTTCTTTCGTGGCTAAATTTCTCAAGAATGAGTTCAAAAAGAGCTTGTTTGGCGTGTCCGTAACCGTAATTGCCCCCGAGGTAATTGGCTCTCATTTGTTCAGTTTGTTCTGGTGTAGCCAATAATTGATAAAGCGCAAACGTATGGCAGGTATCTGGGTTTTTAGGTTCTTCTAGTGGCGTGCTATCCGAGACGATAGACATAATCTGCTTGCGCAGTTGTTTTTCGGGTAAGAAAATATCGATGTAGTTATTGCGCGATTTACTCATTTTCTCGCCGTCGGTGCCCGGAATAAGCATGGTATCTGGCTGGATTTGTTCTTCGGGCAACACGAAGGTCTCACCGTAAGTCAAATTGAAGCGATTGGCCACATCTCGGGCCATTTCGATGTGTTGTTTTTGGTCTTTGCCAACGGGTACAATTTCGGCGTCGTACAATAAGATGTCAGCTGCCATCAAGATGGGGTAGGTGAACAAGCCTCCATTGACGTCGTCTAAACGGTCTGCTTTGTCTTTGAACGAATGCGCAAGGGTGAGGCGCTGGTATGGATATTGGCAAAGTAAATACCAAGTGAGTTCTGTCACTTCAGGGACATCAGATTGACGGTAAAAAACAGTTTTTTCTGGGTCGAGACCAAAAGCCAACCAAGTGGCTGCTGTGGCGTAAGTGTTATTGCGCAAAGTAGCTCCATCCTTTATTTGGGTTAAAGAATGCATATCGGCAATAAACAAGAAGGATTCATTGGCAGGGTTGGCCGCCAAACGAATAGCGGGTAATATGGCGCCAAGAATATTTCCCAAATGGGGCGTTCCTGTGCTTTGTATTCCTGTTAAAATGCGAGACATTGCGTTAATTTTGTTCAAAATTAGTCATTTTGGCGCGTTTTTGAGTGGCTCTCGCTCCCTTCTAATTGTTAACTTTGAAGCATGCAGCAAATTACTGGTGTGTTCGGTCTGATCTGGAAGCTATACATCGCTATTGTATTCTTCTTTTTCGCTATTCTTTTCTATCCGCTGTTTTGGTGTCTCCAACTCAAGGCCTCTTGGCGTAAAAGTGGTTTTCAAATTTTTGTTGTCTGGAGTTGGTTACTAAGAATTTTCTGTTTTTATCCCGTTCGCATCAAATTGAATGCACCTCTTCCGAACGCTCCTTTTATCATTGTCTCCAATCACAGTTCTTATTTGGATATTTTCTTACTGCCTTCCATTTTACCTAAGCATCCTTTTGCATTTTTAGGCAAAGCCGAAATCCTTAAATACCCCATTGTGCGCACGTACTTTAAAGCGCTCAATATTCCCGTTTACCGCAAAGACAAAACCAAAGCGGGGCAAGCACTGATGCAAGCCAAAAAAGCCATGGAAGACGGCTGGTCTATTGTTATTTTTCCAGAAGCCACCATTCCCGAAACAAACATTCCCCAAATGCTGCCTTTTAAGAACGGTGCCTTTCGCCTAGCCAAAAACTTAAATGTCCCCATCCTTCCGCTTACTTTTACCCAAAATTTCCATCTATTTTCAGATCCAACTCAGTGGTTGGGGCCTGCGCACCCTGGTGTCGTGGAAGTCTATATCAATCCGTATATTTCTGTAGAAGAAATAGCCGCCTCAAGTATTGAGCAGCTCAGTGAGCAATGTTTTGAGATCATAGAAGCGCCGCTCAAAGCAGCGCACCCGCAACTCTTTAAAAATTCGTAATTTTGCACTATGGAAGTTAACGAAGCCCTCATTGATCAAATTGCCAATCTTTCTAAGTTGTCTTTTGAAGGAGAACAAAAAGAAGCCATTCGCCAAGATTTACAGCGCATGATCGCCTTTGTCGACAAACTCTCCGAACTCGATACCGCCGGCGTAGAGCCCCTCATTTTTATGTCTAATGAGGTCAACAGACTTCGCGACGACAACCCAGAGCAAAGCGTAAGCCACGAAGAAGCGCTGCGCAACGCCCCGAAAAAAGATTCCGATTATTTCCGTATCCCGAAAGTTCTAGATAAGTAAGCTTGAAAGTTAGCGGCTTTACGTTCATTAGAAATGCCATTCTTCTCGATTATCCAATCGTTGCAGCCATTCAGTCCATTCTACCCCTATGTGATGAAGTTGTGGTAGCCGTGGGCAACTCAGACGACGACACCCTTGGGCTCATTCAAAACATCGATCCTAAAGTCAAGATCATCCAAACCACCTGGGACGACTCCCTGCGCCAAAATGGAAGGGTGCTCGCTGTCGAGACAGATAAAGCGCTCGCTGCCATTAACCCAGCAGCCGACTGGGCCATCTATATTCAAGGTGATGAAGTCATGCACGAAGCCGATCATCCGAATATTTTCAATGCAATGACACAATACCAGCACGACAACGAAGTAGATGGTTTATTGTTTGACTACCTCCATTTTTATGGCTCTTACGACTACATCGGCGTGTCTAATAATTGGTACAAAAAAGAAATTCGCATCATCAAGCCGGGCCGCGGTATTTTTTCGTTTCGGGATGCGCAAGGTTTTCGAAAAGCTCCGGATCAAAAGCTCAAAGTTGCATTGGCGAATGCAAAGGTTTATCATTATGGCTGGGTCAAGGATCCGACTGCCATGCAGCGAAAGCAAGAAAGCTTCCATAAACTTTGGCACGACGACGCCTGGCTAGAGAAAAATGTGAAAGTAGCCACCGCATTTGATTATGAAGATCATATTCACGAGTTAGCTCGTTTTGAAGGAAAGCATCCCATTTGGATTTCCGATCGGATAGCGGCACGCAATTGGACATTTCAGATGGATATAACCAAACGCAATCGGACTCTTAAAAACAGAGTGAAGAATTGGCTCAAATTAATAGGAATCGATACCAATTATGCCAATTATAGGCTCATTCGTTAGCTTTTTTCAGCTAAACGAAACTTACAGTATTTGATGATGTGACCGCGCTTGCTAAAGAAATCCTCGTAATAGGTTTTGATATGGAAGATCTCTTTGGTTTGTGGGTCCAAATCTTCGGGCATGTTGGCGTATAAATCTGGGTAGCACTCTAGCATCTGATGGCCGTGTTCTGCGATTTGCTCAAGTGTGTAGTCAAACAACACATCTGAGTCGGTTTTCATGTGAATGATGCCACCTGGCTTTAGGATTTTTTGGTAGCGCGCAGTAAAAATAGGCGAGGATAGCCTTTTACGGGCTTTTTGCGGCTGCGGATCAGAGAAGGTTAGCCAAATTTCATCGACTTCTCCTTCGGCAAAATAATCGAGGATAAAATCAATGCGGGTTCGCAAAAACGCAACGTTGCTCAGGTTTGTTTCGAGTGCTTCTTTTGCACCAATATAGATGCGGTTTCCTTTGAGGTCTACACCGATGAAATTGCGATCTGGAAATTGACGACCCATCCCGACGGCATATTCACCTTTGCCGCAACCAAGCTCGAGTATAATCGGGTTGTCGTTGCCAAAAACGGATTTTCTCCAGTTTCCTTTTTGCGCAAATGTCTCGCCCATGACGGGTTCGAATACGTTGTCGAATGTTTTGATGGCCGCAAAGCGCTTTAACTTATCTTTTCCCACGCGGCAAAGTTAAGAGATTCCTTGTAATTTTGCGCCATGCATTTCGTGGAACCCTTTTACAACTGGCGCGGCTACTACATCGCCGATGAAGACCCGAGCTCGCCTTTTTACGGCCGCGAGCTTTACGCCGATTACGACGAGCGCTATGCCATTATAGAGCTCATTGGCGAATGGAACGACGCTATTGAAAACGACATCATGCTGCTCAAGCGCGATGTCATTGATGTGCTGATAGAATCCGGAATCAACGCCTTTATACTCATTGGCGAAAACGTCCTCAATTTTCACCATTCGGATGACTGCTATTACGAAGAATGGTTCGACGACGTCGAGGACGGCTGGATCGCAATGGTGAACTTCCACGACCACGTCATCCGAGAATTTGAACACGTGGGCATAGACCACTATTTTGTCATGGGCGGCGAACTCGAAGAAATAGAGTGGCGTACCTACCAACCCCAACACTTTTATCAGAAGGTAGCGGCGCTAGTCCAGAAGCGAATTGGTTAGTACTGACTAAAAACCTTATTGAGTTTGCGCAGCATGCCAAATAACAGAAGGGCGGCCAAACCTAATAAGATGAAGTTAAGGTAGAAAAAGTTGGCTTTTTGTTCGTAGCCATCCCACATGGAGCTCAATACCCCCGAAAGTTTATTTCCAATTGAAGTCGCTAAGAACCTACCGCCCATCATCAGAGAAGTGAGGCGCGCCGGGCTGAGTTTAGAAACCAGCGACAAGCCCATCGGACACAGGAATAGTTCGCCAATTGTAATGACGGCATAAGAACTGATGAACCACCATGCCGAAGATTTCTCTGCGCCATTATTGGAGGCATAAACGGCACCAACCATGACTAAACAAGAAAGCGCAGAAATCAAGAGTCCAAAAGCAATTTTAGTTGGGGTAGAAGGCTCTTTACCCTTTCTGTTCAAGAATGCAAAGAATGCAACAACCAATGGGGTAAGGGCAATGACCCAAAACGGATTCACACTTTGAAATAAGTTGGTGTTGAATACCTTGATGGTGGCCCCTTCATGAGGTCGCTCTTTAGGTGCTTGATTTTTAAAATAAGACGGGTAATCGATGACTTTTTGATCTTTTTCAAGTACGCGAAATTGTCCGTCAATAAATGGCACGCTGTCTTTTGTATAAGTAATTTCTTCGGAAAGTTTCAAGCTAGAGGTTAGTGGTTCAACTACAGCTGGCACTTCGCGATCAGTGTAATTCATGGCCCAGGTGTTCATGGTAGAACCATTTTGCTTAAAGATGGCCCAAAAGGCTATCACTACTGCAAATATGGAGAGCATGGCGCCAATCTGTGGCTTTTCACTTGCAGGCGACTTGCGGTACAAATGAATATAAAAGAAGACCACAGGAATACAACCAAATAAAAAGGCATCTGTCGATTTAGAGCCTACCAAGGGTGTTTCAAAAGTCAGAGGAATGAGCCCAAAAATGACGGCCGGGAGCAAAATAGCACCCAAGATTTTGAGCAATGGCATATCTGTTTCGCTTACAGGCTTGATCTGGTCGGCGTGTTTGTAGTGTTTGGTACCGATCACAAAAACCAAGACCCCAATAAACATCCCGACACCAGCAGCCCAAAAAGCAGCATACCAACCGTACATATTGTAGAGCGCTGCCCCAAAGAAATTGCAGACGAAAGCTCCGATGTTGATGCCCATGTAAAAAATATTGTACCCGGCATCTTTGCGCGCTTTGTAGCTCTCTTCGTTGTAGACATTGCCTAAAAGCGTAGAAATGTTTGGCTTGAAAAAACCATTCCCCATGATAATGAGGGTCATGGAGAGGTATAAAAAGTTGAGGTCTTTAATAGACATCAGGATGTAACCGAGCCCCATGAGAATGCCACCAATGATGATGGACTTGCGGTAACCCAAAACGCGGTCGGCAAGCAAGCCTCCGATAAATGGGGTCAAGAAGACCAACGCAATGAAAGTGCCGTAGAGGTCGCTCGCTTGTGCTTCATTGAGGCCAAAGCCACGCTCTGTATCTTTGAGGTACAGCGTGAAGATGCCAATCATGAGGTAATAACCGAAACGCTCCCACATTTCTGATAAAAAGAGAAAGGGGAGCGCTTTTGGATGTTTTGAACCAAACATAGGTAAGGATTAAAATTTAACGGATGCCGTGCATCATGGAAAGTAGTTTCTTTTGGAGTAAGAACAGGATAATTGCGGCTATTCCGCCCATGAAAACAAAGACCATGAAGAAGCTATACAACGAATTGACCTTAAAGCCAAAGAATGATTTTTCTTGTACTTGAGAATCAGTAGTGATTTGTTTGAAGGCTGCATCTCTTTTTGCCTTTGCTTTGATTTTGCTAAAGTTCACAGAAGAAATAGCCACATAATCTTGATCACCGAAAGTTTTAGGCTCGGCAAGTAATTCGTCTTGTCCTTCTTTGCGCTCTAGCAACTGAACCTTACTTGACGCTTCTTGAGCAAGAACGGTTTGAACTTTAACGTATTGTTCTGGATACAATTTAGAAAGCATCCCTGCAAAGTCGTTGGCCATGGCGTTGCTCATGAACCAAATACCCATGAGCAAAGAGCCCAAGCGCATTGGCGCCAGACGCGCTACCATCGACAAACCAATCGGGGAAAGGCAAAGTTCACCTAGGGTGTGCACTAAATACATGCTGAGCAACCAAAACATACTCGTTTTGGTAGAGCCTTCAACCCCAGAAACCCCAACTGCAATGATAAAATAGCCAATTGCTAATAGGAATAGACCTACGGCTTGTTTGACCGGAGAAGCTGGTTCCATATTGCGTTTGCCCAAATAACCCCAAAGTACCGCAAAAAGTGGTGCAAAGATGATAATGGCTAACGGGTTGACAGATTGGAAGTAAGAAGCAGGCATTTCCCAACCAAAAATGGTGCGGTCGGTTTGCTGATCTGCAAATAGCGTGAGTGATGCACCGGCTTGTTCAAATGCCGACCAGAAGAAAATGACGAAAAACGCAATGATGTAAATCACGATAATGCGCGAACGCTCAATTTTTGAAAGCGAAGGATCAGTGATCACAAAGCCAGAAGCGGCAATGGAAGTGGCAAAAATGAGGGTAGAGACAAAATTGAAGCCAACAAGTTGCATGAAAACATACCAGAGGGCGCCATAAACAGCCAGCCAAAGTGCGATGCGCTGAATAGCATTTGCAGCAGTGGTTTTCTCTTCTTTCGCTTCTTCAACAGGTTTTTCATAAGGTTTTGGTTTGCCACCTACAATTTCGCCATCGGCAGAAACGATGTATTTATTTTTGAGTAATTCAAAAACGGCAACGCCAATGAGCATTCCGATACCGGCTGCCAAAAAGCCCCAGCGGTAGTCTACTTTTTCTGCAAGTGTACCACATACCAAAGGTGAGAAAAACGCACCGAGGTTGATACCCATATAGAAAATAGAGAAGGCGCCATCTACGCGTTTGTCGCCAGGTGCATAAAGTTGGTTGACCATTGTTGAAATATTTGGTTTGAAAAAACCATTTCCAATGATCAAGGAAAGCAAGCCGATATAAAATGCGATGGAAGCAAATGAAGTGCCTAACGAACTTGCAGAGAAGAATAACATAAATTGGCCAATGGCCATAATGATACCACCCACTAAAATAGATTTGCGATTTCCCCAATAGCGGTCAGAAATATAGCCACCGATCAGCGGGGTAAGGTAAACAAGTCCTGTGTAATTACCGTAAAGGCCCGAGGCGAATTCTGAGTCAAATAAAAGTGCTTTGGTCATAAAAAGCATCAGAATGGCACGCATGCCATAATAGCTAAAACGTTCCCACATCTCTGTTACAAAGAGCAGGTAGAGCCCCTTAGGGTGTCCTTTTTGAATAGTTTGTTCCATAGTTTGTTCACATTAATTTGGCCGAATATAGTAATTTTGGCGCGAAATAAGTCGAAAATGACAAACTGGTTAGAACGCACCGAACTCCTGATGAGTAGCCAAAGCATGCAGCAACTCCAAGCGGCACATGTCCTAATTGTGGGTTTGGGCGGTATTGGTTCATTCGCAGCTGAGTTCATTGCGCGCGGCGGTGTGGGCCGCATCACACTGATCGACGGAGATGCCTTTGACGCGACCAACAAAAACAGGCAATTGACGGCACTAGATTCTTCTTTGGGAAGAAACAAAGCGGTGGTGCTCGCCGAAAGAATCAAAGACATCAACCCTGAATGTCAGCTAACCGTCATTGAAGAGTTTGTTTTGCCCGAACGTGTTTGGCAAATTTTACAAGAAGACCAGCCAGATTACGTCATGGACTGCATTGACTCCGTGACGCCTAAACTAGAATGGATTCTCGCATGCAAGCGCTTGAAAGTGAAAATCATTTCTCATATGGGTGCCGGGGGTAAAACCGATCCTACACAGGTGCGCGTGGCCAACATGGAACAACTTTCCGGTTGTAAGCTTGGGGCTCACATTAAAAAACGCATGAAGCGCAAAAATGCGTCGTACAGAGGAGTAAAGGTGGTTTTTTCCACAGAAATCCAACAGCCACATTCCCTCAAGATGACAGACGGCACCCGTTATAAAAAGAGTTTCTACGGAACTGTTAGCTACATGCCTGCCCTTTTTGGACTCATGGGCGCAGCCGAGGTTTTGCGTTATTTGGCAAAAGTAAAAGCATAAATTAGTTTTATTCAGGTCATTTACTTAACTTTTGGCTCTCAAATAAGCCAAAACTATGAAAAGAAACGCGATCCTTTTAATGGGTATCCTCAGTGCCCACCTGGCCTCAGCCCAGCTTTTTTCCGACAATTTTGACAATTACGCATTGGGTTCTTATATCGGGCCTCAATCCAATAACTGGACAACTTGGTCCGGGACTCAAGGCGGTGCAGAAGATGTCACAACGACCAACAACCAAGCGGCCAGTGCGCCACACTCCGTTTATTTTTCTTCTACTTCTGCCAATGGCGGCCCTCAAGATGTCGTCCTAACTTTTGGTCAGCTTTACAATTCAGGAATTTTCACTTTAAGTGCAGATTTTTACGTCAACAGCGGCAAAGGTGCTTATTACAATTTACAAGGAAGTCAGTCGATTGGTTCTGTGTGGGCTTTGAACGTTCATATGGACGCCGGTGAATTAGCCATCGATGATGGCAACACACCGAATCTTTGCTTAACGGCCTACCCGCAAGCCACATGGTTCAATCTCAAAATCGAAGCAAACCTCACGTTGCATGTCTGGAAGGCCTATGTAGACAACCAACTGGTAGGTACATGGGTAAACGGTGTCAATTCCGTGGCTTCAGCTGATTTTTTCCCGCTGCAAAACAACCAATTCTTCATGGATAACGTGAGTTTTGATCACCAAACCTACACCTTGTCTGCACTCAACGCAATGGTCGGATCACTTGATATGGGCGGAAGCATCGCAGGTCAAAATGTTACACCGACGGTTTCTATATTGAATGCTGGGCAAAACGCCTTGACCTCTTTTGATGTCAATCTCAGCTACAACGGACAAAACTATTCACAAAATGTGACTGGCGTCAATGTAGCGAGTATTGCAAGTTATGAAGTAAGTATGCCAACAGTAGCTTTGGTTCCAGGTCTCAATAATGCGGTAGTGACCATTTCCAATATCAATGGCGGCAACGACGACAACGCGGCAGATAACACCCTTAGCCAAGAGGTTGATCCAGTGGTGCCAGCAGCAGGTAAAATTGTTGTAGGCGAAGAAGCAACTGGTACGTGGTGTCAGTGGTGTCCACGCGGTGCTGTCTTTATGGACAAATTTGCAAATGATTATAATGGTTTTTGGGCGGGTATTGCCGTTCACAACGGAGATCCAATGGTGGTTGCTGACTACGACGCCGGTATTGGCGGACTTATTGGTGGTTACCCAAGTTCATTGGTTGACCGCGTTGGAGATGTAGACCCATCCCAAATGAGTTCGGATTTCTTTACGCGTTTGCAAACAGCACCAAAAGGGGTGCTGATGAATGGTGCAAATTGGGATCCTGTAACACGCGTGCTCAATGTTTCTGTCACAACAGAAATGATGCAAGCGACAAACGGTTCCTATAAAGTAGCATGTGTACTCACCGAAGATGGCGTCACAGGTTCTGGTAATGGCTACAATCAATCGAACGCCTATGCCGGAGGTAATAATGGAACAATGGGAGGTTTTGAAAGCTTGCCCAACCCAGTTCCAGCTGCACAAATGGTCTACGACCACGTAGCGCGTGCCATTGCGCCAAGTTTTGCAGGTCAAACCGGCGTAATTGCTGCTACCACCGCTGTTGGCGATGATTACACTGCAAACTTTAGCTTTACTTTGCCTGCAACTTGGGACGAAACCCAAATGCATATTGTAGGTATGCTCATTGACCCACAAGGTAAAATTGACAACGCGGGTTACACTACGATTCCAGAAGCGGTTCAAAATGGATATGTTGGTGTAGAGGAATTGATCGGTGCCATCAACCTTGAACAAATGTTGACGATCGCTCCAAACCCAGCCAACGACTTCACCAATATCAACTTACACATTCCTGCTGCGGCTCCTGTGAGCATTCGCGTATTGGATGCCAAAGGGAACATCTTACAAGCGCGTCAGTACGGAAGCATGCAAGGTGATTTTGAAATTGGCTTGAACACCGCCAATTTTGCAGCTGGTCTCTATTTAGTAGAACTAGAGATGAATGGCCAGCACATTCAAAAGAAATTGATGATTCACTAAGATTGAAATCTTTGCTGATATGAAAAGAGCCGCATTCGCGGCTCTTTTTTTGTTCAATCCAATTTATTTGGAAACAACGCGGATGGTATTTTTTACTTTTTCTGCTTTGCTGCGCACTTCAGTCATGTTTGGCGCACTGATGGTGACATGACCCATTTTGCGAAAGGGCTTGGTTTGTGCTTTGCCGTAAAGGTGCGGATGCACTCCAGGAATTTGCAAGACTTCTTCTAGGCCTTCATAGACGACCGGACCATTATATCCTTTTTCACCGACGAGATTGAGCATGGCGCCTGCGCTGTGTAAGG
>JAJTGF010000063.1 GCA_021299335.1 Cryomorphaceae bacterium
CATAGAGTTGTTCGATATCGGTAAGTTGTGCGCGGTCTGACTGACGCAACTTGACGACCAACTGAAATTTGCGTTCACCTTCAAAGACATAACCCGCTATTTGCCCCGCAAAACCGAGGTTGACGGCGCGGTTGACCTCCTCTATACTCACTTGATAGCGGGCCAAAGCATCGCGGTTGTAGCGCACAATAAGCTGCGGCAAACCGGAAAGTTCTTCGACATATACATCTTGAACACCTCCGATATTTTTGGCAAGGCCACCAATTTGTTTGGCATAGGCCGTTAATTTTTCAAAATCTTCACCGTAAACTTTCACGACGACATCTTGCTTGGCACCGGTCATGAGCTCATTGAAGCGCATTTGAATAGGCTGCTGAAAACCAAAAGAGACACTCGGCAGTTGGGCTTCGAGCGTTGCTTGCATTTTGCTCGCAAGCTCTTCTTTCGACTCAGCACTCACCCACTCGTCTTTGTCTTTGAGAATGAGCATGAGGTCGCAGGCTTCCATGGGCATGGGATCTGTCGGAATTTCAGCAGTGCCTATTTTACCCACAACTTGCTTGATTTCCGGAAATTTTTGTAGCAAAATACGAGAGGCCTTGGTCGTGACATCGATCGTTTTGTTGAGACCCGAACCTGTCATGAGTCGGGTTTCTACGGCAAAATCACCTTCGTCTAGAGAAGGGATGAATTCTGCGCCCAAGCGATTAAACAGCAAGAGAGCAGTAACAAATAGCACAACAACACCTGCGAGGATCCATTTTTGCTTGCGCAATACCTTGCCAAGAAGCGGCGTATATTGTTTTTGAATGGCCTTTACGATTTTGTCTGAGACGCTCACTTTTGACTGCATTTTCTTGGAGAGCACCATAGAGGAAATCATAGGAACATAAGTAAGAGAGAGCAGCAAGGCACCTAGAATTGCGAAAATAACCGTTTGCGCCATTGGCTTGAACATTTTACCCTCGATGCCAACTAGGGCAAGGATCGGAAGGTAAACCACTAAAATGATGATTTGCCCAAAAACAGCACTCTTGCTGAATTTAGAAGCAGAGTGATAGACTTCTGCATTCATATCTGCCTGGGACAGTTGCTTACTGCACCGGTGTTGCAACAAATGCAAGGTAGATTCTACAATAATCACGGCACCATCGACAATCAGTCCAAAATCAAGGGCTCCTAATGACATAAGGTTTCCTGAAACCCCAAAGATGTTCATCAGGGCAATGGCGAATAGCATTGCTAATGGAATCACGGAGGCGACGATGAGCCCAGCTCTCAAATTTCCGAGCAGCAATACCAAAACAAAAATAACGATGAGTGCCCCCTCGATTAGATTGGTACTCACGGTGTGAATGGCACGATCGACCAGATTGGTGCGATCGAGGTAGACCTCGAGCTCCACTCCTTCTGGCAAATTTGACTCAATTTGGGCCATGCGTTCCTTGACGAGGTCGATGACCTCAGAAGAATTGGCGCCTTTCAACATCAAGACAATTCCGCCAACTGCTTCTCCTTCGTCGTTGTAAGTGAGTGCGCCGTACCTGACCTGAGAACCGTATTGGACTTCCGCAATATCGCGGATATAAACTGGCGCTTCGCCCGTCGGGTGATTGATTTGGATATTTTCGATATCTGCCAGGCTGCCCACCAAACCTTCTGTGCGGATATAGGTAGTCATGTGGTGGCGCTCGATGTAGGCACCGCCGGTATTCTCGTTGTTTTGCGCTACAGCTGTAAATACCTCGTCTAGTGTGATTTCGTGCGCTTTGAGCAGAAGCGGATCAATTGCGATTTCATAGGTCTTGAGCTCGCCGCCAAAACCACTGACGTCCGCGACGCCCTTGACACCAAGTAATTGACGGCGAATGACCCAATCTTGGATGCTGCGCAAATCGGCGGGGCTGAACCGATTGGCATAGCCCTTCTTGGCACGCAAGGTGTATTGGTAGATTTCGCCAAGGCCTGTGCTGAGCGGAGCCATTGATGGTTCGCCGAAACCTGTAGGTATGCTGTTTTTAGCCTCTGAGAGCCTTTCTTGCACTTGCTGGCGTGCCCAATAGATATCGGTATCTTCTGTGAAAACGATGGTCACGACACTCAATCCAAAGCGGCTAAAAGAACGGATTTCTTCGATGCCGGGGATTGTGGCCATGGTTTGCTCTACCGGAAAAGTGACGAAACGCTCGATATCTAGCGCACTAGAAGAAGGCGCGCTGGTCACGACCTGCACTTGGTTATGGGTGATGTCCGGAACGGCATCTATTGGTAACTTCGATAAGGAAAAAAAGCCCCAGACGATGAGGGCGAGGGTCAGTACGGCAACAATTAATTTGTTGTGTATCGACCAATAAATGATGCGATTTAACATAAAAACTCAATTAGATAAATAGATTCAAAAGAACTTGAAGCTAAACCAATTGAGGGGGATGCCAACATTCAAAAAAGTCATTGATGTTGATGGCAGTGGGTGGCGTAACAATAGGAGAGGAAATCAGTTGGGGTGTAAATTCTTCAAATACAACGCTTGTGCCATTGACGGGCATAAAAAGCGTGATGAGGACATTGGCCTGAACTGATTTGAAGGGTAATTCGCGGTGTTCGTGTTGGTTCTCATTGACCTGTTGGAGGTAATGTTCTTTGACAAAACTCCAGAATCCGTCGTTTGTTTTTTCTTCTTGGTATTGCGCATAATGTTCAAAAAGAGCATCGAGCTTAAAAAACTCCAAGCCTTGCCAATTGGGAGCCAACGAAAGCAAACCAAAATAAAAAGCTAAAACAATGCTAAACAAACGCATATAACAAAGTTAGCCAAATAAAAAGCAACTACCGAAAGTTTGTTTAATTTCGTTTCAAATCAAACGTATGAAAAATCTATTTCTCCTCTTTTTCTTCATCAACACCTTTCTTACTTTTTCTCAAGACAACTCCGGAACTTGTGCATCGAGAAAAGCGGCAAAAACTTGGCATCCAAAAAGTGCATCGCTCAGCGTAGCTGAAATTGCTGAGACTGAAAAGTATGACGTTCATTTTTACAACCTGGATTTGAATATGAACAATATTTCTACCAACCTAAGTGGCAGCGTAGAAATCCATGCCATTGCACTGGAATATTTAGATTCCGCTTTATTTGAATTATTTGAAAGTTTATTGATCAGCGAAGTAAAAGTCAACGGAATAGCAGTTACTTACAATAGAGTTTCAAATAAAGTGCGGGTGCCGATCAATGCCCAAGCACAGACCAATTTTGTGATCAAAGTAAGCTACGCGGGCACACCCCCAACCGCTCAAACCAATCCATTGGGCGGAAGCGGGCTCACAGCAGGCAGCTCGCCAAGCTGGGGCAACAAAGTTGTTTGGTCCTTATCTGAGCCCTTCTCTGCCTACGAATGGTTTGCCGTCAAGCAGAGCCTGACCGATAAAGCAGATTCTTGCGCGGTAGCGATTACGGTTCCTGACTCTTGTAAGGCGGGGTCAAATGGCGTATTAGAAAATGTGGTCCCATTGGGCAATGGCTTCACGCGCTATGAATGGAAACACCGCCACCCAATAGATTACTACCTCATTTCGGTTGCTGTAGCCAAATATGTCGAATACAACGTCTTTGCGAATCCGCAAGGAAGTACTGCTCCCGTTCTCATTCAAAACTACATTTATGACAACCCAGGTACCCTTCCAAATTTTATAGATGAGATCAATGAAACCGCTGACTTTATGGAACTGTTTGCTACGCAATTTGGCCCCTACCCTTTTGCCGATGAAAAATATGGGCATTGCATGGCGCCAATAGGCGGCGGAATGGAACACCAAACCATGACCACGCAAGGCTTTTTCGAAAAAACACTCACCGCTCACGAACTCGCACATCAATGGTGGGGCAATAACGTTACCTGTGCGTCTTGGTGCGATATCTGGATCAATGAAGGATTCGCCTCTTACAGCGAATATTTAATGCTTGCCGCGCTGTACAATGGGCAACAAGCTAATCATATGACGCAGGTTCACCAGAGTGTCATGAACCAACCTGGAGGTAGCGTTTGGGTCTTGGATTCGCTGAACGAGGCCCGAATTTTTAGCGGGCGCCTCACCTATGATAAAGGCGCGGGAATCATTCACACACTGCGCTACTTGATCAACAATGACAACCTCTTTTTTGCAGCGCTGCAAGATTTTCAAAGTACTTTTTCTAATAGTACGGCAACGGGCCTAGACTTCAAAAATCATGTGGCCAATTTCTGCAATATCAATTTGGACGCCTTTTTTGAGCAATGGTACTTTGGCGAAGGTTTTCCGACCTATCAAGTACAATACAACCAAGTAGGCAATGACCTCCTTTTAGAAATTTCGCATTCGGCGTCAATGCCCAGCATTACCCCTACCTTTACCAACCCAATCTCATTGAGGTTGTTCAGACAGGGTCAGGCTGACACCATCATTAGATTTGATATCACAAGCAATTCACAACTCTTCACACTTTCTAATTTTGGTACTTTAACTGGAACAATTGGAATAGACCCAAGTAACTGGATCATCAACGGCAATGGCGGCGTGAGTGCCGACCCCACCTTAGGTTTGAACGACCCAACATTGGCGTCATTGCCTCTCCTAGAAGTTTATCCGAATCCGAGCGCGGAGGTGCTGAACGTGAAAGGGCCAAATGAAAAACTGACTTATGTCATCTTCAATGCACTAGGTAAAACCGTGAAGTCTGGGGCATTCACTGCGCAAACACAAATTGATATCCAAGACCTCCCGAGCGGCACCTACATCTTGAAATGCAGCTCGGTCAGTGGGCAAAATTTCATCAAGCTTGTAACAATAAAATAAGGACAACGTCGTTGTAACAAACAAAAAATTATTTATGAAAAAATTAGTTCTAAGTGTAGCGTTATTTAGTTGGGGTTGCTTTCAAGCCCAAGTGAGTATCGAAGGCGTCTATTTGCAATCTGGTGCTTTTTTTGGTGCATCAAAAGGCAGTATTGCCGATTTTCAGACCTTGGCACCCCAGTCTGTGCTGCTTCATCAAGATTTGAGCGCTTACCAAAGCTATCCCTTTTTTAATTTAAGCTTTCCCGGTCAATCTCAGTCTTTGAGTGTTGGTCTGAAGATGGGTAAAATGCCCAACGCAACCCTTCGTTTGGGACTCATGCATACCAATCAAAATAATGCGCTTTCCACCGGCGGATCCTACACAGAATCTTTTCGTATCGACACCCTCACGAGTTCACAGACTGGCGATCAATTTTTTGTAGATTCTTTCAGCACACATAGCTATAATGCGACCTACTCACAAGAGCAGCTGCGCCTAGATGCCTCGCTCATTTTCCGTTACAAAGCAGACAAACGTTGGAGTTTCTTCGGCGGAATCGGTGCCAATTTTGGACTGAGTTACAATTGCGTTACAAACATTCATCACCACGTTTCACCTTATGGAGACTTCGGCGGCATGTATATGTTCAACGATATGCTCTTTGACAGTGGCACACATGAACAAGAAACTTTCGAAAACAAAGGCGGTTTCGGTTTTGGCGTATACGCACCACTTGGCATAGATTTTCAGGTAGGTAAAAAACGTGAATTCTGGATGCCCGTACACTTATACATGGAGCTCAGACCTGGCTTTAATATCAATCAAATTGCGGGACTCGGAACCAGCTTTAGCGCAGGAAATTTCTCAAACATTGGCTTGCGATTTCAGATTAAGTAGTTCATAAGCATTCTAAATTAGAAGCCGGGAATTTTTTCTCGGCTTTTTTTGTGTCAGTACCAAACTAAAAGGTAAATTTGTGGCGCTAAACAAACCAAGTAAAGTAACTTTAGTTACTATTTTAAAATACGCCCATGGAAACTGCCACTAGCGCTAACTACCTACCGCTGCTGATGCAAATTGCCGTCGCAGCAGGTTTTGTTATTTTCACACTCTTTGTCACGCACAAACTGACTCCCAGAATCAACTCTGCCAAAAAAGACGACAACTTTGAGTGTGGTATTGACGCACAGGGCAACGCACGTTTTCCGGTATCCATCCGCTACTTCATGACAGCCATCCTCTTTGTGTTGTTTGACGTAGAGGTCATTTTCTTTTATCCTTACGCCGTGAATTTTTACGAGCTCAAACTAGAAGGATTACTCGCAGTTATTATGTTTGTCGGTTTTTTCTTGACCGGGTTTTACTATATCTATAAAAAAGGAGCATTAGAATGGGAAAAACAGAAGACCTCGAAACCATTAACGGGGAAGGTTATCAGCTAACCACCCTCGACAAAGCCATTGCGCTTGCCCGTGCCAACTCCGTTTGGCCTTTGCCATTTGCGACCTCTTGTTGCGGCATCGAATTCATGGCCACCATGGGTAGTGCCTACGACCTCTCTCGTTTTGGAATGGAGCGCATGTCCTTTACGCCGCGTCAAGCAGACCTACTCATTGTAGCCGGAACCATTTCTAAAAAGCTCGGCCCCGTACTCAAACGTGTTTACGAACAAATGGCAGAGCCAAAATGGGTTTTATCTGTTGGTGCGTGCGCATGTTCGGGTGGTATTTTTGATACGTATTCTGTTTTGCAAGGCATCGATCGCATCATACCGGTAGACGTCTATGTGCCAGGTTGCCCTCCACGCCCAGAACAAATCATTGAAGGTGTCATGAACATCCATGAACTGGTCAAAAAAGAATCGAACCGCAGACGCTATTCCGAAGAATACAAGCATTTATTAGGAACATACGAAATCGACATCGATCAACATGCAGAATCAAAATAACCAAGAATACCTTTCCGCTATTCAAGCTGCCTTCGGCGCCGATGTTTTAACCCATGAAGAAGCATTTGGCATGCTCAACATCGAAATGACGCCAGCACGCATTCACGAAGCCATCTCTTGGTTGCAGCAGCACCAAGACCTCAGTGTCAATTACCTCACCAACATCGCCGGGGTTCATTACCCTGAGTCTGCAGGCCGCGAATTTGCAGTTGTTTACCAATT
>JAJTGF010000064.1 GCA_021299335.1 Cryomorphaceae bacterium
ACTTTCGGCATGACGATCAATAACATTGGAAACAAAGTTTCGTATTCAGAGTTATCTCGCCGCGATTTCATCCCGATGAACCTCAAAATTGGCAATAGCTTTTTAGCTGAATTCGACGAATACAACAAGGTTACGTTTTCTCTCGACCTCCAACGTTTGTTGGTTCCGACGCCAGCCATTTACAAACTCATCGACGGCGACTACGTGATGTTAGCCGGTATGAACGGCGATGTAGGTATCATTACCTCTATGATGCAATCTTTCTATGATGCTCCTGGCGTGCTGGCCGAAGATGAAAACGGCGACTACATTCAAAACACAGACGGTACTTACCAAATTGTGAAAGGAACCCGTTTGAAAGAAGAATTAGCCGAAATCAATATTGCGGCAGGTGCAGAATGGTGGTACAGCGATGTGTTGGCCTTGCGCGGAGGTGTTTTTTACGAAAACAAAAACAAAGGTAACCGCCAATTCCTGAACTTAGGAGCCTCACTCAAGTACAATATGTTTGCCATCGACTTTTCTTACTTGGCTTCCTTGAATGGCCGTCAGAGCCCGCTAGCCAATACCTTGCGCTTTACATTAAGACTCAATTTAGGCGGTAACTAAATGCAACACAAACCAAACTTACGCATTGGCTACGGCGTAGATGTACACCAACTCGCAGCGGGGTATCCGCTCTGGATTGGCGGTATTCAAATCCCGTCGGAGTTCGGAGCTGTAGGGCACTCTGATGCAGACGTCTTGATTCATGCTATTTGCGATGCACTTTTAGGTGCTTTGGCCTTGCGCGACATCGGTTTTCATTTCTCAGATCAAGACCCCCAATTCAAAGGCATTGATTCTAAAATCTTACTTGAAAAAGTGTTTCAATTGATCAGTGAAAAAGGCTATGGCATCGTGAATATTGATGCAACGGTAATTCTTGAAACCCCAAAAGTAAATCCGCATATCGAAAAAATGCAGGCAGTTTTAGGTGCAATCTTAAATCTGTTACCCGAAGAGTTGAGTATCAAAGCTACAACCCACGAAAAGGTAGATTCTTTTGGTGAGAAACGCGCTATCAAAGCCTATGCTTCGGTCCTTCTCTTTAAGCATTAAGTGCTAAGGCACGAGCTGAACGTAAACTACCTTTTTCGTCTCGAAAAACGCTTCTTTGTAGAAATTTGCAATAGGGAACTCTTTGCAAGGATATTTGATGCCAGCGAGTTCTTCGCTGAGGTCTCCACCTTTGAGATATAGAATTCCATTTTTAAAGGAATGCTTGTTTTTTGTCGCGCTTTTTCCTTTTACCCAAGTTAAGAACACCGGCATTTGGGTAACGGCTCTGCTCACAATAAAATCGTAGCGATCTTTGATTGTTTCAGCCCTAGCATGACTTGCCCGGACATTTGTAAGGCCAAGGCTATTGGCTACTTCCTGCACTACTTTGATCTTCTTTCCAATAGAATCAACTAAGTGAAAATCAACTTCGGGATAAAGAATAGCCAGTGGAATTCCTGGAAAACCTCCTCCTGTGCCAATATCTAAAATTGCTGCACCTGGTAAAAAGGTGACCACTTTTGCAATGGCTAAGGAATGCAATACATGGCGTTCATAAAAGTGATCAGTGTCTTTGCGTGAAATAACATTGATTTGAGCATTCCAAGTCTGATAGAGCCCTTCTAGGGCTGCAAATTGTTGTTTTTGCTCTGGGCTTAAATCTGGAAAATACTGCTCGAGGAGTGACATTAAATGCTGTCTTTGGTCTGCTGCATCATGGCGGCTAAAAAGTCTCTCGCGCGAAACAATTGAGCCTTGACAGTGCCGAGTGGTAGATTCAATTCTTCGGCAATTTCTTCGTAGCTTTTTTCTTCAAAATAGCGCTTCTCGACGAGTTCGCGGTATTTCGGTTTGAGTTTACTCACCAAAAGACGCATGTGCACGAGGCGTTGGCCTTGGATGATCGTTTCTTCTGGGTTCAGGGTTTGTGATTTAGCATCGATGTGCATGCGTTCGCCATCGCTGGTCGTAATACCTCTGTCTATAGACGTCACTTCGATGCGTTTTTTTCTGATAAAGTCGATACAGTTGTTGGACGCGATTTTAAATAACCAAGTACTGAAGGCAAAGCTCGGCGAGTATTGGTCAAGGCGCGCAAAAGCTTTGCCGAAGGCTTCGATAGTGAGGTCGTCGGCATCGTCCGAATTTTTCACCATTTTGAGCATCATGAAGTAAATGGAATCGCGGTAGCGATCCATGAGGTCAGCGTAAGCTGCTTGGCTCCCAGAACGCGCTGCAGCGACCAAATTGAGGTCGTGCTTTGCTTTCTCAGATAAATGCTCGTTTTCTACCATCGGTAATATTTTTGCCTTTCGGAGATGTAATAAACGATGGGCATCAGGACGCTGTAAAATAAATCCCAAACTGGAAAAAACAACATGAGTTTCTTTTCGCCGAGTCTTTTAAAGCAGATGCCTTGAAGCCACCATTTCATTGCAATAATTCCAATAAATACACTTGCGCCTAGGGGCAAGTAAGTTAAATTCAAGCACAAAGCAACAAAAGAAAACCACATCAAAATCAGGCTGAGCGGATAGATTCCTAACATTACTTTCTTAATAAATGGGTAGCGAGCAGAGCTGATATGGTATTTGGCTTTTTGTCGGAACCAATCGGTCCAGGTATTAGGGGCCGCTGAACGCACAAACGAAGCGGGGTCGTCTTGGACACAAGCCTTTGTGAAATGGAGTGCATCTTGAAGCAGCAAGTCGTCGTCACCAGGACTGATCGCGTAGTGGGATTTGAAACCGTTTACTTTTTGGAATAAGGCTTTTGTATACGCTAAATTGCGGCCACTTGCCTTGAATGGTTTGTCTGCAAGTGCATAGCTGAATGAGCTGGCACCCATCCAGGCGTTGTCATAACGAACGAGTTTATTCAAAAAGCCTTTGGATTTGGTAAAAGGGCTGTAGCCAATCACAAATTGCCTTTGTGCTGATACGCCGCTGATCATGTACTTGAGCCATTGGTTGCTAAGTGGCTGACAATCGGCGTCGGTCAGTACAAAAAAATCGTGTGTAGCCGCTTTGATACCGAGCGTGATGGGTAGTTTTTTACCGGGTTTGAGGTGAGGGCTGCGCGAGATTTCTACAACCTTTAATTGCGGAAATTGCTGGGCAAAAGCCGTTAAAATCCAGTTGCTGTCGTCGATACTTTGGTTATTGACAACGATCACTTCGTAGTTGGGGTAGTCCTGACTGAGAATACTGGGTAGGTGTTCGTAGAGGTTGTCGGATTCATTGCGCGCGGCAATAATCACAGAAACAGGTGGGTATTGTGGGTTATCAGTGCTTGGTTTGCTCCGTCTGTAGGCAAATCTTGCATAGAAATAAAATACATAGAACAATTGAATAGCACCCAACAACAGTGCACTGAATAGGAGGTAAGCCCAATAGTCGTTTTGAATGCTAGGTAAGTAAGTCATCTCTGAGTACAAAGATGTCTAGGGAATTTAAATACCCGTATCTTTGCTTCAGGTATTTTTCAACATTGTTATGCACTTTGACCTTTTAAAAACAGATTCTCAATCTAAAGCACGCCTCGGAAGGTTACACACCGCTCACGGCACCATCGAGACGCCTATTTTTATGCCGGTTGGCACCGTTGGTTCTGTAAAAGGAGTGCACCAACAAGAGCTCAGAGACGACATCAATGCGCAAATTATTTTGGGGAATACCTACCATTTGTTTCTAAGACCAGGCACAGAAGTTTTAGAAGCAGCAGGTGGTTTGCATCAGTTCATAGGTTGGGAGCGGCCAATTCTAACAGACAGCGGGGGCTATCAAGTTTATTCACTGTCAGGATCGCGGAAAATACAAGAAGAAGGGGTTAAGTTTCAATCACATATCGATGGAAGCTATCATTTTTTTACGCCAGAACGCGCCATTGAAATTCAACGCAGTATTGGCGCAGACATCATCATGGCTTTTGACGAATGCACGCCGTATCCTTGCGATTACGCCTACGCCAAACGCTCTATGCACCTCACGCACCGTTGGCTGGCCCGTTGCTTTACAGCCATGGATCAAACTGAACCTAAATATGGCTACGAACAAGCGTTATTTCCAATCGTTCAGGGCAGCACTTATAAAGACCTCCGAGAAGAATCCGCGCAAGCTATTGCTTCTTTTGATGCCGTTGGTAACGCTATTGGCGGGCTTTCTGTTGGCGAGCCCGATGACGAACTCTATGAAATGACCGATTTAGTGTGCAACATTTTGCCGACTGAGAAGCCACGCTACTTAATGGGTGTCGGAACGCCAATTAATTTGTTGGAATCTATTGCTTTGGGTGTCGATATGTTCGATTGCGTGATGCCGAGTAGAAATGCGCGCCATGGTTTACTTTACACCTGGGAGGGCACTATCAATATTAAAAATGAGAAATGGGCCAAGGATTTTACTTCGTTAGATCCTTCAAGTAAAGTCTGGGTTGATCAAGTCTATACCAAAGCTTATTTGCGCCACCTCATCAAAACAGGTGAGTACTTGGGTATTCAAATTGCGACCATCCATAACCTCGCCTTTTACCTCGAACTCATGCGCGTGGCACGCGAGAAAATTGCCAGCGGTGAATTCGTCGCCTGGAAAAACCAAGTCGTTCCTAAACTAGGCCAGCGCTTATAACTATGCTCAAACGCATCGATCGTTATATCATCAAGAAATTCCTGAGCACGTTCTTTTTCATGCTGGGGCTCATTATGTTATTTTCTGTTGTTTTTGACATCTCCGAAAAATTGAGTGAGTTCATCAGCAACAAAGCACCCCTTCAAGAAATTTTCTTCAAGTATTACGTTACGTTTATTCTGTATTACGGAAACACATTTTCCTCGATGATCATTTTTTTATCCGTGATTTGGTTTACGGGCAAAATGGCTCAAAATACAGAGATCATCCCGATATGGTTTTCCGGAAGGCCCGTGACACGTTTTTTAAGACCTTATTTCATTGGTGCCACAATTCTCACCATCATGTCCCTGGTGCTCAACCATTTGATCATTCCGAGAACCAACAAAGTGCGTTTGGCCTTTGAAGAACGATACTACCGCGATGTATTGACTGTCAATAACTACCAGGCGGAGTATCCAGGCAATGAGCTGGTGTATTTTTCTAACTATGATGCTCAAGAGCAGCGCATCAATGACCTTACTATTCAAAAATGGGATAAAAACAACGAGCCCATTTATTTTTTACGCGCGCGTTTTGCCAAAAACAAACCCGGAACCAATCAGTGGGAACTCACGGACTACTACGAAAAAAATTATGATTTCCCGAAGTCAAAGCTCATACATGGTCGACACAAAGACACCGCGTTTGTCTATCGCATAGAAGAGATGGCCCAACGCGACAACGCAGCCCAAGCGCTCACCTTTACCGAGCTCAAACACGCCATTGAGCGCGAAAAGTTAAAGGGTTCTAAGTTGGTTCCAGAATTTGAAATCGAACTCCACCAACGAACTGCATTTCCTTTTGCCACTTATATCCTTACCATTATCGGCGTTTCGGTGGCCTCGCAAAAAAAGCGCGGTGGCATCGGCATGAACATTGCCATAGGCTTGGCCTTTATTTTTGTTTACATTTTTGCCATGAAAATGCTGACTGTTGCTGCTGTTAAGGTCGGTTTCCCGACGCTTTGGTCGGTTTGGTTACCTAATATGCTTTTTGCTATTGTGGCTTTTGTATTTTACCAGCGTTCCCAAAAGTAGCAGACCATTTCCCGAGCACAATATGCATGCCGTCTTCGGCAGCTTTTACATCCGGATGCACGGCGCTTGCTTCTGCAATATGTATGACCGCATCGTCGTACCTCGAAGAAAAATGACCTAAGAGAAGGTACTTGCACTTGGCGCGTTTGGCTTGTTCTGCGGCTTGCTTTGCCGTAGAGTGAAAAGTGCTTTTGGCACGCTCTAAATGCTGTTCCGTAAAAGTGGCCTCATGATATACTAAGTCTGCTCCTTCAATTGCTTCTAAATAATTTGGACTTGGCTTCGTATCCGAGCAATAGGCGTAGCTATAGGTAGGTACACTACCTAGTGTGAAATCTTTATAATCGTACAATTTTCCAGCTCGTTCAATGGATTTACCCGCTTTGAGCTTGGCAAAGTCTTCAATGAGTAGGCCAGCGTTGGCAATTGCTTTTTTATCCAGATTGAGTGCCTTGGGTTTTTCGTTGATTCTGTATCCAATTGTAGGGATTCGGTGCTTGAGCGCAAATGCATAAATTTCAATGAGGCGGTCCTCGAAAATGAGCTGGTTTTTTCCTGGATCTATCGTATGAAAAGAAAGATCAAATTCAAGCGGATGCCCACCAGCTGCTAACATAGCCTTGATGAGGTCTTCTAATCCGGGAGGCCCGAAAATTTGCAAGCGCTTGTTGCGGCCCAGTAAATGCATGGTAGAAAGGAGCCCTGGAAGTCCAAAAAAATGATCACCATGGAGGTGAGAGATGAGGATATATTGAATTTTCTGGAGTTTAAGGCCGTATTTGCGCAATTGTTGTTGGGTTCCTTCTGCACAATCGATGAGTATATGACGTTCGTTGCAATTGACGTATTGAGCAGTTGCTTGTCTTTTACTTGTAGGCAAAGCTGCTCCTGAGCCGAGTATGTGGAGTTCAAAACTCACTGTGCGAGTAAATCGAGCGCGGCGTCTTTTGAATTCCCGATGGTAAGCACTTTGTCGAGCTGTGCGATTTCAATGAGTTTGAGTACGCTTGGTTGCAGGCCTGTAAGCGCAAATTTACCATTGGTGTCTTTGCAAAGTCGGTTGGCGATAAGCACCGCAGATAGCCCAGAAGAGTCACAGTATTT
>JAJTGF010000065.1 GCA_021299335.1 Cryomorphaceae bacterium
GCATTATTGGAGATACACGTCAGGTTTTTAACGCCCATCTCGACGAGTCTTGCGATGGAGTTTTCGGGGATTCCGCACAAACCAAAGCCACCCACCATGAGGGTCATGCCGTCTTGGATGCCTTGGAGTGCCTGGGCAGGATCTTTTACTACTTTATTCATGTCTTAAAATTCAAATGGAACCTCTGATTCGTCTACAGTTTCGGGTTGTGGTGCAGCTGTGCAATCATAGACCGCAGGGTCGTAGTCTGAAGGCGGATCGAAATCTCGGGTGGAAAGTGCTATGCCAGGGTCTTTGTAAACTTTCTGCATGAAATATCCGTAGATGGGTAATGCCATCCGGCCTCCTTGTCCCCAGGTCATGCTCTTGAAGCGCACGGCGCGGTCTTCGGCTCCTACCCAAACACCGGTGACTAATTCTGGAGTGATTCCGACAAACCAGCCGTCGGAGTTGTTTTGTGTGGTTCCGGTCTTTCCTGCGGTTGGTGCGCTGATGCCACCCCAGCTGCGTCCGCCGCGAAGGCTTCCGGCCGTTCCGAAATTGACAACACCCTTCATCATTTGGAGCATTTCATAAGCGACAGTGGAATTGAGCGCTTGTTCGCGGTGTTCGGTGGCGCTGTAAATGACTTTTCCATTGCGGTCGGTGATGCGTTCAATAAAAGTTGGACGAATATAGATGCCGTTGTTAGGGAATACACATTGCGCAGCTACCATTTGTAATAAGGAAAGGTCCATACTGCCCAAGCACATGGACGGAACGACATCATTCGGATTGAGTTCGATTTCCATTTTCTTGAGGAGTTTTTCGATTTGGTAGGGACCTCCAGTTTTTTGGACTGGATTGAAATTACCCATGCGACCCATTACCGCTACTGTTACTTTGTTGGAAGACTGTGCAAGACCGTCGCGTACTGTTGGTGCAGCGGGCCCAGCTGGGCAGTATTGGCCCACAACTTTGTTGGTGTTGTGGTCAACGAGGTCGAGGCAGTATTCATCGGCAGAAAAACCAGTGCAAGGGTTCACGACTTTCATGGAAAGCGCGGCGGCATAAACGAAAGGTTTGATAGTAGATCCTACTTGGCGCTTGCCTTGACGAACGTGGTCGTAGCCGAAATGTTTGAAATTGATACCGCCTACCCAAGCTTTCACGAAGCCAGTACGCGGGTCAACGGAGACCATACCAGCGTGCAAGAAAGCTTTATAGTAGCGAATAGAGTCATTGGGGCTCATGACTGTATCGCGTTCTCCTTTGAGACTAAAGACGCTCATTTCAACGGGTTCGTTGAATGTTTTGTTGATCTCAGCCTCAGAAAGACCCAATGCCACTAATTTTTTGTAGCGGTCTGAGTTATGGCGAGCCGAAGTCATGATTTGCTCTACAATTTCAGGCTTGATGCTATTGGAGAAAGGATAGTTCTTGAGCCCTTTATTATTGAGGTCAAATTGCGGCTGGAGTTCTTCGTAGATGTGTCGTTCGACAGCTTGCTCTGCATAGCGCTGCATGGTGGGGTTCAGGGTGGTGTAGATTTTTAGACCGTCGGCATCGATGTCATAGGGGTTGCCGTCTTCGCGCAAGTATTTAAAGGTACCATCCGCTTTTTTCGACAAGAGGATGGACTGAACTTCTGTGCGCAACTCTTTTCTGAAATAGGGCGCCATGCCTTCTTTGTGGTCTAACGAGCGGTAGCGCACTACGATCGGAGTTTGGATGAGTTTGTTGTATTCTTCACGGGTAATTTTGGCGCGCAGTGCCTCATTGCCTTTTTCGCTGTTTTTGAGCCATTGAAACAATACCTGATTGCGTCGGGAATGCGCAACAGTAGAATCTTTAGCGCGAGCAGCTAGAATTTCGTCTTTACTTACGGCACTCAGTGCAATGCCTTTGCTTTCTGCAATTTTTGCGCGGTAGTTGCGGATTTGAAAGCTGTAGGGGTTGTAGATAGTTGGGTTTTTGCACAGCCCAACAAGTGTTGCCGCCTCGGACTTACTCAGGTCTTTGGGTCTTTTATCAAAATAAACGCGGGCGGCATTTTCGATGCCAACTGCATTGTAGAGAAAATCAAACTGATTGAGGTACATCGTGATGATTTCTTCCTTAGTGAAGCGCTCCTCTAAGCGTTTGGCGATGATGTTTTCGCGTGCTTTTTCACTTACCCGTCTAAACTTACCGAGTATACCGCCGACATAAGGCAGCTCGAGTCTAGTGCCACTAGCGCGCGCAATTTCTTCGCGCTGACGCTGTTGTAAGGTGAACAATAGTTTTGCCAACTGCTGAGGTATTGTGGATGCTCCGCCAGAACGCCCAAAAGATGTAAAGGAGCGAGCCAATGCGCGAAAATCGACACCCGAATGCTGGATAAAGCGTTCGTCTTCAGTGGAAATCAGTGCGTCTGTGACATACGGAGAAATTTCGCGGTATTTGACGCTGGTGCGGTTGACTTGCCAAAAGCGGCCAATGACGGTATCTTCTTTGACGCTTTTTTTGGCAAGGATCAATGAAGCTTGTAACTCTGGCGGATTATCGAGCATGGAAACCGGAGGGAGGTCGTCTTCGGATTGTAACAAAAGCAAGCATGCTACCAAAAAGAAAGGCAGCAAGGCAACAGCCCAGAACAATTTGGTCATTTTCTTTTGTTCTTGCTCATTTAAAACAGTTGCGTTTCTTTTCATAAGTTAAAATTTACAACTAATTAACGTAAAACGTCTTTGCGCTGGGCATCGAGTTTTAATAAAATAAATAACATGACACTGAACGACATCATGGAAGATCCACCGTAACTAAAAAAGGGCAAGGGGATTCCGATAACGGGCGCAAAGCCAATGTTCATTCCAATATTGATCGCGAAGTGATAAAAGAGGATCATGGCTACGCAATAGGCGTAAATTCTATTGAACGCCGCGCGTTGTCTTTCCGCGATGATGATGATCCGGAACAAGACAAAAAAGTAGAGTAGGAATAAAACCACTACACCGACAAAACCCCATTCTTCTGCAAAAGGGCAAAAAATAAAGTCGGTTTCGCTCTCTGGGACGTGATTGGAACGAACACTTGAAACGGATGCTTCTCGGTAACCTTTGCCAAAAAAGCCACCAGAGCCCACCGCAGCCATTGCGCGGTTACGGTTATAATCGTCGCCGTTCGGGTCTTCGCGGAGACCCAAGAAGAGTTCGATGCGGTCTTTTTGGTGTGGTCGGAGCATGTCAAAACCCTTGTCGACAACAAAGCTCAGTGCGCTACCTATCAGCAAACCGAGGGTCAAGACGACCATCATGCGAGAGCGTTCACGGCGCGTACTGAATCGTTGTAAAAGCAACCAAGAAAGCGCATAAATCAAAAGCAAGCCAAAAATAACACCTGAAGAGCCACTTAAAGCGAGGTCGAGCCCAAATAATGAAAGGTTGAAGACAACGCTATCGAGTAAGAGTGTGATGATGCTCAAAAAGACGACTGCAAAGAGAATTGGGATAAAGTGAGACCCAACCCATGTTTCTTTGTAGCGCACGCCAGGAATGGCATTTACAAAATTGAGCAAAATAGGGTCAAACGTGAGGCCCTCGCGGTACATCACGAAGAGAAAGGAGGTAAATACGACAAATGTACCCGCATCGGGTTGCAATAAAATGAGGATCATCGGGATGAGCAAAATACTGCTTGCGGTGAGTACGGTTCCGGTGGTTTGTTGCTTCACGGTGAGCCCACTGATGTATTTGGCAAGCAGTAGAGAAGTAGAAATTTTGGCAAACTCAGCGGGCTGCACCCCAAAAGAACCCACACCCAGCCAAGCGTGCGCTCCGTGTACGGCAGGCATGAAGAGGACGATCACCAACAAAACAAGTGTCGATAAATAGATAGGGATGGCAAATTTTCGGTAGATATCGGAGTCAATTAAAAATACGAGTAGCCCTAAAAACAAAGAAAAAACAATCCAGAAAAGTTGGCGGCCGTATTTCTCAGAAAAATTAAAAATAGATGGCGCCTCCTCGTTGTAGGCAACAGAATAAACCGTAGCAAAGCCCATTAAGAGCATGGTGATCAAGGCGCCAAAAAGCGGCCAGTCCAGGTGTTCGGTAAGGCTTTCTTGTTTGCGCATTAGTTGGATAATTGATAAGCAATTTGCGCTTCTAAAATGCGCTTTTCTTTATCGGGGTCGGAAATTTTTCCTTTTAAATATTTTTCAATGATCAAGGAGGCAATGGGTGCTGCCCAGGTACCGCCCCAACCGGCATTCTCAACAAAAACAGCTACGGCTATTTTTGGTTTTTTCATCGGGGCGAAAGCAAAGAATACGGAGTGGTCTTCGCCATGTGGGTTTTGGACGGTTCCGGTTTTGCCACAAACAAGGATGTCATTTAAACGCGCCATTTTTCCGGTACCACCCGCTTCGTTGACTACCCTGCGCATACCCTCAATGACAGGGTCAAAATGTTGGTAATTGATCATGGTCCAGCGTTTTTTCTTGAATTGAGGCAAAGACCCTTTTCTACCAATAGAACGCACAAAATGCGGCGTATAGTACCAACCTTTGTTGGCAATAATGGCTACAATATTGGCCATCTGTAGGGGGGTCAATTTGACTTCTCCTTGTCCAATAGAAATAGAACGAATCGTAGAGAAGGCCCATGCATGATGACCATACCATTTGTCATAGAAAGCCGGATTCGGAATAAGACCTGGTCTTTGGCCACTGACGTCGGTGTCGAAGATGTCGCCGAGGCCAAAACTTCTGATGTATTTATACCATTTGTTGAGGCCATATTCGGCATCGGCAAAATTATTCTTCTTCACACCTTGTTGAATGATGCGTCGGACAGCCATGTAGTAATAGGGATTACAAGAGTACTGTATCGCTTCTGCAATATTTCGTGCAGAGGGGTGGTTGTGACAACCAACGAGGCTTTTGTCGCAGGGGAAACCCGTATTGGCGGTAATGACACCTTCCTGCATCGCAATTAAACTCTGTACCAGTTTAAAGATTGAACCTGGAGGATATTCTGCCTGTAACGGACGTGGGAATAGGGGCAGGTTCGGATCGTTGGCGAGTTTGGGGTAGTTGGCACTGATATTTCGTTTCCCTACCAACAAATTTGGATCATAGGACGGTGCGGAGACCATACTGAGGATTTCACCTGAAGAAGGTTCAATGGCCACAATACAGCCTTTTTTCTTGTTCATGAGTTTTTCACCATACGTTTGCAACTCAACATCCATCCCCATTTTGAGCGGATCCGCCTGACGCGCAGTGGTGTCGTACTTGCCATCGGCATAGGATTCAATAGCATTGTTGAGTGCTGAGGTGACAATGTATTTGATGCCTTTAACGCCACGCAATTCCTTTTCATAGAAGCGTTCTATTCCAGCCCGACCAATATTGTTTCCGGGTTTGTAAAAACGATCTTCTTCGATTTCTTCGCGGTAGACCTCAGAGAGGTAGCCCAAAATATTGGCAGCGCTTTTATAAGGGTAATTGCGCGCACTCGTGGCTTCTTCATGAAAACCCTTGAAATTGTCGAGATGCGGTGCAATTTTAGACATCTCCTCTAGCGTCAACTCTTTCAAGAATGGATAAGCGCGGATTTTTTGGTAATTCGGCGTTCGCTTGCCAGTGATTTTGTTGTAGTATGTGCCCTCGCCTTCAACAATTTCCTTGAAGCGTTGACGTACTTGTTTTTTAGTCCAGCCGATGAGTTTGGCAAAGGCAGCGGTATCGAGATTGACCATGCTGTCCTCGACCATCATGAGGTTGTAGTATGTTTGGTTGGTCACAATTTTTTTGCCGTTGCGATCGAAAATAACGCCGCGTGGCGGGAAAATTTCTTTGCGTTTTTCGGCAATTTCTTGAGCCCTGAGCGTCCAGGTATCGTCGATAACCTGCATGTAGAAAAGGCGGATGAGGTAGATGCCCACCACCAGAACGATGAAGCTGAGAATGACATTTCGGCGCGCGTCTAGGTTCATTTCTTTTGTTTGCTATTCAAAATAAAACTTTGAATCAGGAGGGCTAAAAGGAATGAGAGCCCGCCACTTAAGATGGTCTTTTGCAAGATGAAACCTAAACGGCCAATTTCGAAAATTTCGAGCAAAAAGAACCAAAAGGTATGCAAACCAAGTAGCAAACCATAGACCAGCCCAAACCAACTTGAGCCCATGTCTTGGGAAGTTGGTTCTTTGAGTGGGTCATAGCCCTCGCGGGGGCCATAAAATTTAAAAACGATGGGTCTGAGGTAAGCCATGAGCACCAAGGCAGAACTGTTGAGCCCATAGGTGTTGGAGAAAATATCGATCACCAAACCCATTAGAAAGGCAATGCCCATCATGGGAATGACGGTCAGTTCAAAGGGCAACAACATGATAAATAAAGGTTGGATCATGAGGTGTATGCCATAGCCGATATTGAGCTGATTGAAGACCAAAGCTTGCAAGAAAGCAAAGACCACAAAGCGAATGATATGTTTGTAAACGATATTCATGTTATTCGTCGTCTTCGGGGATTCTGGCTTCTAACGCTGTTTGTTCCGCTAAATGAAGGTTTTTGATAATGTAAACCCTTTGTAAGCGGCGGTAGTCGGTCGAATAACGAATTTCTACTTTCCAAAGCGCTTGCCCTTCTATTGGCTCTGTGAAACTCACCTTTCCAACAGGTAGGCCTTTTGGAAAAATACCGGAACCTCCGCGCGTTTCTACTTTCGACCATTTTTTGATCCGCAAGTCATTGTTGATGCCGGTGATCATGCCGTAGCGCGGATCGCGGCCATCCCATTTGAGAATGCCATGTAGATCTGTTTTTTTCATGTGGATACTGACATCGATGTTGATGTCTTTGGTAAGAACGGTT
>JAJTGF010000066.1 GCA_021299335.1 Cryomorphaceae bacterium
TGCCTGGTTTGGTGCTCGGAATCGATGCCGGCCCCGATTTTCGCGCACAAATGCTTCGAGAAAAAGTCCAACACCTCGATGCCATTTTATTGACCCACGAACACAAAGACCATATTGCAGGCCTAGACGACATCCGCGCCTTTAATTACAAGCACCAAGATCATTTTCCAGTCTATTGCACTCCAAAAGTGGAACAAGCGCTCAAGCGAGAATTTTACTATGCTTTTGAAGCGGATCCTTACCCCGGAGTACCGCGTTTTGCCATCCATCATATTGACAAAGGAAGCGTTCAAATTGGTGCGCACTCTTTTGAAGCTGTTGAAGTATGGCATCACAAAATGCAGGTTTTGGGCTTCCGATTCGGAAAGCTGGCCTACATCACCGACGCCAAGACCATTACCCCAAAAGAAAAAGAAAAACTGCAAGGGCTTGACATTCTTATTATCAATGCACTCCATGAATTCCCGCATCCTTCGCACTTCAATTTGGCAGAGGCACTCCAACTCATCGAACAACTCAAGCCCAAACATAGCTACCTCACCCATATTTCGCATCTGTTTGGCTTGCACGCAGACGTTAGTGCCAAACTTCCTGCGAATGTCAGCTTGGCTTTCGACGGACTCCAACTTTCTTTCGATTATTCCTCTTAATTTTACGGCATGTCAAGGCAAGATTTAATTGATTTAGAGGCACTCATCCAGAGCAAGAACCCACGTTTGCTCAAGTGGTTGCCGCGCTTTGTATTGTCTTTTCTCAAAAGAAAACTGCACCAAGACGAAATCAACGCTTTTCTACTTGAAAATGGCCACCTTCAAGACCACGCCTTTTGCGAAGCCATTGTCAACTACTTTGATATCGAAGTCTCTGTTGAAGGATTGGAAAACATCCCCGAAACCGGGGGTGCAATTTTAGCCTTGAATCATCCGTTGGGTGGCATGGATGGCGTTGCACTCATTCACGCTATCCGAGAAAAGCGTCCGGATGTTGCTTTAATTGTCAATGATTTATTATTGAATATCAAGCAACTTTCCAACTTGTTTGTAGGCATCAATAAATTTGGTCGCAACAATGGTGGTGTGCGTCAAAACATTCGGGGTGCCTTTGAAAAAGAACAAGTAGTCATCATCTTCCCTGCAGGAATGGTGACGCGCATTCACTATGGCCAGATTATTGAGCCCGAATGGAAAAAAACCTTTGTGACCTACGCCCGAGAACTGAACCGGCCCATCATCCCGATTTACATCGATGGGCGCTTATCCAAGACTTTTTACCGCATCAATAGATGGCGCAAACGCTTGGGCATCAAAGCCAATATAGAAATGTTCTTGCTGGCCGACGAAATGTACAAGCAAAAAAAAGGCAAAATATCTTTTGTAATTGGCGCGCCACTTACCAATGAAATCATTCCCAAAACGCTCGACGACTACAGTGCAGCCAATTGGGTAAAAAACCATGTTTACAGTCTCAAACCAAGCTATGAAAAAAGTAATTGACCCTATAGACAGAGCTGTATTGCGCCAAGAATTAAATGCAGAGCGCTTTCTGCGCAGCACCCGTAAAGGCGGCAATGAGATATACAGAGTCAATGCCAGTAACTCGCCGGCGGTTCTACAAGAAATCGGACGCTTGCGCGAACTTACGTTTCGAGCAGCTGGCGGCGGAACAGGTGAAGCCCTGGACCTAGACGAGCACGATTTCGGACCCTACGCATACGAGCAACTCATCGTTTGGTCGGTAGAAGACCAAGAAATCATCGGAGGCTACCGCTACAAAGTTTGCGGCGAGGCCAAAGATACTGAGGGCGCCTTTCATCTGTCAACGGTACACTATTTTGAATTTACCGAACCTTTCAAAACTGATTTTCTACCCTATACAATTGAATTAGGCAGAAGCTGGGTACAGCCCAATTTTCAACCTCAAGTCAATCCTAAGAAAGGTTTGTTTGCGCTCGACAACATTTGGGATGGTCTCGGTGCACTGATCCGTTTTTATCCAGAAATCAAGTACTTCTTTGGCAAGGTTACCATGTATCCAGACTACGACCATGAAGGCCGTGACTTTTTACTGCAATTCTTGCATTACTTCTTTCCCGACAACGATCATTTGTTGCGCGCTTATCACCCCCTTGATTTCAGGAGTGGCCACAATTACCTTCCTCAAATTAAAGGCTTGGAATTTAAGGATGCTTTTAAAATCCTCAATCAGTTTGTGCGAGAGCGCGGTACGTTCATACCACCGCTCATGAATATTTACATGAACCTATCACCCACCATGCGTACATTTGACACCGCTGTCAATGCCGATTTTGGCAACGTCGAAGAAACAGGTATTTTGGTCACCATTGCGGATATCTACCCTGATAAAAAAGAACGTCACCTCGAATTCTAAATGATCAGAGCCAATCTAGCTCCATTCGACCCATTTTCTTCTTGATTTTTGCTTTGATACGCGCAATCAAGACATCGACGTATTGCACGTCGAGTCTGCGTTCAATTTCCTTGGAACTGCGCTTGTATTCGTATTTCATCTTTAAAATCAAGGCTTCTTTTTTAGTAACACAACCCAACGCTTGTAAATAAAGCGTTTGCAGTTCGAGCTCGTGTAAATTGCTGGCCTCCTGAGCAACAAGTACATGATGGACAGTAGTTTGCTTCCACACGCTGTTTTTTTGTGCCTTATCCTTGCGCAATTGCGAAATACAATAGTGAACCAAAACCGTTCTCAACCAAGCTTTGGAGTCAAAAAGATGTGCATCTGCAGCATGTTTTTGGGTAAACAAGGCATACAAATGAAGTGCAAAGTCTTGCAGAACATCTTGTTGTTGGGCGCCATCAAAATAGCGCGCAATAATGTGCTTGAAAAACCGTTGCTGAGCAACATAGAGGCTTTCAAATTGCTGGTGAGGGATACTTGTAGGCTTCATGTTTTGGGTCTATACAATTATTGTTCCAAAGTGCAAGTCGCTGTTTTTTGTTGTATTTTCACAATCTCTTAGCACGTTATGCGTTTATTGCTTATGAAATACGTTTGCCTCTTTCTTTTCGGCTCAATTTTCTGTGCGCAGGCCCAATATACATGGGGCACACAAGCGTTCACCTACTTAAACCAACTCGACAACGCCAAAAACGCAGGAGTTGGAGGGCAGCTATATGCGCTTCAGGATAAAGAAGTAGGCCTGAGCCTAGACCAACCCGCTTTGCTCGATGCCGCAATGAAACAACAATACCACACCTCTGTGGGCATCTTACCGAGTGGTGTTCATTACGGCACACTCGTGGGAGCGCTCCAAACAAAATGGGGTGTATTTGCACCATATGTTCGCTACATGAACTACGGTGATTTCAATCAAACGAATGCAGAAGGGCAGCTACTTGGTACTTTTAATGCGCTGGACTACAACATTGGCACCAGCTATGCTTACGCACCCAATCCTTATTTCCGTTTAGGTGCGCAGTTCAATATCCTTGGGTCTCATCTCGAACGCTTTAGTGCCTTTGGGGTTTCTACTAATTTGTCTGCGCTCCTCATTCATCCTAAAGAACTGTTTGTAGCCACAATTGGGCTTAGAAACGCGGGATTCATCTTGAAAGATTATACGCCGCAAGCCGCATCCAAATTACCCCTTGACATCTACGCAGGAGTGAGCTACCGTTTGGCACATGCGCCTTTTCGTTTTCATTTAATTGGGCACTCTCTGAACCGTTCTCAAAACATTTGGCTCGATCCAAATGCCAAAGAAACTTTAGATCCACTTACAGGCGATACCATTCCTATCTACATCCCCTCCTTTGGTGAAAAAATTGCCAACCACCTCCATTTTCAGCTCGAATTGATCCCGAAAGGCGCAATTCAGCTGCGTATGGGCTTCGACTACAACCGACGCCAACAACTCAAACTCGAAGATTTTCCAGGTCTTGCTGGTTTTTCTTTTGGCACGCGCCTACATGTCAAACGTTTTGACCTCGACTACGCTGTTCAATTTTATTCTAAAGCGGGCAGTATCCAGACAATTGGCCTGAGTACTGATCTCAAAAGACTCAAAAAGAAAGTTTAAAGCGGACGGTCATGAAAGGGCCCGGCAAGCTGGCGGTAATCGGCGTGGTAGCTCCCATCGGCGTCTCTAATCATATACTCCTTAACGGAAGGCATCTGCGCGTTTTTCTGCAGACACAAGACCCAAAGTTTATTGGGTTTAGCTGGATTGGCATGAAATTGAAGTTTGTGGGCAAGACCCCAAGCCCGTTGCTCAAAGTAGGCTTGCGTTTGCAGGGCGAGCTCAGCAGGTAAAATGAGCCAAATCTGACCGTCCTCTTTGCAGCGCAGCATCATTTCCTCGAACAACGCAAAAAAGGCTTGCCTACTGATGTGTTTGGCAGTTTGGGCAGCTTCCATTTGAGAAGGCAAACTATCTAAAAAGTAAGGCGGGTTAGAAACGATGACATCGTATTTTTTCTCGTTCGGCAAGCTTTCCAACGCACAGTGAAGCGCGCTTAATTGAGGGGCAAATTTAGCTCGTGAAAAATTGAATTGCGCATCTGCGAAAGCACCTTCATCGGGGTCTATGCCTGTGATTTGTGCTTTTGCAAAGCGTGAAGCCAAGAGCAGAGAAATGACTCCTGAGCCGGTCCCGACATCCAAAACCTTGATGGTGGTTTGAGGGAGCTGGACGCTTACACCCAACAGGATAGCGTCTGTACTGACCTTTAAAGGACTCCTTTCTTGACGAACTGTAAAATCTTTAAAGGCAAATACTGCCATTAATACGCTTTGGCAAAAACAACACGACCGGCTGATGGCTTACCTGTCACCATACAAAAACCGGGCTCAGGTGCCTGATCAAAAGGAATACAACGGATGGTTGCTTTGGTTTCTTGCTTGATGAGCTCTTCGGTTTCGGGGGTGCCATCCCAATGGGCTAAGAAAAAACCACCTTTTTCGATTTCAATTTTGAACTGCTCATAAGAGTCAACGGTATGGGTGTTGGCGGCGCGGAAATCTTTGGCGCGTTGCAAGAGGTTGCCTTGGATATCTTGAAGCAGCGCAGCAATTGTCGGTACGAGGTTGGAAAAATCAAGGGTTTCCTTGGTTTTGGTATCGCGGCGAGCGACTTCAATTTTTCCGTTTTCGAGATCGCGTGGGCCCATTGCCAAGCGCACCGGAACACCTTTGGTCTCGTATTCTGCGAATTTCCAGCCCGGACGGCGGTTGTCGTCGTCGTCGTATTTGAAACGGATGCCTTGTGCTTTGAATTCAAGTGCTAGCTGCTTGAATTTAGCGGTGATTTGCTCGCGTTCTTCTTCGGTGCGATAGATTGGAACGGCAACTACTTGGGTCGGGGCCAAAGCTGGTGGAACAACTAATCCTTCGTCGTCGGAATGTGTCATGATGAGTGCGCCCATTAAGCGCGTAGAAACACCCCAGGATGTAGCCCAAACGTAGTCGAGTTTGCCTTCTTTGTCTGCGAATTTAACTTCAAATGCTTTGGCAAAATTTTGACCAAGGAAATGGCTCGTGCCTGCTTGCAGCGCTTTGCCGTCTTGCATCAGTGCTTCAATACAAAGCGTATCTTCAGCTCCTGCAAAGCGTTCACTTGCTGTTTTGCGACCTTTAAGCACGGGCATAGCCATGTAGTTTTCGGCGAAATCAGCGTAGACATCGAGCATTTGCTCGGCTTCGGCGATGGCTTCGGTTTTGGTGGCGTGGGCGGTATGTCCTTCTTGCCATAAGAATTCGGCAGTGCGCAAAAATAAACGCGTACGCATCTCCCAACGCACGACATTGGCCCACTGATTGATCAGAATGGGAAGATCGCGGTATGATTGAATCCAGTTTTTATAAGAATTCCAGATGATGGTCTCGGAAGTTGGACGCACGATCAGCTCTTCTTGGAGCTTGGCATCTGGATCGACAATGACGCCACTGCCATCTTCGGCATTTTTGAGGCGATAGTGCGTAACCACGGCACATTCTTTGGCAAAGCCATCGACGTGTGCAGCTTCTTTGCTGAGGTAACTTTTCGGAATAAATAGTGGGAAATACGCATTGGAGTGTCCGGTTTCTTTGAATTTGGCATCGAGGACATCGCGCATGTTTTCCCAGATGGCGTATCCGTAAGGTTTGATAACCATGCAACCGCGCACATCAGAGTGCTCGGCGAGGTCCGCTTTGTAGACGAGGTCGTTGTACCAGGTTGCGTAATCTTCTTGACGGGTTACTTTTTTTTCTGCCATAGGATGCTTGCTTTGAAAGCGCAAAGATAAGGAATTCTATGGTAAGCGACCCTTTAACGTTGCGCGACTACAGCGGTTTTGCAGTAAACTATTGATGTAATGTTGGTAGAGTGCACTCATTTTTTGACTTATGAGGGCTTGGTCTTTGGTGTAATCTCGAGTTACGCCGTGTGTCCAGGCGATGGGCAATAAATTGGTGCCGTTGTAGATGAAGGAGAGTAAGTTGCCGTTGTCATAGACCATTTTTTGGCTTTGTTCGGTATCGAAACAAGAAGAGCCCAATTGGAAAGGCAATGGTGGCAAACCTAGCAAGTCCAGGACCGTTGGCATGATGTCAATTTGCTGAAATACAACGCCTTTACTCGGTTTTGAGATAGGCAAAGTTGGGTGATAAAATGCGATGGGGATGCGGTAGCGCCAATCTAAGGTCTGAAACTGTTTTTGTCGTGTAGGACCAACGTGATCTGCGCTGATGATAAACAATGTGTTCTGAAACCAAGCTTCCTTAGAATAGCGCTTGAAAAAACGTTGAAGTGCGTCGTCTGTGTAAGCAATAGTCTGGCAAAGTGGCTCTGGCCCTGATGGAAAGCGCTGCTTCA
>JAJTGF010000067.1 GCA_021299335.1 Cryomorphaceae bacterium
AATAAGGTATTTGCTGTTTTGCATACGCCTCAAAAGCGGCATAAGTTTGCCCCGGAATGTCGGTCACCATGGCGTTGGAAATATAAAAACCGTATCGCTGCTCTAAATGCCGTGCGTATTCGGTGAGCCAAACAAATTCGTCGGGGCGCATGAGGCCGGTAAGGCAATTGGCGTAGTTGGCAGAAAGCACTAAATTCCCACTTTTGACGGCAGCTACAAACTGTGCTTCTTCGGCTGCGCTCGCTTCTTTTAAGAAATTCTCCACTGCCCATAAAGATTCAATGTGCCATATTGGCTGAACAGCACCAACACCTCCTTTTGCAATCCAGCGCAGCGCAGACCGGATATTTTCAGTCTGGATTTTAGCCACATCTGTTTGTAAGTGAGAATATCCGATATCGTTGTGAGAGTGATGAATGATGTGAAATTCAAGATTTCTAATCGGTGAAATCTCTAGCGCTTGCTGTTGCGTTGCAAGGACTTTACCCGAGGAAAAAAGGGAGATTTCAATTTGGTCTTGCCCGATGAAAACTGTTGGATACGCGGCAAAACTCAAGGCATGATAACCCGAACTTATTTTGCTACGATAATTGAAATAGGGCGAACGCACTTGAATGCTGTCTGCGAGCTCAGGAATGAGACATTCTAGATTGAGCGGCCGCATTTGTTCAGTGCGCAAAATCAAATTGCTGGCCGTTAGTGTGGTCTTGAATTCATCCTGATGATCAAAGACCATGAGCCAGTCCCTGCTTTGGGCATCCTGACCCACCGCTTTAAAAACTGCTTTTTGATCAAAACCTTGAAAAGGAAGCTCGATTTCAAGGTAACCGAACATATCTTTATTGATGTCTTTTTCAAGAAGTGTGAAACGGTAATTTGCTTGCGGTGCAAAATTACAGCCGAGTTGAGAAAAACGCTCAGTTACCCAACTCTTCTTCGTGGTGAATGTAAAGAGCTGTTTTTCATTTAAATAAAAGTCAAAATGGCGATCTGCCCCACTCGTGCCGTTGGAAAAGCCAATTAAAAAACGATAAACAACCTTACCCTCTTTTGATTGAGGCGTTTGAGCCAACCATTCAATAGCCGAAGAACCGTTGCAGCGCGTCAGCAGTGCTTGATTGGCAAACTGCCGAAAGGGCGAAAAGTAAGTGATCTCTTCACCGATCACTTTTCGAGAAAAACCAGCAAATTCTTGTGCATTGTATATTTGACAAGCGAGGAGAAAGAAAATGATTAAAATAAGCTTGGTCAAAATATGAAGGAATTCGAATTAAAATAAAGTGCAACTAAGGTAGTAAATTCTAATTTTGTAAATAAACTTTAGACATGCGCTTCAACCTTTCAGAAATCAATGAGCTCATTCGCTCCAGACGCACCATCTATCCTGAGCAATTCTCAGACAGAAAGGTCCATAAAGAGCAAATTGAATTGTTGCTCAACAACGCTCAATGGGCGCCCACACATGGCAATACCCAACCTTGGCGCTTTCAAGTTTTCATGGAAGAAGGGCGGAAAAAACTCAGTACATTTTTGGGGCAGACCTACCTCGAACTGACTCCAGAGGACCAACACAACGACGCCAAACTCGTCAAAATGCTGCGTCGGCCCCTCCTCTCTTCTGCCGTTATAGCCGTTTGCATGAAGCGTCAAGAAAGCGAAAAAATTCCTGAAATTGAAGAAATCGAAGCGGTGGCTTGCGCCGTTCAAAACTTGCACCTGAGCTGCACGGCTTATGGATTGGGCGGCTTTTGGTCTACTCCAAAGCTCATTTACAACGAGGCCATGAATCAATTTCTAGGTCTAGATGTCAAAGACAAATGTTTGGGCTTGTTTTACATCGGTTACCCCGGAATCGAATGGCCCGACAACCAACATCGCCGCCCCCTCGAATACAATTGCACCTGGATTACCGAATAACACCCGAATTGGCTCTAAATTTCGTTTCTTTGCGTATGCGTCTGCTGCTCTTGCTTTGTTTTGTTGCGCCATTTCTGAGTTGGTCTCAAGCTTTTAATCAGTTGGGCAAGCCCAATTATTTTGGATTCCATTACCGCCACATCGCGCCCATGCAACAAATGCAATCTGGACTGCAAAAATTTTCAGATAGCGTGCTGCAAACCGAACTCACGCCAACCAACGGCTATACCTTCGGCGGCGTGTTGCGCTATGGCCTTACCGACCTCATTTCTCTAGAAACAGGCCTTTATTATAACCAACGTAATTTCAGCATCACCAGTACCCGCACCGACAGCGCACTAACCGTTGATCAACGCTTGCGTTTTGTGCAATTTGAAATCCCGTTTCAGGGTAATATTGGCATTCAGTTGAGTCGTTCTATATATGCCAACGCTGCGCTGGGTGGTGCCATTCTTTACAAACCTTCCAGCGTTGCCACCTATGTCAATCCATATGACAAACACGAGTTCAGGCAGGTAGGTTTGGTGGATATCAACAAAAAAATTGGCATCGATTTCAGGGCTAGTGTCGGATTTGAATACCGCCACAAAAAATTTGGCGTTTATTACATCGGTGCTACCGCTTTTGTTCAATTGCAACCTGCATTTGTGCTGTTGTCAAAATACCAATATGTCAATTTTGAACAAACGGCCTACGGTGAAATCAACGCTTCGGGTTTCGGACTCGATTTCAAGTATTTCATTCCCTACACGCGTCCTGGTCGTTTGATTTTCCAACAAGGACCTATCGAATAACTAGCGCTGCCCGAGTTTGTAGCCCAAATAAGCCATGGGCAAGTAGGCTACGATTAAATCCAATAAAATAAACCAGACCGGCGTACCAGGTAGCATCAGCACCATCATGACGCCGCCAGCAAGAAAAGCAAATCCTATGGCCATGGCATTGATTAAAGTGCGGTTTACGCGCATTTTACTGACAAAAAAGGCACCCACAAATGTACCGAGCGCATGTGCTAAGAAAGGGAACAAAAAATGGATAGGTTCAAAATGAGAAATGGCTGCAGCCAAACCTTTATCAGTAGTTAAATCAAATCCTTTGGGAGGTGCAATCACTTGATTGCCAACTTGAACAAGAAAGCCATTAGTAATGGCTCCTAAAACGAGTCCGAGAACAGAAAGTAAGATTGATTTCATGCGCTTTAATTTGATGTTGGTGTGGTAAAAATATCGTTTTCGGTATAAAAAACCTTGTATTTACTTTTGGCTACATCCCTGCTGCAAGCATTGTAGTGCCACCATTCTGTAGGGAGTTGCCTAAACCCTTGCGCTTGCATGGCGTTGCGCAAAAGCTTCCTATTTTTGACCTGTAAAGCGGTCAGTTGGCCTGTTCTTAAGAAAGAATCTTCAAAAATGGGATAGGCAAGCTGACGAATGTCATCAAAACCAGCGCCCATATCTAAAGGCTTTCCGTTTGCATCGGTAATCGTAAGGTCTATGGCTGCACCCATATTGTGCAAGCTCAAATTTTTTGGATTTGAGACAAACTTACTGCGCTCAGCAGGAGGCAGTGAATCGAGGGCTTTCCACATTAGTTGTTGCACAGCTAAGGGTCTGAGCGCATCGTAAATTAATAAATGGTAGCCAGGGTTCTTTTGTTGCAACGCTTCTTGTACGCGTGCCAAACGCTTTGCGACATCTTGTTGCAAATAAGCTCTGTTTATTTTGGAATAGAGCTTTTTTCCTAAAAAATTAGCGGAGCCTGTGTATTTGAGATCGATTTGAATGTCCGGATTCAGGGCTTGGACATCGCGCAAGTTGGTATCGAGGCCCGTTAGAGCTTGTTCGTGAGGTCGATGCTCAGCACTTTTCTTTGTTAGTTGCTTGTCTTCTTTATTTAGAGCTCCGTTTTCCTGACATGAGGTCAAGGAAACAGCGAATAATAAAAAGAAAACAGCCCGACACATGTTTACAAGCCTGCCAACAAACGCGTGGTTTCTGCTTGAATGCGCTTGCGCAAACCTTCAGACACAGGATAGAGTGGCAAGCGCATGGTTTCTTGCATGAGGCCACGTGCTGCTAAGGCCACTTTGACCCCACCAGGGTTTCCTTCTTCAAAAAACATTTTGGTCACGCTGAATAAGTCGTAGTGCGCTGCTTTGGCGCGCTCGAGTTGACCTTCCATGGAAGCATGAACCATTTGGGAAAAGCGCTCTGGGAAAGCATTGGCCACCACGGAAATGACACCATCGGCACCTGCAGCGATGAGCGGCATGGTGAGGTTGTCGTCACCGGAAAGCACGCCAAAACCAGGTTTGCGTTGACGAATGATGTCCATGATTTGCTCCATGTTGCCCGAAGCTTCTTTTACGGCAACAACATTGGCAATTTCTGCCAATTCGAGAGTGGTTTCTACACTCATGTTAGAGCCCGTACGGCCAGGTACATTATAGAGAATAATCGGCAAATCAGTGTAAGAAGCGACTTGCTTGAAATGTGCTGCAATACCCTGTTGAATGGGTTTGTTGTAATATGGAGAGACCGACAAAATGCCATCAACACCCTTAGGCAATTGTTGAAAAAGACCCGCTAAACCAGCGGTGTTGTTGCCACCAATCCCATAAACTATAGGAAGCTGACCATTATTGACCTCTAATACGGTTTCGAGCACGGCGCGCTTTTCGTCTTGACTAAGCGTTGGAGACTCTCCAGTGGTACCCTGAACAACTAAGAAGTCCGTACCGCCGTTGATCTGCAGCGACACTAATTTTTTGAGTGCGTTGAAATCGATACTGCCATCGGTTTGAAAGGGCGTTACGAGTGCTACGCCTGAGCCTTTGAATTTGTTCATGATTGGATGCGTTGAAGGGTCTGTTGGATAAATTCGAGTTGCGCTTCTGGTGTATTTTGCTGGGTATCGAGCAACATGTCAAACTGAGGGTCAATCTCATTGATACCAAGCCATTGCTTGATTTTAGACTTTTTAAGCAAACCTTTGATTTTAGAATCGGGCGTGCCAAACCAAAGCAGTAAGTCGAAGTTTTTTTGAAGCTCAGCCTCTAGCTGGACATCTTTCAATTTGCCAAACATCGTGTAATCGGCAGGTGAATTGTAGTAAATTAAAAAATGTGGCGGGAGTGTCTTTTTGTCGAGCTCTTTTGGGATATTGACGATAATAAGGGCATGAGCAAACTTTTTTTGTTGCAAAAAATGGTCTATTGCCTTTACAAAGGCACGCATTTGTTGGTCGTCTTGATAAGACCAAACAACGACCATGCTTTTTGTTTGCTCCCAAATACTGAGTTTACTCACTGCGAAATCATTTTAATGAAGTCATTTTCTGACAACAAAGTTACACCTAAGTCTGTAGCTTTTTGCAATTTGGCTGGTCCCATATTGGCCCCAGCGATTAAAAAATTTGTTTTGGCCGATACAGACGACCCTAATTTACCGCCATTGAGCTCGATCAGTTCTTTGAGTTCGTCGCGACTAAAGGTATCGAAAGTACCTGAAATAACGCATATTTTTCCATCGAGCACATTGGATTTAAGCGCTTTTTGAACTGCTTCAAATTGTAGGCCCATTTCTTTGAGACCTGCGATATGCGCAACATTTTCGGGGTTTGAAAAATAAGCGAGTATCGATTGCGCAATCTTCTCGCCAATTTCGTCTACTTGTAGCAAGTCCTCTAAACTTGCGGCCTTCAACGCATCAATATGCTGGAAGGCTTGTGCCAATTTTTTAGCGACGGTTTCCCCTACAAACCGAATACCCAAGCCGAACAAAACACGTTCGAAAGGAACTTCTTTTGACGCGGCAATGGATTGCAATAAATTATTGGCTGACTTTTCTGCCATTCGCTCTAGCGTCAAGAGTTGATCGAAAGTTAAAAAATATAAATCTAAAGGATTTTTAATCATGCCTTTAGCATACATTAACTCAACTGTTTCTTCACCCAAACCATCGATATTTAGCGCTTTTCTACTGATGAAATGCATGATTTTCCCCGTTACTTGTGGCCTACAGGTTGCTTCGTTCGGACAATAGTGCTGGGCCTCTCCTTCTTGTCGTACTAAGAGCGCGTAGCATTCCGGACAGTTGTCAATGAAAGGAATGCGCTGCTCTGTGGTGCGAAGGCTGAGATTAACGCCAACAATTTTGGGAATGATTTCGCCGCCCTTTTCGACCTGAACGGTGTCGTGCTGACATAAATCGAGTTTTTGGATTTGGTCTGCATTATGTAAAGACGCGCGCTTCACGGTAGTACCACCCAATTGGACGGGCTTCAAATTGGCAACTGGCGTGATGGCACCCGTTCTACCTACTTGAAAAGTCACGGATTCGAGCAGGGTTTCGACCTGCTGGGTTTTGAATTTGTAGGCAATAGCCCAACGTGGAGACTTAGCAGTGAGGCCGAGTTCTGCTTGCTGGGCAAAAGAATTGACTTTAATGACCACGCCATCGATGTCGAAAGGCAAAGTGGCGCGTTGGGCATCCCAGTAATGAATGAAATTCATGATACCAGCGATGGTATTGGTCTTTTCAATCATGCGCAAGGCTGGATCGGGCACCTTGAAACCCCATTGTTGGGCCATTACAACAGATTCGTAGTGCCCACTCGCTTCTGATTTCAGGCAATGAACGCCGTAGAGAAAGCAATCCAGACCTCTCTTGGCTACTTCTTTGGAATCTAAAAGTTTGAGAGTGCCAGCAGCGGTGTTGCGCGGATTGGCAAACAAAGGCTCACCTTGCGCTTCTCGCTGCTGATTGAGGGCCTCAAAATTCTGTTGGGGCATGAAGATTTCTCCGCGAATTTCGAAATCTGGTGGAAACACTCCTTGCAAGGCCAACGGAACGGTGCGAATGGTGCGGACATTCGTCGTGACATCTTCGCCTTGC
>JAJTGF010000068.1 GCA_021299335.1 Cryomorphaceae bacterium
CTGCCGGCGCTACAACTTTCGCGATAAAACATCCTTGATCGCCGTATTCTCCAAAGCAAGCTCGGCATACATGCGCTTGAGCTTGCCGTTCTCGGCCTCAAGATCCTTAATCCGTTTGAGCTCATTGGCAGAGACCCCCGCGTACTTGCTCTTCCACTGGTAATAGGTTGCATTGCTGATGCCGTGTTTGCGGCAAACATCCCCCACAGCCAATCCAGACTCTCCCTCAGCCAAGATTCCAACAATCTGGCTCTCCGTGAACTTTGACTTCCTCATCTCTTCTCCTTAAAGAAATGGAAGCCTCTATTTTCATATTGTTTTCGTTTTGGGGGAGTTTACGAATTCATTGATAGACATGTTCATGGGTTTCAGGAATTCTTCAAGCAGAATTTCGCCAGGGTGAATTTCATCAAACCTATGATCTAAGCGACTGAGGTACTCACGCATTTCATTTTCACTGACTTCATGAAACTGGCCTCGCAGTATTGATTTCAATTTTGGCTGCGCAAGTCCTACGATGCGCGATGCTTCCAGCGCACTTAGCCCTTGTGCCTCAATAGCAAATGTGATCCTATTTACCAACTGGGACTTCAGCAGCATCTTCTCAGCATCTGGCATTCCCAGATCGGCATAGACATTATTTGATCCTTTAGTGATTGAGGTCATGCAGTTTTACCATTCAATCAAGAGTGACATCAAGTTCAAGTTGGGAGTCAACCGACATGACAGTCTTTGCGCGCCATGTTCTTGGTTTGTAATTCTGTTTGTTTGATGTAAAAGTTTTTTATGCATCAAATTTCATTGTTAAAGCTTCTAGTGATTCAAATGAGATCAAGAGTACTGTATTGGTTGCTATTGCAAGTTTGATAAGCGTATTGATTGATGTTCGATACGAACCACTTTCAACTCTGAGAAGTGACGAAAGGGTGATTCCCATTTTTTTTGCAATGACCTGTTGAGAGAGACCCGAATTTATTCTTGCTCGAATAATCTTCTGAGCTAATTCATGTTCGGCCTGTTTATCGACAAAAATCTTTTTGTATTTAGGACGCTTGAGCCATTGCGTATGAAGTTCAGAAATTGCAGTCATGATTCTCTCTTTCAAGCTAGTACAACACCGAGCTTCAATCCTAAGCCCATACATACTCGTTGTATGGTGTCTAGACTTAGTAGAGAGTCGGTCATGAGAGCTTTATAGAGTTCTTCGCGGGTAAGGCCGCTGGCCTTGGCAATTTCATTTATGCCTCTTGCTTTGGCTATGCAGCCAAGAGCTTCCGCAAGGTCTCCTTCTTTGTAATCTGCTAAGACTTGGGTCAAATACTCTGCAGTTGCCTCTTCAGTATCCAAGTATTCAGCCTTCTCGAATGCAGATAGACCGTCGATTGCTTTGTTGGTGTTCATGAGTTAGTTCCTAGGTTCTAAAGTTCTACGCAATTCAATGTAGTCAATCGAATACTGATGGTCAATCTATGTAGACTTTCATAACAAAAGCACTTTTGGTTTTTTGGCCAATTGGTCTAGATTTGATCTGGCTCAATTCCCCATCAGTCATTGATCCATATCCAGAATGCCGTGATTAGGCAAATAAGCGAAATTCCAACCTGCTTTCAGTTATGCTTTCTGTTACTTTTGCCAAAATTACAGAATTCCCTAAGCAGCTGGCTACCACGAATCCCTATGGACAAACCAACCCTAGACTACTACGCCCTTCACGCCAGTGAAGTAGCGCAGCGCTATGAGGTTTCCCCCAGTCCATTAGCCCACCGCTTCGCCGCATCCTTCTCCTCAGGCGGTCGCATTCTAGATATAGGCTGCGGCTCAGGCCGAGACTTAGCCCAACTCCACAAACAAGGCTTCCAACCCTACGGTGTAGACGGCACCGAAGAGTTCGTTCAACTGGCCCAGATTCTTCACCCAGAACTCAAGGGCAGGGTGGTGCAAGGTTTATTGCCTGATCTGCCCACTCCGTTTGGCGGTGAGTTTGATGGCGTTCTGTGTTGTGCCGTTCTCATGCACATTGATTCAACAGAGCTGTTTAACGCAGCCTTGTCTATCAAGCGCTGCTTGAAGGTCAATGGCCGGTTGTTAATCTCTGTACCTAGCCAAAGGTCTGACACTGGAGAAGGCGAGCGTGATGCAAACGGCCGTCTCTTCAAAACATATCCATCTGCCTACTTGCGCTTGATCTTTGAGCGCCTGGGCTTTAGCCTAATAGGTGAATGGTGTAACTCAGATGCCATGACGCGTCAAGGTATTGAGTGGGTTTCGTTGTTGTTTCAGTTGAAGTCTGAAGCCAACACCAGACCCATTGATCAAATTGAAGGTGTGCTGAATCACGATAAGAAAACTGCTACCTACAAATTCGCATTGTTTCGTGCTCTTGCTGAAATTGCCACGCAAAGTCCAAATAGCGTTACGTGGCTTGCTAATGGCAAGGTGGCATTGCCTGTGAGGTATGTGGCAGAGAAGTGGCTGCAGTATTACTGGCCGCTCATTGAGTCTAAGGTGTTCATGCCGCAGATAAACGCAGAAGCACCAAACGGTTCTAAGTCAATTCGATTTAGAAAAAATCTGACACAGCTAGTGAATACGTATCAAAAAAAAGGTGGGTTTAGTAGATTTCGAATAGAAAGAAATAAGAACGCTTTGCCATCAGAAGTGCAGAATCTATTGCGAGATGTCATGACAAACATTAGTGCTGCAATTACTACTGGGCCAGTAGAGCATGCTGGACAAGGCCTGGCGACAGGCCAAATATTCACATACGATTCTCAATCAAAAAAAATTATTATTCCCGTTGATTTCTGGATTGAGTTGAGCCATCTTGGTTATTGGGTGGGCCAAGCAGTCATCTTGCAATGGGCTGAAATGGTGAAAAACCTAGATAGGACAATTGAAGTTGGCTACGTAGTTGGGATGCTCTTGGACAAAGAAGATATTAGAACTACCCAAGAAGCACGAATGCTTTATCAGCAGACTACAAATTTGGAATGTGTGTGGACTGGGAAATCTTTAAAAGACAAATATGAAGTGGATCATGTCATACCATTTGACCTATGGCATAACAATGATCTTTGGAATTTAATGCCAGCAACAAAAGATGCAAATAGACAGAAGTCAAACAGGCTTCCCTCTTCAAAATTATTGCTTGAACGAAAAGATCGAATTATTGGATATTGGGAGGAGATTCGCTCTCTAGAGGATTCTTTGTTTCAAAGGGAAGCTGAAACACTATTGATACTCCCTTCAAATAATTGGCAAAATGCACTTTTTGGGCAACTTGCAGCCTCGATTGAGATGACTGCATTGCAAAGAGGAGTGGGTAGATGGACTCCAAGTTGAACCGCAATGTTCTAAATCTTTTGTATTGAGCGAGAAAAAAATGATCGAAGTAGTAGCGGCAGTTATTGAGTTAGATGGAAAACTTCTAGCATTTCAGAGAGGTGCAGCCAAGTACGACTATGTCTCTTTTAAATATGAATTCCCTGGTGGGAAGGTGGAAAGTAATGAGAATTTTCCAGAAGCTCTTGCAAGAGAACTCGCTGAGGAACTTGGACTAAATGCAAATGTTGGTGAACACATAACAACAGTTGTTCATACGTATCCTAACTTCTCAATCAAAATGCATTGTTTTTTAGTGAAGCTTGAAAAGTTCAATGGTGAACTTCGTGAACACGCAAATTTTGCACATGTATCACTGGAAGAGGCCGATAGTTTAGATTGGATTGAGGCTGACAAGCCTGTATTGCAAATACTTAGAACTAAATATTCGCATGTATTCAGTTGAACTTCTTGGTAAAAGTGTTGATTCAAGTTTTGTAAATCTTGAATCAAACTCTGTCAGTGATTTTTCAACATCACTTATTTTGAATGATAAGCAGCGAGGTGAAAAAGTACTTAGTCACTTGCTTAGTAATCTCGATGAGTGCAGTTACTTCAGATTTGCAATTGCATTCGTCACAACCAGTGGTGTGGCTTGTATTCATCAATCCCTAAAAGATGCTGTTGAACGTGGGTGTACGGGACAAATACTTGTTTCTCGGTATTTGAACTTTTCTGACCCAGTTGCGATTGATAGATTAAGGAATTTTTCCGGAGTTGAAATCAGATTTGTCAACGAAGAAAACTTTCACGGCAAGCTTTATTACTTTGAATTTGAATCTTATGGCCGTGCTTTACTGGGAAGTTCGAATTTGACACAGGGCGCACTAGGAAGGAATACAGAAGTAAATCTAAAACTTTCATTTAGCAAATTGTCAGGCCTTTACGACGAAATCAATAGCCAATTTAATGATTGGTTTCAAAAGTCAGAGCCAATTACCGATGATCAATTGACGGCATATTCAAAAGCTCATAAAGAGCGAGCCGCAGCATTGGAGCGGACTTCCATCCATGAAGACGTAAGCGGTCCGGTACTTTCCATGGAAAATATATCGTCAAATTACTTTGAGGTGTTTAAGGAATTTATCAAGCCTAACTCAATGCAAATAGAGGCGTTGAAATGTTTGGAAAAAGTCCGTAATGAAGGGAAAAAACGCAGTCTGGTAATTTCCGCTACGGGTACGGGTAAAACGGTTCTTTCCGCTCTTGATGTCAAACAATTCGGTGCAAAGAGATTACTTTTTGTAGTTCATCGTCTAAACATTGCCAAGAAAGCAATGTCTGAATTCCGAAAAGTTTTTGGCGACTCAAAGACATATGGCCTTTATTCTGGGTCTGAAACAATGGGTTTTGACGCAGAGTTTGTATTCTCAACAGTGCAAACTATCAACACCGAGCGCCATATTAATAAATTTAATGCTGACGCCTTCGATTACATCATCATTGATGAAAGTCATCATGCAGGAGCCTCTACATATTTAAGAATCTTGAACCATTTCAAGCCTAAATTTCTTCTAGGAATGACGGCTACTCCGGAGCGAACGGATGGTTTTGATATCTTTAGTTTATTTGAGCATACTGTTGCATATGAAATTCGTTTAAACCACGCTCTAGAAAACGGATTGCTTGTTCCATTTCACTATTTTGGTGTAACAGACTTAGTTGTTGATGGGATTTCAATTGATGAAAAATCAAATTTCAATGCGCTTGTTTCTGGTGATCGAGTAGACCATATCATCAAAGCTTTGAAAGAGTTTGGGTGTTCAAATGGCGTACCCAAAGGACTTATCTTCTGCTCCTCAAGAGAGGAAGCGAAGCAATTATCTGCTGCTTTTAATTCAAAGAATTTGCCATCGATTTCTTTAGACGGCACAAATACAGAATTAGAACGTGAACTCGCTATTCAGCGTTTGGAATCAAGTAGTCCAACTGCCAAGGTAAATTACATTTTTACTGTAGACATATTTAATGAGGGAATTGATATTCCCTCGGTCAATCAAGTAGTAATGCTTCGTCCTACAGAGTCTTCAATTGTTTTTGTTCAGCAATTAGGTAGAGGGCTCAGGAAATTTAATAACAAAGACTATTTGACGGTTATCGATTTTATTGGCAACTACCAGAGTAACTTCCTTGTGCCAGTTGCACTTTTTGGAGACTCATCATTCGACAAGGATCGCTTGCGTCGGTTAATGAACGCTGGTAGCAGCCTCATACCAGGCGAAAGTACGATTAGTTTTGATCGAATATCCAAAGAAAGAATATTTGATTCAATTTCGAAAGCCAAAGTGGATGGTAAAAAGGCATTGATAGATGACTATTCACTTTTGAAATTTCGATTGGGACGTCATCCGATGATGGTTGATTTCTTAGATCGAGAGCTCCGCGATCCACATCAATTTGTCGAAGTATTTGGCTCCTTATTAGAGTTACGTCAAAAACTTGAAAATACTTTTTTTGTTGATACCAAGCACATGCATTTGCTTGGGATGCTAGCCAAATTTGTTTTTAATGGGAAACGCGCAGAAGAAACTTTTATTTTGAAGCTAATTTGCAAGCAGACAGGGCCTATTTCATTTCAATCTGTTCAGGATGAAGTCCTGAATGAGCTTGGATACACTCCTTCATTACATGTCATTAAATCTGCATTACATTCATTTAATCTTAAATTTGTAATGCAGCTGTCTAATGGAAAGCGTAGGTCAATCGCAGAGATATTTGATTACGATCTTGTTCGCGTAGAAGGTGAGAAAATTTATGCGCAATCTTTGCTACTAAATTTTTTACGAGATGATTTATTGGCAACGTATTTGTTAGACGCAGCTGAATTCTCACTTTTAAAGTTCAAAGCTGATTTTGAATTAAAAGACTACTGTGAGGGATTCAAGAGAGAGTCCAAGTATTCCAGAGAAGATGTCTTTAGGATACTTGGCTGGGAACAAAACCCTAATGCATTAAATGTTGGGGGCTATGTTGTTAGTAGAGATGCTACAAATTGCCCAATTTTTCTCAATTACCACAAAGATGAATCCATATCTGACACCACTAAATATGAAGATAGATTCCACGATAGTAAGACACTCGTTTACATGTCAAAAAGTAAACGAACTTTGAAAAGTCCAGACGTCGCTGTTATTGCTGCTCAACAAAAAAATAAAATTCGAATTCCCATATTTGTAAAGAAGAGTAATGATGAAGGTTTGAGTTTCTATTTCGTAGGTGATGGAATTGCAGCTTCCACTAAATTTGAAGAATCTCGTATGCCTGTAGTCGGTGCAGAAAGTGTCTCAGTTGTAAAAATGATTTTTGAGCTTGGTAAGCCGGTAAGCTCTTCTTTATTTAAATATCTTACTGCAACCCCAGTGGGGGCTATCAGGTGGGCGAGTTGGCCAAGTGTTTCTATCCCACTGGCGTTGAAATCTCTTCCCCCAACAACGCAGAAGCCGAGGCGCAAACCTTAGAGTGGCTCAAACAAGACAAGGTGGTGTTGTTTGAGCCGGCCATTCGTTTTGAAAACCTCTTTGTGCGGGCAGACATTCTGGTGAAGGACGGCAATCACTTTCAACTCATTGAGGTGAAGGCCAAGTCTTACAACTCGTCTAATCCACAAATTGTGGGTGCCAATGGCGATTTGTTAAGTGGCATGCGTCCGTACATTGAAGACGTGGCCTTTCAGGCGCATGTGCTGCGCAGTGCATTGCAAACGCTGTGTCCGGGGGCGCAGGTGAAGTCTTACTTGATGATGCCCGACAAGTCGGTGAAGGCGGCCGTGAGTGGTCTCAATCAGTTGTTCAAGATAGAGCGTGCCAATGGGCGGGCTAAGGTCGTATTTAGTTCTACTTCCAGTCCTTTGGCAAAGCAGTTGGCAAGCACGCCTGGCCATCTTCCATTGCTGGCCTTGGTGCCGGTGGACGAGTATGTAGACAAGGTGATGCAGGACGGCGTGAGGTTGTGGCAAGTGTGAATTTAAAACGCGGCCGCAGGATGGGCTGTTGAGTGGGTTTGAGGAATGTTGGCAGCAGAAGTATGGCCTCACGCCTAGTCAGTTGGCAGAAGGTACGGTGCTAGACATTTACAACTTTAGGCGCAAGGACCAGCTGATTAGCGATGGCACGGTGTTGCTAAGCAAGGCGGGTGGTGCCATTGAGATTGTGGATGCGCGGCCTGAGTTAAGTTTGTCTGAGCGGCAGTGGATGCAGGTGAATGGCATTCCGCCGGAAGAAGACAGGGGTGGGTTTTGGATGGCCGATGAGGTGATGCGCCAGGAGATGCGCACTTGGCAGTATCCGTATCACTTCATCGATTTTGAAACCAGCACGGTGGCCATTCCGTTTCATGCGGGCATGCGGCCTTATGAGGCGGTGGCGTTTCAGTTTTCTCATCACGTGATGCAGGCGGATGGTTCTGTGGCGCATGTGGGGGAGTTTTTGATGACTGATCCGGTGGTGTTTCCGAATTTTGAGTTTGCGCGGGCGCTTAAGGCGGAGTTGGAGGGGGATGGGGGCACGGTGTTTATGTGGAGCCCGCATGAGAATACGATTTTGAACAAGGTGGCAGGGCAGTTGGAGGAGTGTTTGGAGGGTGGCGCGCCGGACGATGCGCTGGGGTTGATTGAGTTTGTTCGCACGCTGACGACGGGTGGCAGCAGGGCGATGGTGGATTTGTGTGCGCTGAGTAAGCGGGCTTATTTTGCTGAGGGGATTAAGGGGAGTAGTTCGATTAAGAAGGTGCTGCCTTCGGTCATGAAGTGGTCTGGGGTGTTGAAGAGTTTGTATTCGGGGGAGGTTTATGGGGCTGTCGCTGCAGAGGGGCAGGACGTGGTTGCTAAGCAGGCTGCTATACCGAGTAAGAATTTCAAGAACTTTGCATGGTGGGTGCCCAGTGCTTCTGACCCTTCTGTGCCGCTAGAGCCTTATGACTTGCTGCGTTTGGAGGGTGAAGATTTGCTGGGTGAAGGGCTGATGGCGGGTGAGGACCCAGATGTGTTGGCGATTACGGAAGGTGGCGCGGCGGCTACGGCTTATGCGAGGTTGCAGTTTGAGGATGTAGATGAAGTAGAGCGCCGGATGATTCGGGAGGCGTTGCTTAGGTATTGTGAGTTGGATACTTTGGCTATGGTGATGATTGTGCAGGGGTGGCAAGAGGCTGTTGGCGAGATGGGGGCGGTCAAACAATTGGGGTCAGATCAACATTAATTTCCAATCAGAGGGGGCAAAGCCTAAGGGGGGCTTCCTCATGGTGGGGTACCACAAATCGTCAGCCCCCCTTAGGCTTTACCCCCTCTGATTGACAAAATTAATGTTGATCTGACCCCAATTGTTTGACGGTATTTTATTGCTTACGTTGCCTTGCAAGGATGTGCATTTCATTCTGAATGAACGCATGATGAGTCTTCAACAATGATTGAGGACTATAGATGTATTTACACTATGTATATACAATATGAACCTTGCTTTCACATGGTCTGAAAGCAAGCGCGCATCAAATTTAAAGACACATGAACTTGATTTTGCCGAGGCAGAGTTGGTGTTTCAGGGCCTAACCTTCACGGTTAGAGACTCTCGATTCCCATATCAAGAAATTCGGTTCATGACAGTAGGTTTGCTGCATGGCTTGAATGTCACCATTGTTCATACGGAGAGTGAATATGAAATCCGCATCATCTCGTTCAGAAAATCGACCCCCAAAGAGTCAAAAAATTACTTCAATGAAATCCAAATCTAACATCGCCAAATTGAAGTCCGATAAATATGTGCCCATCGTTACGGCGGAGCATCCTGAACTTGATATGAAGTATGTAGTGAGCAAGGTCGTTCGCTTGGGCCTGAAGCCACTGCCGCCTAAAGCTTCTATTTCATTGCGTGTAGACCAAGATGTTTTGGAATGGTTCAAGTCGCAAGGGGATGGCTACCAAACCCGAATTAACGCTGTCCTTCGAGCCTTCAGAGATGCTTCTGTGGGTGCAAGGTAAATTGAACAATTGGTGTCAGATCAACATTAATTTCCAATTAATGTTGATCTGACCCCAATTGTTTGACGGTATTTGCAAGCCCAAAAAATCAACTGTTGTTTCATACTGAGTCCCAATGGGGATCTAGAGACATGTGCCCATTTGTCATTGACCAACAACAAATGGGATTTTCTCGATGTAGACGCTAAGTTAATTGCAGATCCGGATCATTCAGCCAGCGAGGACCGATTTATTTTGCTTGGCATTAGCTTTGAAACTCGACTCATCCTGGTGTGCCATTGCTACCGAGGCGGTGGTGATGTTGTTCGGATCATCTCTGCGCGCCTTGCCACGCGGGGTGAATCGCAAAACTATATGACTGGAGTTCATTGATGCGCAAAGAATACGATTTTAGTAAAGCCAAAAAAAATCCATATGTGACCAAGGTGAAAAAACAAATCACCATTCGCCTAGACGAAGACGCCATCGAGTACTTCAAAACAATTTCGGAAGAAATTGGTATTCCCTATCAAAGCCTAATCAACCTGTATTTGCGCGACTGCGCAGCGAAAAACCGAAAGCTGAACATCGATTGGAAGTAGCTTTAATCGGGGTCAGAGCAACATTAATTTTGCTTTCAATTGCTTGCCAAAAGCTTGTCGAGCTCAGATGTGAAGAGGAAGATAAAGCCATCAACCGCTAGGGTTGTGACATTTTCTGAAAGTTCTTATTCATGCCACAAATATCGGTTGACACCGCCATGATCGGTACATATCATGATGTATATCAGCAGTCCTTTTCAGGAGCAGACATGCATCAAACAGCCAAAATATTTATGACTGGTAGAAGCCAGGCAGCTGGTCAAGACTTATCAATTCCACGACGCCAAATTCGTGAACTGCGCGACCCCTTCAGTAATATGAAAAAATGACTTGCAAATATTTGTTTGACACAAATATTGTCAGTCACATCATGCAAGGCAATGACGAAAAGCTATTGAAAAGTCTAGCTGGGGTATCGGTTGGCCAGGCAGCGATGTCCAGTATCTCCTTTGCAGAATTGGAGTATGGCTTGTGCAAGCACGGTAAGGCAGACATCTTAAGAGCCGCGCTTGAGTCAACTTTGCTGCGCGTTGATGTACTTCCATGGACGCAGTCGGTGGCGGCTTGTTATGGACAACTATGCAGTAGTTTGGAGAAGAAGGGCATCAACCTAAGCAACTTCGACATGATGATCGCCGCGCATGCCGTCAGCATCGATGCCATCTTGGTCACCCGTGACAAAGCATTTTCTAAACTTGGTACTAGGTTAAAACTTGAAGTTTGGTAGAGCTAAAAATGAATTGAGGTCAAATCAACATTCATTTAATCAGCGTCTTATCCCAAGTTCAATCCACAAAAATTCATAAGAAACCTCGGGTCTTCCTTGTTGAGTAGCCTGTTCATTTTCACTCGCTTGGTAGCTCCGCAATAAACCCTTTACCCGCTCCAAGCCCGCAGAAGTTTGAATGGCCTCACGCGGTGTTTTGTTGCTCAGTGCTGGAATGGGTATGTCGCACCAATTGGCGTAGGTTTTGCGGATCACGCTTTCAATTAACTTGCTAAATTCTTTTGGATCGATTTCTGGGATTGCGCTTGTTTTGGCCATCTTTGATTTTGATCGCGTACTTTGTTTCCACATGCTTTGCGGGTCTGTCACTCTGCGCGTCAAAATGCTCAAGCTAGACCCAGCAAGGTCTTCAAGCCAAGTACGGCCTTGGTCAGCGTAGTTTTGTGTCCTGTAAAACACCTGCACCTGATTTGGTTTCTTACCCAAATTGATGCTCAGTATGGGGCGGGTCAGACCATCATCACAATCCAAAAG
>JAJTGF010000069.1 GCA_021299335.1 Cryomorphaceae bacterium
CTGAACCTTGCCGACCACATCATCATTGGCGGCGGAATGGCTTACACGTTTTTCAAAGCTTTGGGTGGCCAAATTGGCAGCTCTTTGTGCGAAACGGAGCGCTTAGATACTTGTTTAGAGATCCTGAACAAAGCCAAAGAAAAAGGAGTTCAAATTCACTTACCGATAGATGCCATTGCTGCAGATCGCTTTGCTGCAGATGCCAATACGCAAATTGAACCTTCTAATGCTATTTCCGAAGACCGAATGGGGCTAGATATTGGCCCAAAAGCAATAGCAGATTTTGAAGCCGTTTTACTCCAAAGTAAGACCATTTTATGGAATGGACCCATGGGGGTTTTTGAAATGCCAGCCTTTGAAAACGGGACCAAAAGTATGGCACTAGCAGTGGCTAGCGCTACCAAAAATGGTGCTTTCAGCCTCATTGGTGGAGGAGATAGCGCTGCAGCTGTTCAGAAATTTGAATTGAGTTCGCAAGTAAGTTATGTGAGCACAGGAGGAGGCGCACTTTTAGAATACTTCGAGGGCAAAGTCTTGCCTGGTGTGGCCGCTTTGGAAGCTTAAAATCTCTTCACGACATCTGCAAGCCGATTCGAGTATCCTGCTTCGTTATCGTACCAACCTGCTACTTTGATCAGGCCATTGAAAACCGTAGTGAGCCCTGCATCAAAAACCACGCTGTGCGTATTGCCAATCACATCTACTGAAACAATCGGATCTTCTGTGTATTGTAGAATTCCCTTGAGTGGCCCTTCGGCAGCTTTTTTCATGGCTGCATTGATTTGCTCGGCTGTAATGTCAGTTTTAGTGACGAGTGTCATTTCGGTAACCGAACCGTCTGCAACCGGAACGCGGAAGCTTCCGCCCGTAATTTTACCCTTTAAATCCGGGAAAATACGCGTGATTGCCTTTGCAGCTCCCGTTGATGTCGGGATAATGCTATTCGCAGCAGCACGCGCGCGGCGCAGGTCTTTGTGAGGTGCGTCGTGAAGGCGTTGATCAGAGGTATAGCTGTGAACAGTAGAAATATACGCGACATCGATGTCGAGCACATCTTTGAGAACCTTCACTAATGGCGCGGCATTGTTTGTAGTGCAAGAAGCGTTTGAAATTACGGTGCTTGTCCAGTCAATTTGATCGTCATTGACTCCTAGTACTACTGATGGAATATCTTCGTCATTGGCGGGCGCACTGATCACAACGTGCTTAGCACCGCCTATTAAATGCTTAGAGGCAGCTTCTCTTGTCAAAAACAATCCTGTCGATTCAATCACGACTTCTACACCGTATGATGCCCAGTTAATGAGTTCAGGATTGCGCTCGCTGATGAACACTAACTTTTTACCATTTTCAAAAACGAGGGTATTGCCCTGAATTTCGAAAGCGAGCGCAAACGGACCGTGAATACTGTCGTATTTGAGCAAATGGGCAAGCGTATTGACATCTGCTAAATCATTGACAAGTGCTACATCTATCTGAGGATCATTTAGGGCAATTCTAGTGAAACAACGCCCAATTCTACCAAATCCGTTTACACCTACTATTTTCATGTTTGAGTTATTGTTGTTCATACAAAAATAACAATAAAAAAGAAAAAGTGTTCAAATGACACTTTGAACACTTTTATATTTGATTATCAGTTAATTATCTAATTAAAGGTATAGGTATTGCCGTTCACCGTTACGGTAAAAGTGAGGTCGCAATTACCGCTGCCATAATCTATAATGCGCGTTGGCAAGCCAGATGGCGTGAATTCAATGGTGCCACTCACAGGAAAACCGCAGCCAATTTGAATTCCAACGGGTGTTGTAGTGAGCGAATTGAAACTATTGCCATTGGAGTGGTTGCCACTTGCTGTTCCAGTGATTTCATAGGTGTCATCCCAGCGGAAAATTGGCGTATTGAAACCCGCAGTCCAGGTGCGAACTCTTGAAGAAATATAGCTCATGGTTTCACCTGTTGGAAACGTAGCCTGTCCGTCAATTTCTACATTAAAGTATGGTTTACCGGCTGTATTCAAGCCCATGTTTTGGACTGTTTTGGTACCTTCGATAAGGATGTCATTCACGTAATAATCTTGTGGTGTATGCGTCAGAACTGTACCTTGCGCCAAGTAAGAACCCGTAAAGGTGGTGACGATTTTGCCGCGGCGGGTTTTGCCGTCGTTGCAATCACAGTTGGTATTGCCCCAATCGACCGTCAGGGTGTGTGGTTGGGAGATGGTATCTATAGTAATGATGACATTACAAGGTGTTTTGGGCAACAAGGGCTTCTCTCCGGGCTTCGAGACAATCACGCTTCCACTTTTGTAATAAACCAAAGAACCATCAATGGCTTGGTCTGAAATGTTCGTCATTTCGTCGAAAGCAGACTCGATCTGCGTGCTTTGAATTGATAAAAGTTCTCTTTTTTCTCTCCTTTTCTCGCAAGAGATAAAACCAAGAAATAAAAACGAAAGGAAAATGTACTTTTTCATGGAATTTTTTTCAAGTTCAAAAACAAAAATCTTGCCAAAATTAATGCTGAAACAACTAAAATTTGAGTTTTGTTTTGACGCTTTGCGGAATTCCGTCCTTGTGCAAATAAATATTGATGGTCTTGTATTTGAAGTAGTTTTCTGAAACATAAAGGTAGCCCTTCGGTAAATTGCTGGTACCCCAAGAGTTTTTGACTAAGAAATAACGCGTACCGTTTTGGTCTGTGAAGAGACCAACGATGTGCATACCGTGATCATCGGTTGTGGTTTTGTTGTCGTAGCCTTTTTGGCGGAGTTCTGGCGTAATGGTGAGCTCTTTCATTGGCTCCATGAATGCATTCGATTTGCGCTCAGCACCTGCGTCATTGAAACGTTTGTCATCTTTGCCGATCACTTCAATCATGGCAGGGTCTGCAGGAACAATTGCAAGGCCATTTTTAAAACTAAAGCCCTTCTCCGAGACATCTGCTCCCCAGGCAATGGTGTAGCCATTTTTGAGTGCTGCAATAGTTACGTCGACGAGGTCCTCCATACTGACGTTATAGCTTTTTCCCCAAGCCCAATTGTCAGGAATTTCGAGCATACACTCACTGTACATGGGGTGATTCGTAAAAGAGGTTAAGGACACGTAGTTTTTCATGTCGAGACCCAAGGAAGCCGCGTAAGATTTCGGCGTGTAGCGCACGCCATTGTATTCAAAAGTTTGAACGTCTTTTCCAATGCCGCGATCGAGCATGCTATTGAATTTGAGTTTCCACTCATCGGATACACCTTCTGGCGCTCCGATACGAGACGAAACATCGGTCATGACCATATTGAGTTGACTAAATAGTTCGCCGTGGTTGTAGGTACTTGCACCGTTAAGCCCTGAGTACACTTCGTAAGGAACAATGCCGAATTTTTCAATGACCAGCGGAACATCATGAAAAGCACCACCTTCACCAAAATTGATTTTACCATCCATGCGGATGTATTTTTCTGCCTTGAGTTCGTAGGCCTTGCGCACCACATACATTTCGGATAACACAACGGGTGTTTTTGCACCCAGACGTTGAATTTCTGATTCAAAAAAGCTCGTTGCCGAAAAAGACCAACATGTGCCGGTCTGACCTTGGCTTTGAACAGGCGTTGCGTCTAGCTGGACGAGTTTTTTAAACTGGTATTTGCTGCCCTCTACGTTCGTAGTTTGTGCAAATAACAAAGTGGTACTGATCCCGATGGATAGTATAAAACTGAAAGATTTTTTCATGCGTAAATTTTAGTTGTTGAGCACCCAACCTTGCAAACCGCGTGCCGCAGCTTGTTGTTGGATTTGTTGGAGTTCAGAAAGATTTTGAGCTGCACCAGCGCTCACTTTGGTGAGTGAGCCATTTTCGATGAGCCTTGCTGCAAAGCCATCGCGTTGTAGCTTGCGTAAAAAGTTTTGGGCATTTTGGGCATTGGAAAAACAACCAACTATAAAATCAAATGGAGCTTCCGTGACAGGCGCAGCCGAATTTTCAACTTCTTGAGTTGTAGATATAGGGGCGGCAGGAACTTGCACCATTAGATGGTAACCGGGTTGCCACTCATATGTTTCTAGTCGAGAACTGTTGAACTGTTCAAAGTCTAGCTCTTTGGCTGGAACTTCTTCGGATTTAACAACCCTTAATTTAGATTTTTGATAAGTAGCCGCGTTTTGTTTGTGTAAAGGGTTGAAATCTGAGGTGCTAAACAAACCCGATTGGAGTGCGTTTGTTTGGGTTGGGATCCAGAAAGAATAGAAGGCGAGCGGCAACAAACAAGCTGCTGCTGCAACGCGCGTCCAGTTGACTTTGCGAATTGTTGGATCGGTATGCAGCTCGATAATTGGTGTTTCTTCTTTTACTGGAGCCATTTGAGCGACGAAACTCAGGTTGCCTAAACCATAAGACGAAAGCAATAAATTAAAGAAGCGGTCTTGTTCAAAGTTGATTTGACCATCAGCCTGACGTGAAAAAGTACCGAGCTTAGGGAGCTTGATGGTTTCGCCGTTCAGCAACTGGCGCTGTAAGGCATCGGTATGTTGTTGGAGTTGGCTTTTGGCTTCGTCGTAGTAAAGGCCACGCAAACGGGCATATTCTGCAAGAAGCAAGCCGTCGTCTGTGAGCAAGAAACGATTGAAAAGCAAGGCTTTTTTGGGAGGACTTATGAGGCCTTTCTCGAGGTCGATTTCTGCAGCGACTTGTTTGGCTACAAAACCACCAAAACCGGGCACTACCACACAGTTGTGTCTGAGTAAAAGTTGTATGATGATGTCTTCAAAACCCTGCATCTAACAAATTTACAAAAGTCTAAGGAGATTACAAAAAAGGGAGTACTTTTTCTAAATCGGCGGGGACATCGATGTTGGGTGTTTCGATATCTGTACGGACCAAACGAATAGGTAGACCATAATAAAGCCAGCGCAATTGTTCGAGTGATTCGGCCTGTTCCAAGGCACAGGGCGCGAGGCCCGCAATGTGCTGAAGCACTTCGCTTTTGTAGGCATAAAGGCCAATGTGCCTCAGCCAAGGAAAAACTGAGTTTTTGGCATAATGCATATTGGGGAGTGCGCTTCTAGAAAAGTAAATGGCATTGTGCTGCAGGTCTTCAATTACTTTGATGCGGTTGACGTTCTGCAAGTCTTCGGCACTGACTTCTGCGTGAACCAAAGTAGCAATTTGGACCGCTGGGTCGTGAAACGCGCCCAGAAGTTCATCGAGTTGAAGACCCGAAACAAGTGGTTCGTCTCCTTGGATATTGATGACGGTATCGTGATCTGGGAAGTGCCTGAGTACTTCTGCGCAGCGGTCTGTGCCGCTTTGATGGGTAGTACTGGTCATGACTACTTCACCTCCAAAGCGACGCACTTCGTCAAAAATACGTTGGTCGTCGGTGGCGACTACTAAAGTGTGCAATAAAGTTGCTTTTTGAGCGCCCTCATAAACCCGCTGGATCATGGATTTACCTTTGAGGTCAATGAGTGGTTTGCCAGGGAATCTGGAAGAACCATAACGCGCAGGAATAACACCGAGTACTTTCATTAAAATTTGGCTTGGAGTTGGATGATGAAATTGCGGGGTGCTTGGATATCGCCGGGGCGAGAGGTCACCTCGGCATTGAGGAGGTTGTTGACGATAAATGAGATCCGGTATTGATCTTTGAGCGTGTAGGCAATGCGCGCATCAAAAACCAAATTGCCTTTGTTATAGAGTTGTCGATAGGCCTTTAGACCAGGAAGAATATAGACCTCTGAGGTGAGCGATGGGTCGAGGTCGTCTTCGAAGACACGGTCGATGTTGCGCATAAAGCTATTGTAGCGCATTGACACGCCAAAGCTCATTTTTTGGTAATTGGCCTCAATGTCGGCCTTGGCCAAATGCTTGAAGCGATATTTGAGCATGTTGGTGGTGGTATCTGAAAAATTAGCCGTGTATTGCGGATTGCTGTTGAGTGAAATGGGGTTCATGTAAGTGTAGCCGATTAAGGATACGAGCTCCACTTTCCCTAACTGCCCCGATGAATTAAAAGATAAATCGATTCCGGAAATTCTAGCTTTTTCTGCATTTTGGGCCTGAAAACCTACCCAATCGCTGACATTGTATTGGCCACTTGTGAGAAATTGAATGTCCTCAGGTGAAGGGTTCAGTGGATCTAGCGGTTTTTCGGTGATCGGGTTGTAATAAATAAACGAGAACTCCATCATGTTGCTGTATTGATTGACAAACAACGCGGCGTCTAGCATGGCTTTCCAGTTGCCAATTTTGAAACCTTGTTTGATGCCGATCTCGCCTGCCCAACCAATTTCTGGTTGTAGGGAAGGGTTCGGAAAAATGTTGAGTGCACCCACCGAAGTTTGGGTGAAACGCTCTGCTACGCTTGGATAACGGATTCCTTGGCCGAGGCTTGCGCGCAAGTGTGTAAAGGGTTTGATGGCGTAATGCAGACCCGTTCTAAGGACAGGATAAAAGGGGAGCGTGATGGAATCTTTACCTGGTAATAAGAACTGAGAGTCGGGTTGCTTGCCGTCCATTTCAAAATACTCTAGGCGCAAGCCTGCACTAAGGTCCAGTTTATTTTTGTGATACTCCAATTGGGAATAGGCCGCATAATTTTGAGAATTGTGATTGCCAAACAATTGAGAAGTAACCACATTTTGAATCGCTGTTAGGCCTGAGCTGAGGGTGCTGCCCTCGCCGAACTTGTGTTGGAAGGTATAGTCAGCATAATA
>JAJTGF010000014.1 GCA_021299335.1 Cryomorphaceae bacterium
TAGACGACCGGACCATCATATCCTTTTTCACCGACGAGATTGAGCATGGCGCCTGCGCTGTGTAAGGAGGTGTCGCCAAGTGGAAGATTCAAAATGGCGCGCAAATGTTGTTCAAATTGGGAGCAACGGGCAATTTCAATGGTGTGGTGGCCGCTGTTGTGGGGGCGCGGTGCGATTTCGTTCACCAAGAGTTCGCCTTCATTGGTCAAAAACAACTCTACGGCAAGCAAGCCTACCATATCGAGTTTTTCAATAATGTCAATGGCAATTTGCTTCGCTTTCGCTTCAATTTCAGAAGAAACTGCAGCAGGCGAAAACAAAAACTCAACCAAATTTGCCTCTGGGTTGAACTCGCACTCCACAAGCGGAAAACAGTTGGTTTGGCCAGCTTCATTGCGGGCCACAATAACGGATAATTCTTTGATGAATGGAATGCACTTTTCAAAGATGGAGGGCTCCGTGAAGCTGCTACTTAATTTACTTTCTTCTTGAATGATATTTACACCTTTGCCATCATAGCCACCTGTTCGGAGTTTGTGAACGACCGGAAAGCCAAAGGGATTTTCTGAAGGCAAAGCGGCCCCACAAAAAACAAATGGTGCAGTGGGGATGCCGTTGTCTAGGTAAAATTGTTTTTGGGTACCCTTGTCTCGGATGAGTTCTAAAATATGCGGCTGCGGAAAAACCTTGACGCCTCGCTGTTCGAGTTCGCGCAGCGCCGCAGTATTGACATTTTCAATTTCGACGGTCAGGAGGTCTTTATTTTGGCCAAACGCCATGACCGTTTCAAAGTCGGTGAGCGAACCTACTTGAAAGCTGTAGGCAATTTGCGCACAAGGAGCATGGGGGTCTGGGTCGAGCATGTGTAATTGGATGTCCAGGCTATTTGCTGCCTGAATGAGCATTCGCCCCAACTGACCTCCGCCGAGCACGCCAATTTGTAGTTCCCTACCGTACCATGTTTTTGTCATGCAGCAAAGATACGTTTAAAATTGTACCTTTGTACGACGATGCGTACACTGGTTCACATACACGACCTTTCTTTCGCGCCCTTCATTTCGGAAACGACAATACAAACGCGCGTAAAAGAACTCGCCGCTCAGCTCGACGCGGAATATGCAGGAAAGAACCCCATTTTCTTAGCGGTTTTGAACGGCGCCTTTATGTTTGCTGCCGATTTATTCAAACAACTCACGTGTCAGCCAGAGCTTTCTTTTGTAAAAGTGAGTTCCTATGTCGGAACCCAGTCTAGCGGAAGAGTCGATGAACTCATTGGCCTGCAAACCGCACTCAAAGATCGCCATGTGGTCATCATCGAAGACATCCTCGACACTGGCGTCACCATGGATAAAATAGGCACCTTGCTTCAGTCTGAACAACCAGCTTCTTTGGCCGTATGTGCGCTCTTGCTGAAGCCCGCATCTTACAAAGGCAAACACCAACCTCAATACATTGGCTTTGAGATCGAAGATCGCTTTGTGGTCGGCTACGGTCTAGATTACAAAGAACTCGGTCGCGAACTCCCAGCCGTTTATCAATTAATCAATTAGTTATGTTAAATATTGTACTTTTTGGCCCTCCAGGAGCAGGTAAAGGAACCCAATCCGAAAGACTCATCGAAAAATATGGTCTTGTACATTTATCCACTGGCGATGTCTTTCGAGCCAATATCAAAGGCGAGACGGACCTCGGTAAGCTCGCCAAAAGCTACATGGATGCTGGTCAGCTTGTTCCAGACGAAGTAACGATCAACATGTTGCGTTCAGAAGTAGTCAAACACAGCGCTCCAAAAGGTTTTATTTTTGACGGTTTTCCGCGCACCAATGCGCAAGCGCAGGCGCTCGATGAATTCTTGGCAAGTCTGTCCACTGAAATTTCTTTAATGGTGGCGCTCGAAGTTGAGGAAACCGAACTCAAAACCCGCTTATTGAAAAGAGCAGAGGTCTCGGGCCGTCCAGACGACGCCGATCCTGCTGTCATTGAAAAACGCATTGCTGTTTACAACCAAGAAACCGCACCTGTAAAAGCATTTTACCAAGCTCAGCATAAATTTGTTGCCATCGATGGCATAGGCAGCATCGACGAAATCACTCAACGACTATTCTCTGCCATAGACACCAACCACTAAATGGCTTCAGACAACTTTGTTGATTACGTAAAAATTCACTGTACTTCCGGAAACGGTGGAGGTGGCTCTACGCACTTTCGTCGCGAAAAATACATTCCAAAGGGCGGGCCCGATGGAGGTGATGGAGGCCGTGGTGGTCATGTCATTTTGCGCGGCAACAAACAGCTCTGGACGCTTTTGCACCTCAAGTTTCAAAAGCATATCAAGGCGGGTCACGGCGCACATGGCGCCGGCAATCTCAAAACTGGTTCGCAAGGTGCTGACGTCTACATTGATGTTCCACTGGGTACCTTGGCCAAAGATGGCGAAACCGGCGAAATTCTTTTTGAAATTACGGAAGAAGGCGAGGAGCGCATCATCCAACGCGGCGGACGCGGTGGCTTGGGCAATAACCATTTTAAGTCCCCGACCAACCAAACACCGCGCTATGCTCAGCCCGGTGAAGAAGGCTTAGAGGGCTGGAAAATCCTAGAGCTCAAAATTTTAGCAGATGTTGGTTTGGTGGGCTTTCCAAATGCCGGCAAAAGCACCTTGCTTTCGGTCTTATCCGCAGCCAAACCAGAAATTGGCGACTATCCGTTCACCACACTACGCCCCAACCTAGGTATTGTTTCTTACCGCGATTTCCGTTCGTTCGTCATGGCGGATATTCCCGGCATCATCGAAGGCGCCCATGCCGGCAAAGGCTTGGGTTTGCGATTCTTGCGCCACATTGAGCGCAATTCACTCTTGCTCTTCATGATTCCGGCCGATACCGACAACATTCAAAATGAATACAACATACTTTTGAATGAGCTCAAGCAATACAATCCCGAACTCTTGCACAAAGAAAGACTGTTGGCCATTACCAAATCCGACATGCTCGACGATGAGCTCAAGGCTGAAATCAGTAAAGATCTTCCAGCCATTCCATATTTGTTTATTTCTTCCGTGGCTCAGCAAGGTCTAACGGAACTCAAAGATCTGATCTGGAAGCACTTGAATCATGATTGAATTGCTGCAGCGCATCGATAACAGCTTACTTTTGTGCATCAATGATTTAAATGCGCCATGGCTAGATCAATGCATGTGGGTGCTCTCTTCCAAATGGATCAATATTCCGCTTGCCTTTTGCATCATTTTGTTGCTCAAAAGTCAGTTTTCTTGGAGAAAAACAAGTTTGATTTTCCTAATGACGCTTTTGGTGATATCCCTAACAGATACCGTATCGACACAATTATTCAAAGATGTTTTTGAGCGTTTGCGCCCTTCTCACAACCAAATAGTAAGCCAATACTTGCATTTTTATATGATTAGCCCCAATAATCCTTATTTAGGCGGGCAGTTTGGTTTTGTGTCGTCTCACGCTGCTAATTTGGCTGCACTTTTTATGTTTGTACTGCCGTACTTGAAAAAGTACAATTATGCCATTTATGCACTTGGTAGCTATGTCTTTTTAGTGTGCTATAGTCGCGTGTATCTCGGGGTGCATTACCCAAGTGATATTTTGTGTGGCGCTTTACTCGGTGCGCTCATCGGTTGGATGTTTAGACGTTATTTGTTTGCTCAAATCATCGAAAAATGGGATTGACAACACTTTTTCTGGTTTTTATTGGAGGCGGACTCGGTAGTGTGCTGCGCTTTTTGCTCTCCAAATGTTTGCCTTTTCAAACAAACGCTTTTCCTTGGGCAACGCTTCTGAGTAATGTATTAGCAAGCATAGTACTTGCCTACGTTGTTTTTCAATTCAAGGATTCCGAGAAATGGTCGGGGATACAGCCGCTTGTACTGGTTGGTTTTTGTGGCGGACTTTCCACGTTTAGCACCTTTTCCTATGAAAACTTTCAGCTTCTACAGCAAGGGCAATTGGCCTTGTTTTGGTTCAATGTCTTGTTTTCTTTTGGACTCGGATTGCTTGCGTTTTGGTTCTTGGCGCGTCACTGAAGGCCTTACTAAGGTCTGAATGATTTGCTTGCCTTCGCTTCTCGCTTTGTCGCTTTTGCGGATGTCCCAGAGAAATTTGCGCTCTTCTTTTCTAGCGTCATTCGGATCCACAATTGGTAAGGGGTAATCTTGTCCTAATTTGAAATGATACAGCGCCATATCCATCTGCGTCATTTTCCAGGGCTCATGTATAAAGGAGAGCGGAAGCTCGGCTAATTCCGGAACCCATTTTTTGACGAAAACCGCATCTGGATCGTGTTTGTAGCTATTGTGAACTGGATTATAGACACGAATGGTATTCACACCGGTAGTGCCCGCTTGCATTTGAAACTGTGGGTAGTGAATGCCCGGTTCAAAATCTAGAAATAAATTAGCTAAGTGATTGACGCCATCTTTCCAATCTTGTACTAAATTGTGACACAAGAAAGAAACCAATAAAGCACGCATGCGAAAGTTGATCCAACCTGTAGCTTGCAAACAGCGCATGTTGGCATCTACCAATGGAAATCCGGTTTGCCCGGTTTTCCAGGCCTCCAAAAAGGCCTCGTTCGTTGGGTAACTCAGCCCCTCGTAGGCTTTATTGATGCAGGCTGTTGCATAAGTGCAGTCGGTTTCAAACTTTTGAATGAAATGGCAGTGCCAATGCAGGCGCGTAAGAAAAGCATCGTAATTGTGTTTGCCTGCTTTGTTTTTCATGTATCCCGAGCTTGCCCTCACTACTTGCCGAATAGAGAGATTACCCCAAGCTAAAAAAGGGGAGAGGCGACTGCAGCTTTTTCTGCTCATTGCTGGTTTGGAGATTCCTTTTTGGTAAAGAAACACGCGCTGACTCAAAAAATCATGCAAATAACGCGCTGCATATGCTGGCCCCGCTTTTTGAAAATGCTCGGGATAAGCTGTAAGTTGTTGGACCAATTCTTCGGATGGGTTGAAATTGTTTTCCCAATACAAGTGCGGTCTTGAGGAATTGGGCTCAAAGCGAAGTTGGGGGCTATTTACATACGCAAACCAGGCTTTGTCCCAGTTTTTACGGTTTTTGAGGCCGCGAATGATGCCATCGCGTTGAAATTCGCTCCAGTTGATATGCTGTTGTTTGAAGTAGGACTGCAATTGGCGGTCTCGCTCATACGTTCTTGGAGGTCCTGATTCTTGATAGCTCCAAACTTCTTTGATTTGAAATTCAGTATGTAAAAGTTCGAAAACAGCAAGCGCTTCAGCATGACAAACATGAATGTTCCTTCCGATAGGAGCCAATTCTTTATTGATTTGCAGCACAGATGCATATTGAAATTGCCAGTGGCGCAATGCATTTTCAGGCGCTGACCACTCTGTTGGTTCTATGAGCCATAAATAAAGCAGTGGTAATTGGCTTTGCTCTGCTGCGCACAGCGCGGCGTGATCTTGTAGGCGCAAGTCTCTCTTGAACCAAACCACACCTATTTCAGTTTTCACGGCGCAGGTGTTTTTGAACTTTTTTCCAATAATTGAAAAAAGACCCAGGTAATTCATTGCCTTGCGGCCACAGCCAATCTCGTGGATCTTGTTGTATACCGTAGTTGGCGGTGAGCGGGTGTTCTTTGGTGAATACGCGATTCAAATCTAGGGTTTGTTGGATGCTTTTCCAATCACCAACTACCACCTGTAAATGGGGAATTTGCAAGTGGGCTAATTCATTGATCCAATTGAAGATGTTTTCGTTAAATGGATAGTCCTGCCACTGCTCCAAATCCCAAAACAGTATTCTGTTGGCTTCTTCCTCCTTGCGCCAATTGGGGTCCAGGTGATATGGGGTGTAGAGCAAGGTTGGGAGTTCAGCTTGAAAGTTGTCGATTCCTGCAACTTCCGGAACAATTGTTGACTTCGGATGTACCCAAGTGCAAGCGATATGAAGTTGGGATAATTCTTCATAGGTAGTATCGAGAGGGGTGCCTTTTTGCACACTTCCCGTATATTTATTGATGTTCTCCTGATTGGCAAAATAGACTTTAGGTGCGTTTGCCCCACAGACCCATTGCCAGCTGAGGTGATTGCTCGCCGCATCGGCGTCGCAGAGCTGCCCAAAAAACCATTTGGCAGCCGTACGCCAATGTGCACCGTAATGGTTGCAGACGAGTGCAGCCAAATACATGCGCAGGTGGTTGTGCATGTAACCTGTGTCTTTGAGCTCGCGCAGCGCGTGATCAATAGCTAGAATACCTGTGTTGGCTTCTAAAATGGCTGTTGGAAGTTGTTGGTCGTTGTGGATATAATGTTGTGGAGCACGCGCTTCAAGTTGTGGGTCGTGGTGCTGCCAAACTCTTTGCGAATGGTCTCGCCAACAAAGTTCCATCAGAAAAGCCTCCATTTCATACAATGAAAAGCCCCTTTGGCGCAAGCGTTCATAAATTTGGCGCGTGGAGATGACGCCGCGCGAGATATACGGAGACAACTTGGAAACGCCTCCATTCTGGTAATTGCGTGTCTTTCCATACCGAATTGGATCGAACTGATCGATGAGCGCATAGATTTCAGCAATGGAAAGCAAGGGCATCATACGCGCAAGCTCGAAATACCGCCGTCTACATGCCATATTTGTCCGCTGACCCAGGAAGCCTTGTCGCTCAGAAGGAATGCTGCCATTGCGGCGATATCGGCAGGTTCGCCCACGCGTTTGAGCGGATGCCTGGCACCGTTGGCTTCTTTTTTAGCGTCAGAATTGAGTAAATTTTCTGCAAGCGGGGTGTTGGTTAAGGATGGAGCAATGGCGTTAACGCGAATTTTGGGCGCAAATTCTGCCGCGAGCGCGCGCGTGAGGCCTTCAATGGCGCCTTTTGAGGCTGAAACCAAACTGTGAAAAGGAAGGCCCTGCTGCACCGCAACTGTAGAAAATAATACAACAGATGCCAGTGTGCTTTTCTTGAGCGAAGGAAGGGCGTTTTGAACGCTCTGAATGGCACCCAGAACTTGGAGTTGGTAATCGGCTTGAAAATCTGCAGGCCCAAATCTATTAAAAGGTTTCAGCGAAATAGTACCCGGGCAATAAACCAATCCGTCTAAAATATCGGGAAATTGAAGCGCAGTAGGTTCCAAGACATTATAATGCACCCAGGTTAAATTCGGATGCGTAAAAGTAGGGTTCGTATTTGCATAGGTGGCAAAAACGTGGTGACCTTCTTCGAGAAGTTGTTGGGTCAAGGCCAAGCCAATGCCTTTTGATGCGCCAATAATGGCAAAAAGTTTTGTTTCCATGAAAGTGTAACAAATTAGTATTACCTTGGTTTACAATTCTCAAACAAATCGACATGAATTTCTTCAAAGCCCATTTCTCAACCCTTTTAATTGCCGCTGCCGTGATCATTACTGGTCTTATTTTAGGCAAGGCATACATGTCAAAAGGCAAGCCCGATGACACCGTTTCGGTTATTGGTTTGGGGGAAGAATCTTTTGATTCAGATCTGATTGTTTGGCGCGCTTCCTTTTCTCGCATGAGTATGGAACTCAAAGACGCTTACGCCCAACTCAATGCAGATATTCGAAAAGTAAAATCATACCTCAAATCTCGCGGAATTTCAGAAGATGAAATGGTATTCGAAGCAGCCGATATTTCCAAAGAATGGAGCAATATCTACGACGATGAAGGCAATATCCGTCAAACGATTTTTGACGGCTATTCGCTCAATCAGAGTGTCAAAGTAAGCTCTAAAAAAGTCAATGTAGTGGAGCAAACCTCTCGTCAGGTGTCGGAGTTGATTGATGCGGGTATAGAGCTCAATTCAGATGCACCAGAATATTACTACACGAAGTTGGCGCAATTGAAGCTCAAAATGATCGAGGCCGCTACCAAAGATGCACATGAACGCGCGGCCAAAATAGCCGAAAATGGTGGTGGTAGTTTAGGTAAACTGATGTATGCCGACATGGGCGTGTTTCAGATTACTGCAGAAAACTCTTCTGAAGAGTACGAGTGGGGAGGTAGCTTCAATACGAGTTCTCGCCGCAAAACAGCGAGCGTCACGATCCGCTTGAAATATGAAATTGATTAAATAAACTGATTTTTATCGAGCTGCAGCCACTCGAGGGTCGCATTGCAGAAAATATCTTCCTTGACTTCAGTACTTAAGTTGCTGTCTTCAATGAACCGACCAATTTCTAAATCGCCGAGCGGGAAGGGGTAGTCACTGCCCAAACACACGCGCTTGGACCCTTGCATTTTGAGGATGTACTCCAATGCATCGATGTCGTGGGTAATGCTATCTACCCAGAATTTCCCTAAATAAGTACGTGGGTTGTGCGGGTTGTCTATGGCCACTAAATCTGGGCGGCAATTGAAGCCGTGCTCGATGCGTCCGAGCGTTGGAAGAAATGAGCCGCCTGCATGTGAGAAGCAAACGCGTAGATTGGGTAGGCGTTCCAAGACTCCGCCAAAAATCAGTGAACAAGCTGCACGCGAGGTTTCGGCTGGCATGCCAACCAACCAAGGTAGCCAGTATTTTTTCATGCTGTCAAAACCCATCATTTGCCATGGATGGATCATGACGGCCATGCCGAGGCGCTCGCACGCTTCAAAAATCGGGAAGAACTTTTCCTCTGACAGGTTTTCATCATTGATATTGGAGCCAATTTGAATACCGACATGACCAATTGATTTGGCGCGTTCGAGTTCCAAAATGGCGACTTCAGGGTCTTGCATCGGGATGGTAGCAAGGCCAATATAGTTTTTGGGGTAACGCGTTACTAATTCTGCAATGTGGTCGTTGAGAAAACGCGAGAGCTCCAGCGCGTCGGCCGTTTTGGCCCAATAAGAAAACATGACGGGAATGGTACAGACCACCTGCACTTGCGTATGAAAGGGTTTGTATTCTTCAATGCGCAGTTGTTCATCCCAGCAGTTTTCTACGATGCGTCTAAAAAATTGACCACCTTGCATCATATTGGCACTACCATCGGCATTAGGCTCTAGATGAATGAACTTGCCGTAGCCAAATTTTTGCGTCCAATTGGGCATTGTTTTGGGCAAGATATGGCTGTGCATGTCAATTTTTAGCATGGGTCAAATTTTGGTTTACGAAGATACAAAAAACTCAGAGCGCGAGCGCCATGATATAGTCGTCCATGACAAAACCATTGCCAATATCAAATACGGCCTCTTCTCTTACTTGAAAACCTAATTGGAGATAGAAGTTTTTGGCTTGGTTTGCTTTGTTGACTTGCAGGAATATAGCTTTACATCCGGTTTCAGTAGCCCGTTCTTTTGCTTTTTCAAAAAGTGCCCTTCCCATCCCTTTTCCTTGGCATTCCGTTAGCACATAAAGTTTGTTGATTTTGAGTTGAGCGCTGTCACTTTGTTGTGGCTCATTGATCCATTCGATCGCAATAAAACCGATATCTTGGCCTTCGTGATGAAGGATATAAAATTCATGGCCTTCTTCTTGTTGTTGACGGAGTGCAGTAAAGCTGTACATCCAGTTGAGCATAAAATCAATTTGTTCTTGACTGATGATGTCTGCATAGGTTGCTGGCCATATTTGGCGAGCCAAATTTTCAAGAATGGGTAGTTCGTCGAGTTGAGCGAGTCGGATGTGCATTGCCCTTTGAGGAATTGCTTTTAGATTTTTACAAATGGGGCTTGTTGAATGCGGCCATTTTGATGCAAACGCACATAGTAAGTACCAGAAGGTAATTCTTGAACGCTCATTTTGTTATTTTCTATGGCTACCCAATACCGCTTGCCATCGAGGCCAATGATTTCGGCGAAGTCCGGGAGTTCTACGATGGTAAAGTGCAAATAGCTTTGTACCGGATTTGGATATACGGACCATTCAATAATCGGACTACCTTCGAGTAGGCCCAGTGTTTGAACGGCGAGTTGTACGGCTGCATAGGCATTGATTTTGCCTGCGCCCCACTGAGGGCTGCCTTCTGGGGGAATAACACCAGTGTAGTTGTCTTGACGCGCAGTTTGCATGATGATTTCCTTGACTTGCGCAGCAGAAAGATAGGGGTTGGCTTCGAGCATGAGCGCGGCAACCCCAGCTACCATTGGTGAAGCCATGGAGGTTCCCGAAAACTTGGCAAAATGGTAGGTGGTGCTGTTAAAGCTGGTGTTGGCGACGCTGGTATAATTCCCTGTCGTAAAAGAAGAGATTGCCGATGCAATGGCAACGCCTGGGGCAGCTATATCAGGCTTCATGGCGCCATCGTAACGCGGTCCTTTGCTCGAAAATGAAGCGAGCGCTCCGCCCACTAAAGAACCCGACTGTGTAGCGTATTGTGTGGCGTAGGCGCCAACGCTAATGACGTCGTCTGCACAAGAGGGTTCTGAAATGCCGTTTTGGTTGTCGCCGGAGGTAGTGCCGGTGCCGGCGGCTAAAAAGGCCATGCCCCAATTGCCGACATCGTTGCTGAGTTCAGTGACGTTCCAGTAATGCACGGTGCCGCTATTTGCTTGTGATTTGAGCTGTACGCGCAAGCTTGTGTTGGTGTTTTTGACGCGCAGGCGCATTTGGGGCTTGCCATTCAGCGGATGTGCGGCATCTGCGGAAATGTTGTACCAAATGGTGTCTTGGCCCGCAACTAGAAATGTATCGATGAAAGAGTTGGTGTTAGTCGTACTGTAAAATGGGCTCTCGACTAAAGGAACATTGGAGCTGTTGGTCACGATGATGCCGTTCGAAAAGCTCTGGCCTACCTCTCCCCAAGCGTGTATGCTTTGACCCCACATGTTTGGGTTGGCTGCGTAGTCATAGAATTCAATTCTGGACTTGAGTTGATCGTTGTTAAAGGTTTTTTTGAGGTGAAAATTAACGTTGCCGTTATTGCCGCCCGAATTGACAAAAACCACACCTAAGTTACTGAATGCAGTAATGGCTTGGCTCAGTATGGAGGTTCCGTCGAGCGTTCCAAAGTGGTAAAGGCCCCAGCTCATGTTGACAACCAGGCGTTTGTCTTCGGCTTGCGCTTTTTGATACATCCATTGCCAGGCATCTAGAACAGCGCCTTCGTCGACGAGAAAAGTAACAAATAAAAATTGTGCTTCAAAGGCCACGCCACGGAACGGACTCGAGGCTCCAGCACCACCGGCAATGCCTGCGACGTGTGTGCCATGGGTTCCGTAATTGTAGATATTGGAGGTATCGCCACCGGCAGCAAGTAAGCTAGGCGTATCGGCGTATTCAGTGCCATAATTAAAGCCGTTCGGCGCCGGGCCACTTGTTTTGAATTGATCCCAGGCTGCGTAGATGCGGTGCTGCTGTAAGAGCGTGTCGTAGAATACAGGATGTGTGTAGTCAAAGCCCCAGTCGGTGACGCCAATAAAGACATCTTTGCCAGCGTAGGCCTGTGGAAGTCCTATGCCCGCGTGCACAGAATCTGCATGAAGGTCTATGATGGCTTTGTCTAGGTTGGGTATAATGCGACCTGCGATTTCAAGGTAGTCAAGGCCTTTGAGGCTAGATAGTGCAGCTAGTTTTTGGAGTGGAACTTTAAGCGAAAGCAGGCCAGCAATAGGTTTTTGGAATAAGATGCGCTGCCATTGCAACTCTTCGGGCTTAAAAGCTGCATTGCAGCGACCTAACATAGATAAATACCATCGCCCATCTAGGTTGTAAATAGGGTGCTTGGATTGCAATTCTTTAGAGACGGCACCATTGCTGCGCAAGAGTTCGCTTTGAATTTGTTGGATCTCGAGGCGGTCGGAGTGACTCATGAGTGGAGCCGACCAAACATGGGCATTCAGTGCAATAAATAAGGCAAATACAAGCACCAATCGAGACATCCTCAAATATAAGGAAAATCTCTTATTTAACGGACGCTGATGATGGATTTTTTTGGCTTTCTGACCTTTTGAAGGTGTTGGTAGTGGTCGTCTGCAGCGCGTTTGCCGATGGGGCAAATCAAGACGCTATGCAATCCATCTTTTTCTAGATTGAGTAAGCGGTCGAGTGCAACTGGATCAAAACCTTCCATTGGAGTTGCATCGAGATCGAGTAAGGCACAAGCGGTGAGTAATTGTCCAAGGGCGATATAAGCTTGTTTGCCGTTCCAAGCCTTGACCTCTGCAGCGGCTTTTTGCCCAATGGCGGTATGCAAGTGATTTCGGAAACCTTTGATTTGCTCTTCAGTCATGCCTCGGGTATCGCGCATGAGGTCTGCATGTTGGTCTAAATCGGTAGCGGTGAGTTCATTTTTGGCGCAGAGTACTAAAACTGCAGCTGCATCGGTAATTTGCTGCTGATTCCAGGCAATTGTTTTGGTTTTTTCGCGCAATTCTTGGTCTTCGATCCAAATAAAATGCAGCGGTTGTAGCCCGTAACTGCTGGGTACGAGTTGCAAGACCGTTTCAATGGTTTGTTTGTCTTCTTCGCTGAGTGCAAAACTCGGGTCGTATTTTTTGGTGGCGTAGCGCCAGTTGAGTGCTTGGAGGAGTTGGTTTTTCATTTGTTTAGTTCATTGGTACTTCTATGACAAGGATTCTTGCATTTTGTTTGATATGAAGTGAAAATTGTTCAGTTTGAGAAATCCCCATAGCGTCGCGTTCCTCTAAAATTTGATCGCCTATCTGCACCGACCCTTCAATGACCATAACGTAAGCGCCATGTCGAGCTGTATGAAGGTTGTAATTTGTCAATGTTTCAGAAGAAAAATCACCTATTGAAATCCAGGCGTCTTGGTGAATCCAGGTGTCGAGACCGCTGTTCTGTGGGCCAACAAGTTCAGTGAAGGCCTCTTGTGCTAAGTTGTATTTCCTTTGTGCGTAACGCGGCGTCACTTGCTTTTGATTCGGGAAAATCCAAATTTGAAAAAGGTTCAGTTCTTCACTTGGACTCGGATTGTATTCGCTGTGGTAAATACCGGTTCCTGCTGACATCACTTGTACCTCTCCGGCGTGAATAACCTCGCTAAAGCCCATGCTGTCTTGATGTTGAATGGAGCCAGTTAAAGGGATTGTGATGATTTCCATGTTGTCATGGGGGTGCTTGCCAAAGCCCATTCCGCCTGCAACGAAGTCGTCGTTAAGGACGCGCAACATACCGAAATGAATGCGCTCTGGGTTGTACCAAGAGGCAAAACTAAATGAATGCTTGGCGTTGAGCCAGCCGTGGTCGGCGTGTCCGCGAGAAGCTGCAGAATGAAAAACGGTTTTCATGGTGTTTTTTTTGCAAAGTAAAAGAAAGCGCAAGGCTTAATTCAATAACACATGTTAATTCTTTTTGTTGGGAGTTGTTGGGCTTTGCAAGAAATTGTGCAATTTCGTTACATGGTATTAAGTCGCTTTTGGCTGGTCATTTTCATCAGCTCCATTTTATTTGTACTCTTCGCCGTTTTTTCGGGTCAGTTTTACAGTATTGATTACGTCTTGAACGGCAAAAAAGACGACCCCATTCTCATCAAAGAAACCTATCATTGGAAATTGCCTGCTTCTTATGTAGATCTCATGGCTCGCGCCGACAACAATACCTTTATTTTGGATAAAAATCCTTCGGACCCTGATACCACTTATGTCATGAAAGAAAAGACCGTGATGGTTTATTCTGGCGTTCAAAAATCCGACGGTTTGTTGGTGACGGCAAAGAATAGTTTGTTCGATCTCATATTACCTTTGATGGCCTACTTAGCTTTCTTTGCTGGTATCATGCAATTACTCATTGATTCTGGCGCCACTGAACGCTTGGCCAAGCGCTTGAGTCCGTTTTTTACGAAAGTCTTTCCGCAAGTGCCAGCCGGGCATCCGTCAATTACCTACATGACCATGAATTTTTCGGCTAATTTTTTGGGCCTAGACTCCGCTGCCACTCCTTTTGGCCTCAAGGCCATGGAAAGCTTGCAAGAGCTCAACACAGAGAAAGAAAAGGCCTCCGATGCGCAAATCATGTTTTTGTGCCTGCACGCCGCTGGCCTGACACTCATCCCGACTTCTATCATTGGTTACCGCGCCGCTGCAAACGCTGCCAATCCTGCAGATGTCATGTTGCCGTGTATCATTACCTCATTCATCGGCACCTTAGCGGCGTTTTTCATTGTGGGTTTGCGCCAGCGCATTTCCTTTAAAAGCGGTTTGCTTTTAGGTGTCATTATGGGCATCATCGGCGCCATTTTTGGTTTGCTCTTTTATGTAGGTTCCTTGAATTTGGTAGAAAAGAATTACTTCACTGGTAATTTTTCAGGAATCTTACTCTTTGCGATCATCTTATTGACCTTGTTATTTGCTTTTAAAAACGAAGCAAAGTTCAAAGCCAATGACACGACTGTCTTTGATGCTTTTGTCGAGGGAGCGCGCTCAGGCTTGGATACGGGTGTGAAGATTTTCCCGTACGTACTCGGTATGCTCGTGGCCATTTCAGTCTTCCGTAATTCAGGCTTGTTTGAAGTCATCTCCGGCGGAATTTCCGAAGTATTTCGCTATATCGGCGTGAGCAAAGAAATCACGGATTCCTTGCCAGTAGCCTTGTTGCGTCCTTTCAGTAGTTCGGGCTCGCGGGGCTTCATGCTAGACGCCATGAACCAGTTTGGGCCAGATAGCCTTGCGGGTAGGCTTTCGTCTATCTTTCAGTGTTCTGCCGAAACCACCTTTTATGTGATTGCCGTCTATTTTGGCTCCATCCAAGTGCGCAATACGCGTTACACACTTGGCACGATGCTACTTGTAGATCTCATTTGTGTACTCACTGCTATTGGCGTAGCACTTTGGTTCTTCTAAAATGAAAGAAAATTCGCTTTCTTATCCTTCACTTGTCATACTCGCTTGGGCAAAGGCGGTGGAAGGGCACGCAAATTTGCACAATTGGCTACAAGCAAATGGTTATCCGGAACTCTGGATGGCCACGCAAGCCATTCGGCTACACGACCCCGCAAGGCAATGGTTGCTCAAAAATGGTTACCCTGAGCTCATGGCTATGATCAGTGCGGCAGAAGGCGACGAAAAAGCCCAAAAGTGGCTTCAGCAATTTGGCTACGACGTATTATATCACATCGCTATGGCCGTGGAGCACGAGCAAGAGAGCTGGTTTTGGCTCAGAAAAAACACGAGCCCAGAATTGATTATTTTAGCTAAATCGATACAGGTCATCAAGGACCGCATTGAGGAAAACCACAATGATGTCCATGCCATTCACAAAGATTTATAACAAAAAAATACGTGCATTTGTGGATGCACGTACTTTTTGTATTTCAAGAAGGTCTTATATTAATTGGGTGAATACAGAAACAGCTTAGAGCAACATGGCAGCTGGCTGCTCCATGTAGGTCTTGAATGTTTGCAAGAACGCAGCTCCTGAAGCGCCATCTACTACTCGGTGGTCACAAGAAAGCGTTACTTTCATGACGTTGCCCGGTACAACCTGACCGTTCTTCACTACTGGTACTTCTTTGATGCCGCCAATCGCTAAAATACAAGCATCTGGTGGGTTTACAATGGCTGTAAACGACTCAATACCAAACATACCAAGATTTGAAATCGTGAAGGTATTGCCTTCCCAATCGCTTGGTTGCAATTTCTTGTCTTTGGCTTTTTGTGCGTAGTCTCGGACTTCAGCTGAGATTTGAGTGAGGCCTTTACCGTCTGCAAAGCGCACAACAGGAACAAGTAAGCCGTCTTCAACGGCAACAGCTACACCAATATTGACGTGCTCGTTGCGGCGAATGAAATCGCCCATCCAGGCGCTGTTCACGGCTGGATGCTTGCGCAAGGCCATGGCGACAGCTTTGATTACCATATCGTTGAAGGATACCTTAACGCCATCGATGCTGTTGAGGCCTTTGCGCGTTGCAATTGCTGCATCCATATCGATGTCTAAAGTGAGGTAAAAGTGAGGTGCAGTAAATTTGCTTTCGGCCAAACGGCGCGCAATGGTTTTGCGCATCTGAGAAATGGGCTCGTCGGTAAAAGAAACAGTTCCGGCAGGAGCCGCTGTGTATGCAGGGGTATTTGCTGCAGGTGTATAGGGAACGTAATGATCGACATCGCGCTTCACGATGCGGCCGTTTTCACCGGTACCGCCTACGGCGTGGATGTCGATGCCGCGCTCCGCTGCTAATTTTTTGGCGAGTGGCGATGCAAAAACGCGATCTGAATTGCTATTGTTGGCAACTGGAGCTGCTGCCGGAGCAGCAACAGGTGCAGGATTTGGAGCGCTTGCTGCAACGGGTGGAGCAGTAGGTGCAGGAGCAGCAGGAGCGGGTGCAGGTGTTTCAGCTTCAGTGCTGGCACCAGGGGCGCCTGCAGCAGCATTAGCTAAAATAGCAGAAATGTCTTCTCCAGCAGATCCGATAATCGCAAGGACGCTATTGACAGGCGCAGCCTTGCCGGTTTCTACACCAATGTGGAGCAAAACACCATCGTAAAAAGACTCAAATTCCATAGTGGCTTTGTCTGTTTCGATCTCGGCGAGTACCTCACCAGATTTGACTGCATCACCAACGTTTTTAGTCCAGGCGGCAACAACACCTTCTGTCATGGTGTCGCTTAATTTGGGCATGTATACTACTTCAGCCATGTCTTTTTATTTGGGTTTTTAGTATTCTTTGATATAAGGGTAGTCTGCTTGAACATATACGTCTTCGTATAGTTCATGGGCTTCTGGATAAGGAGAGTTTTCAGCAAAAGTGACTGATTCTTCCACTTCCTTTTTCACCCAAGCGTCGATGTCTGCAAGTTCTTGTTCAGAAAGCCATTTTTGGGCTTTGATGATGCGCAAGCAGTGTTCTATAGGATCTTGTTCCATCCATTCAGCGACTTCGTCTTTGGTGCGGTATTTTTGCGGGTCAGACATGGAGTGTCCTTTGTAGCGATACGTTCGGATATCGAGTAGCGTTGGGCCTTCGCCGTTGCGAGCGCGGGTTGCAGCTTCTTCGATGGCTTCGTGCACAGCTTCTGGACGCATACCGTTCACAATTTTGGAAGGCATTCCGTAAGAAAGGCCAATTTGAGAAAGGTCGGTAACGTTGGTAGTGCGCTCTACTGAGGTTCCCATGGCGTAGTTGTTGTTTTCAATGATGAAAATCACTGGAATTTTCCAGTTCATGGCCATATTGAAGGTTTCGTGGAGCATTCCTTGACGCACAGCGCCATCGCCCATAGAAACAAAGGCTACATTTTTAGTGCCTTTGTACATTTCTGCAAAAGCAACGCCTGCGCCCATCCCAATTTGAGCACCTACAATACCGTGGCCACCCATGAAATTTACTTTTTTATCGAAAAAGTGCATAGAGCCACCTTTTCCTTTTGAACAGCCTGTGGTGCGTCCGTAGAGCTCGGCCATCAGTACGCGTGGGTCAGTGCCCAAAGCAATTGGATGCGCGTGGTCGCGGTAGGCGGTCATGTGTTTGTCGTCTGGGCTACAAGCACTTGCCGTACCCACAACAATCGCTTCTTGACCGATGTAGAGGTGGCAGAATCCGCCAAATTTTTGCTGAATGTAAAGTTGACCTGTTTTGTCTTCAAATTTGCGGATCAAGAGCATGTCTTTGTACCACTTGACGTAGGTTTCTTTCGAAAATTTTGGCTTCTCTGAACTTTTAACGGCTTTTGCGCACATAACTTCTTTTTTTATCGGTCACAAATATACAAATGATTCACAAACAATGTTCAAAATGTCAATTTAACACTAAGTACTTGGGAATTTAAATTTCACGCTTCAAATAGGGCTTGATTTGACGCAATGGCATACTGAATGTAATGACGCCATTTGCATAATTACTCACTTCGTAAGGATTGTAAATAAAAGTGATTTTACCTTGACTGATTTCGAAGTTGTCAGGTAAAACAAATCCCTTTTCAAACCAATAATCAGTTTCCGAGAAAGGTTTAGTTGCACTGATCCCCACTGATCGGCGAAAAGCGGCTTCCGCCAATTTTGGGAATTTCGCGTCTTTGCGAATGAAATCTGAAAGGTTCAGCGTTTTTGCACTTTTTTTATCAAAATGCGTGATACCGACGCCATACATACCATGTGCACCTCCGGTGTATGTACTCGATTCATTTTTTACACTTGCAAAACCAGCATGAGACGCGTCGATTTCATAGGAATCTTCGATATTCCATACCATACTCATTTCATCTTCATAGCGTCGGGCTTCTTTTTTAAACGAAAGAAGCGATTGATGGATGAGTTCGCCGCTCAAAAGAGCAGTATAAGGCGCTTGTTCTTCTGGTTTATAAAGACCCTTGCGAATGAAGTTATTGATGGCGACCTGCCATTTAGCTAAGGGTAAAGCCGGGTTGTAAAATTGATAGGTGACCTTGGACCATTGTTTGTCCCATTCTTCGACAACTTTCTTTTTGGAAATGAGCACGCTGTCTGCACCTTTAATGAGCAAGCTGGTATCTTTTGGATTGACTTCTTTGGCTTGAACCTCTGTTTCTTTTGGTTCTACCCCTTCTTTTACTTTTCGAGCTTCTTTATTGCCTTGAGGTTCTGTCTGGCAGGCGAAAACTACTAAAAGTGTTAGCGCAACTAGGGAAATGATTTTAAGCTTCATGTGTTGTTTTTTTAGCGGCCTTCATGACCAAGTAAATTCCTGCAATGACGAGTGGAATACTGAGGAGCTGACCGGTGTTGAGTGGCAGGGTGTAATCTCGGGCGGTTTGGCCGAGTTTGAAGAATTCGCAAATAATGCGCGAACCAAAAATCAGGATCAAGAAACTCCCAAATACGAAACCGGGCTGCTGCCATTTTTTGAGTTTCCAATACAGGTAGAGCAAGATACCGAATGAGATGAAATAACAAATGGCCTCATAAAGCTGCGCAGGGTGGCGCGGTGTGGGGTCGTAGTTGCCAATCGCCTCGTTAAAGTAATATTGAAATTCGAAGGCCCATGGCACATCTGTCACATAACCCACCATTTCGTGGTTGACCAAATTACCTAAGCGGATAAACGTTGCCGCGATGGCTATTGGCGCAGCAATGCGGTCTAAGATCCAGATGTATGAACGCTTTGAAACTTTTTTGGTGAAAATAAACAGCGCAATTAATATCGCCACTGCTGCGCCATGGCTGGCCAAACCGCCCTCCCAGATCTTCACAATGTCACTAGGATGCGAAAAGTAGCCGCGTTCCACGATTTGTCCATTTGCGATTTTATCCCAATAGGGTCCGTAAAATAGTACATGCCCCAAACGCGCGCCAATAATAGTGGCCAGCACCATGTAGGTAACGAGTGTATCGAGGATTTTGTCTTCTACCTGTTCAGCTCTAAACATTTTTCGGATCACAAAATAACCCATGATGATGCCTGAAACGAAAAGCAAGCCGTAAAGATTGGGCGTTCGCCAGCCATCGATAAGTTGGGAGTCTACTGCCCAGTGAATAGATTGAATCATGGTTGTTGGTTTTTAAGCGCTTGTTCGACAAGGGCTTGTGGTTTTTCTTTGCGTCCACTGAAAGGAAGCGACGTGGAACGTCCTTTTTTGAAAATCAGGTTGCTATTGTTTTGTCCTTTGCGCAGCTCTTTTTGAACCTCAGCCGGTAAATGAATGACATCCATGCAGGCGGTACTGCAGCAGTTTTCCATCTTGACTTGGCATTCTTCGCACTGAATGAATAGTAAGTGGCAGGCATTGTTTAGGCAGTTTGTATGGGTGTCGGCAGGTTTTCCACATTGGTGACAAACCGAAATGATATCTGGGGTAATGCGCTCGCCTCTGCGCTCGTCAAAAACAAAGTTCTTACCGATGAACTTGTTTTCGATCCCTTGTACTTTGCAGTCGTTGGCATATTTGATAATGCCGCCTTCGAGTTGGTGCACATTTTTGAAGCCGCGGTGCTTGAACCATGCAGACGCCTTTTCGCAGCGCACACCTCCTGTGCAATACATCACGATATTTTTGTCTTCGTTGCCTTTCAAAACTGTTTCTTCGATAAACGGTAACGATTCTCTAAATGTATCGACATCAGGCAGCACAGCCCCTTTGAAATGTCCGACCTCCCATTCGTAGTGATTTCGAAAATCGATCAGTAGGGTATTTGGGTCGTCGGTGAGTTGATTAAATGCGGCGGCATCTAGGTGAATGCCTTTGTCGGTGACATCAAAGGTGGTGTCGTTGAGTCCGTCGGCTAAAATTTTGGACCTCACCTTTATCTTGAGCTTTAAAAAAGGAAATGCGGCTTCGGCGTCGTCTACCGCAAAATTCAGTCGCACGCCATTCAGAAAATCAATTTGGTAGAGTTCTTCTCGAAAACGTCCCAAATTGGCTGTTGGTACTGCAATTTGTGCATTGATACCTTCTTTGGCAACGTAGGTTCGACCAACGATATCGAGTCTGGACCAATCGAGGTATAATTGATTTCTAAACGCTTGAGGATCTTGGATGTGAGCGTATTGGTAAAAAGAAATGGTAATGTATTGATGACCTACGGCTAAGAGTTGTTTTTCTAATGCTGCGCGGTCGAGTGTATTCCAGAGTTGCATTTTTTCATTCATTAGACGGCTACATTGTGTTCGCGCAAGGCGTCGTTGAGGGAGGTTTTAAGGTCGGTTGAGGCCTTGCGTTGCCCGATGATGAGCGCGCAAGGAACTTGGTAGTCTCCGGCGGCAAAAGTTTTGGTGTAAGAACCTGGAATCACAACGGATCTTGCCGGAACAAAACCACTGAATTCTTTGGGCTCTGGGCCAGTGACATCAATGATTTTCGTCGATTTAGTCAGTACAACATTCGCACCAAGTACTGCTTCTTTGCCCACGCGCACGCCTTCTACTACAATACAACGCGAGCCAATAAAGGCGCCGTCTTCAATCACTACCGGGGCAGCTTGAAGTGGTTCCAAAACGCCGCCAATACCAACGCCGCCGCTCAAATGGACGTCTTTGCCAATTTGTGCGCAGCTGCCAACAGTTGCCCAGGTGTCTACCATGGTATTGCTGTCTACGTAGGCGCCAATATTGATGTAAGAGGGCATCATGATGACGCCAGGGGCAACATATGCGCCATAGCGCGCAATCGCATGTGGCACCACGCGCACGCCCAAATCTTTGTAGTTGCGCTTGAGCGCCATTTTGTCGTGAAATTCAAAAGGGCCTACTTCAATGGTTTCCATTTGGCGAATCGGAAAATACAGCACAACCGCTTTTTTCACCCACTCGTTGACTTGCCAAGTACCGTCTTCTAGTGGTTCCGCTACGCGGAGTAAACCTTTGTCGAGGTCTTCGATGACGTGTTCAATGGCTTGAATTGTTGCTTTTTCACTTAATAATGCGCGGTTTTCCCACGCGGCTTCAATGGCTTGTCTCATGCGCTTGTTGTTCTGGTTTGGGAATTCTGATCAATAAAATAAGGCCAAATGCAAAAAATACGACTAAAGCGAGAATGGAAGTTCTGATGTCTAATAAGCCTTCGATGAGCCCAAAAGTGAGCGTGCCTAATGCCAAGCCCAATTTTTCTGCTAAGTCGTAGAAGCTGAAGTAAGAAGTGAGGTCCTTGGTTTCAGGTAACAATTTAGAATAGGTGGATCTAGATAAAGATTGAATCCCGCCCATTACCAAGCCCACGCCGGCTGCTGCAATAAAGAACTGCCAAGGATACCATACAAATTGGTACACGTAAATACACAGGGCAATCCAAATGACAATTGAAGTGCCAAGTGCTTTGAAGTTTCCTATTTTCTTTGATACAAAAGACATCAGGTAGGCGCCGCCAATTCCGATAAACTGAATAATGAGGATCGAAATGATGAGGTCTTGCTGTTTGATGCCAATCACTTCCTTGTTGGCAAAAGCAACTGCCATTACCATGATGGTTTGCACGGCCATGTTGAACATGAAATAAGACCCTAAGTATCCTTTGAGTGTTTTGTTCTCGCGAATTTGCTTCCAAACTTTGTAGACTTCCGCGTATCCTTTGCTAATCATATTCTTGCTGTCTTTTTGCGTGGCACTCGTCTTGGGAAGTCTCGAAAAAGAGAAGGTAGCAAAGGCAATCCACCAGAGGCTAACGAGCGGAAATGCCCAGCGGATAGGAAGCACTTTCGTAAACACGGTCAGAATCAATATAATGATCAGTAGGGTAGAGCTGCCTAAATAACCCATCGAAAAGCCGCGCGCCGAAACGCGGTCGTGGTCTTTGGCTTCGGCGATATCGGGCAAATAAGCGTTGTAGTAAACCAAACTGGCCCAAAAGCCGATAGAACCAAAAAACAAGGGCAAGATGCTCCAATTGATCATAAACGGGCTGTCGTCGGCCGGAGCTGCATGAAAAAAGTAGAGCAGTCCGCTCGAAATGGCACCCATGTAGCAAAAAAACTGCATGAAAAGTTTGCGCTTTCCGCCCGCATCGGCAATGCCAGATAAAAGCGGTGTCATGAGCGCAACTAAAATATAGGACAAGCAAATGACATAGGCGTAGAATTCGGTGTTGTGGAATTCGCGTCCTAGGAAGCTAACGGTGTCATAGACCGTACGGCCAGCCTCATTTTTGAGGCTTGTTTGGGTCTCGTAAAGTATCGGAAAAATAGCCGAGCTAATGATCAGCGGATAGACCGAGTTGGCCCAGTCGTAGAAGACCCATCCGGTGATGGTGCGTTTGTTCCCTTTTTGCTGCATAATTCAAAATTAGGGAAATATCTTTAGTGTTGAATGTTGAGCCCGTATTTCACTAATAAACCGGGAAGTTGGGCAAACTGAATTTTTGCGCCTTTCATGGAATTGAATTCGGGATCTAAGGTCAATTGAGTTACACCCGTTAAATCAGCTCTGCTGAGGTCACTTCTTTCAAAGTGGGCGCTCAGTAAGTGAGAGCCTTCAAAGGAAACGCCCATGGCTTTTACTTCTGTGAATTCGACGCCTTCTAAATCGCAGTTCAAAAACTTGCAGTTTTGAAGGTTCATTTGGTAAAAGCTCGCATGTTTGAGCAGGCAATTGTCGAATTGACAGGAAAATCCAAAAGCATTTGCGTATTCAAAATGCAGTCCTAATAATTTGCAATTGTAGAACGAAATACCATTCAGTACGGTATCTACCAAGCTACAATTGGATAAATTGCATTCTTCAAAAGTGCAATCTAAAAATTTAGATTGGCTTACTTTAACGGCCGTGAAATCTAAACCAATGAATCGACATGCTTCATAACTAGATTTTTCCTGAAAATCTTCAATAGTTGTGATGTCGATATCGTAAAAATCTTGGTTCATTCGAGGCCTGCAAGATAAGGTTTGAGGTAGGTAAACGGCTCGTTGAGCTCGCCGGCCAGCGTCGTTTGGGTTCCGCGGAAAATAATTTGATCAGGATCTGGGCCAAGTAAAACCGGGAACACTGCTTTGAGTAGTTCGGAGCCGAAGTCTTCGGCGGCATCTTTGGAAAGTTCGCAAGGCAAGTTGTCTACAGCCATCACGGCAATAGCGCCTGCTTGTAGCATATCGACTTCTTGGCCAGTTTTTGGGTCGTAGCCATACATGGACGCCCCAATTTTACTCGGGCGAATGGTACAGGCAATAGGCCCGGCAATATCGCAGGAAACGTCTGCTACCACTTGCAGCTGACATGCGGGGTCTTGGAGCATTTGCTGGGTCAGGATAAACGGCGATTTCGATGACCAAAAATGACAAGGAATGTACACATTGCTCTTTTCTGCATAAGCCCCAAAGTTGCTTTGATACAATTCGGGTTGGGTGTAAAACTCGCTTTTGTCAAAGCCTGCATCTGTCTTTCTGCAGAAGTATTGGTGCGTATCGAGGTGCGTAAATACAGCTTCGTTGTGTTGCTCTTGAAGATAGGCTGCTGGATCAACTTCTTTTATTGGCAATAGTTTGACAATTTCTCTGGCACCATTTCCTACGCGACCATAGCCGGTAAGGACCAATTTGAAGTCAGCTGGCAGCACAACTTTCTTTAATTCCGCTTCTACTTCTTTGCGGTCATGACACAAGTGTGCTGGTTTGAGGTTGTATGTGCCCGTTTTGAGCCCGTAGGTCAAAAAGGCATTGTAAGCCCCAACCACACCCGCATAGCGACCAAAACCAATGATGCGTTTGTTGTTGGCGTCTTTGAGCACCTCGTAGTCGATGAGTCGAATTTTCTTGTCTAAGATTTCTTGTAAAAGCGCTCTGTTATAGGGTTGCTTTTTGAAAGTATGTGAAAAGAAAAGGTAGGTTTTGCCGGCAATAAGTTGATCTTTTGGAACTTCTTTTACGCCCAATAAGATGTCGCAATGGCTGAGGTCTTCTTGAACGCTTAGGCCCAGTTCGGCGTATTTTTCATCAGAAAAGCAGCGAATTGGCGAGGTTTGTACCGTGACTTTCACGTTCTGGTATTGCTTTTCTAACTGAAGGCACTGTGCAGGGCTCAGCGGCACTCTGAAATCGGGTGGGGTTTTGCCTTCGCGGATGATACCGATATGAATGATGGACATTTGTGAGTTGAAGTTGATGGAAATATGAATCTTTAGCTCAGGTAGTTGTCAATGAACTCGCGAACGCAGGCAGCACCACCATTGCGACTCAAGACAATAT
>JAJTGF010000070.1 GCA_021299335.1 Cryomorphaceae bacterium
CAACATCAATCGACTGCAATATTACAGCTCGCTCGCCAATACCGAGCAAGGGGCCAAGTTTGGGGTGTTGCCAATAAAAACAGGTGGGTTCCATGCTTCAAATTTACGAACATCGTGCACAAACGCAGACAAAAGCCAACCTTTTCGCCGCTTTTTTGTTCTAACCGTGTTACCTTTGCGCTGCTCTTTCGTCAACAAGACAACCCTCTCTATGAAAGCCTTCTTATTTTTAACACTCCTTTTTAGTTCCTCTTTGCTTTTAGCTCAAAAAAAAGCTTCCATTAGTGGTTACCTTACTGATGCACGCAGCGGTGAGGCACTAGGGACAGCTCGGGTGTTTGTCAAAGAACTCAAAAATGGCACTGTCGCCAATAATTTTGGTTTTTACAGCCTCACCCTTCCCACAGGTTTTTACACGCTGGAATATCGCTGCGATGGCTTTGCTACAATTGTCAAATCCATTGATTTACAAAGCAATCAAACCATCAATTTGGAGCTTGAAATGGCCGTTCAAGAAATGAAAGATGTTCGTGTTACCGGTAAACGCTCCGAAAACGTCAATTCGGCCAAATTAGGTCAAATGGAACTTAAAATGGATCAAGTCAAGACACTCCCCGCATTCATGGGCGAGGTCGACGTCGTCAAGACCCTCCAATTGCTGCCGGGAGTTTCTTCCGTTTCCGAAGGCGGACAAGGATTTTATGTGCGCGGCGGCGGCCCAGATCAAAATTTGGTCTTGCTCGATGAAGGCGTCGTTTACAATGCAGCCCATTTATTTGGTTTTTTCTCGGTTTTTAACGCGGACGCCATCAATAGCGTCAACCTGATCAAGGGTGGCATGCCAGCCAACTAAGGTGGGCGTTTTTCGACGGTGCTAGAAGTGAACATGAATGAGGGCAACTTAAAAAAGTTCAAAGTAAAAGGAGGTATTGGCGCCATCTCATCGCGCCTCACCGTGGAAGGTCCGCTCAAAAAAGACCGCGGTTCTTTTGTAGTATCTGCCCGCCGAACCTACATAGATCTACTGGTCAAAGCCGCTATCTCAGATACCTCTCCATTTGCAGGCTCTGGTTATTTTTTCTACGACCTCAATGCCAAGCTCAATTACAAACTCACCGACAAAGACCGCATCTACCTCAGCGCCTATTACGGCAAGGATATCTTCTCTTTCAAAGACAATGAAGGTGGTTTTAGGGTCGACATGCCTTGGGGCAATGGCATAGCCGCACTGCGCTGGAACCACTTGTTTTCGAGCAAGCTGTTTTTGAATACAACCCTTTCCTATTCAGATTATAATTTTGAATTTGCCTCCTCCCAAGACGAGTTCAGAGTTGCGCTCACCTCTGGTATCCGCGACTATACTGCCAAAGTTGACTTCTCTTATTTTCCTAATCCCAAACACCGCATCAAGTGGGGAGCATTATACACTTACCACGATTTCACGCCTACGAGTCTTTCTGCTCAGGATGACACCATTACTTTTATTACTGGTGCAGCCCAGCACCTTTATTCGCATGAATCTGCCATTTATGCCCTTGACGAATTTGATGTCAATGATCAGTTGCGCATCAATGTAGGTTTGCGCTACAGCAATTTTGCTCACGTGGGCCCGTTTGATCGCTACATCAAAGGCGATGGCATCTCTACCTTGGATAGCGTCGTGAAGTACGACAGAAACGACATCATCGCGTTTTATCAAGGCCTCGAGCCTCGCTTTTCATTTCGCTACTTGCTCCCCGATAACAGCGCCATTAAAGCGGGTTATGCCTACAACTATCAATATGTGCATTTAGTTACCTTGAGTGCCGTTTCTTTACCTACTGATATCTGGTTTCCAACGACAGACAAAGCCAAGCCAGAGCAAGGTTTTCAAACGTCTATCGGCTACTTCCGTAATTTTGACAAAGACCGCTACGAAGCGTCCGTCGAAGTTTATTACAAAGGCATGAAAAACCTCATTGAATTCAAAGAGGGAGCGCTCCCTGGCGATAACGTCAACGACAACACGGACAACCTTCTTGTCTATGGCGACGGCTGGGCCTATGGCGCAGAATTCTTTTTGAAGAAGACAGAAGGGGCTTTTACCGGCTGGATCGGCTACACCTGGGCCAAAACAGAAAGGCGCTTCCCCGATATCAACGAAGGCAATGTGTATCCCGCTAAATACGACCGTCGCCACGATCTCACTTTAGTCGGAACCTACAAGCTCAACGACACCTGGACTTTCAGTGCTAGCTTCATCTACGCCACTGGCAATACACTCACTTTACCCGCCAGTTGGTATGTCCAAGATCAGAATCTCTTATTCCAGTACGGGCCGCGCAACTCCACGCGCATGGCACCATATCACCGCCTAGACCTCAGTGCTACGCGCTACGGCAAGCAGTACAAAACCAAAACAGATCCGACTACAGGTCAAGACATCCAAGTCAAAAAAGCATACCGTAGCAATTGGTCATTTTCGATATACAATGTATACAACCGACTCAATCCCTTCTTTTTGTACGTCGACAACGACGGTGACTTCATGAGTGGAAACTTCTCGTTGAGTGTCAAACAAGTCTCTTTATTTCCCATTATACCAAGTGCCACATGGAACTTCGAATTTTAAAATACACCGCTATCTCCTGCGTACTTGCCTTTTTTTGGAGTTGCACCAAAGAGGTTAAGATTGATATTCCTGGTTACAAAGAACAACTCGTCGTGGACGGCCGCATTGAAACAGGGCAGCCTGCTATTGTCTTATTGTCCAAGAGTGCCAATGTTTATTCGAGTACGAACTTCGAATCTTACCTCAATAGTTTTGTGGACGACGCCATAGTGTTGCTCTCAGACGGCACCCAAACTGACACCCTCACCAAAATCTGCACCGACGATCTTCCGCCTGGTTTAGAGCAAGTGGCTGCAGGTATTTTTGGAATTCCCGCCGAGGTCTTAGTCAATTTACATTTGTGTGCATATGTCTCATTGGACATGGTTGGCGAAGTCGGTAAAACCTACACCATTCAAATTCTGCACCAAGGCAAAGCATACCAAGCGAGCTCCAAAATCCTGAGCCCTACAGTACCAGATTCGCTGTACTGGAAGCCCGAAGGCAATTTCAATGACCGCGGCTTTTCTTGGGTGCAGCTCAGTGATCCATCGGCCACCTCCGACGCCTATTCTTGGGAGGTAAAGTATGCGAAAGACCTTCAGTTTACCAAGCCATTTAGTCCGTATTTCAACGACAAATTTTTCAATGGCCTAACGTTTGAATTTGCTTATGAAAATCCGATGAGTTTCAATGATCCTAATGGCAACGATGCCTATCGGGGCTATTACAAGCTAGGTGATACAATCGTCGTCAAGCTCTCTAAAATAGGAGGCAAAGAGTATAATTATTTCGAAAAGAAGTACAATCAAATCTATTCTGGTGGTAGTCCGTTTGCCGTCCCGACGAATGTGCCAACCAATATTGAAGGCGGCGCTTTGGGTGTTTGGGTGGCGTATTCACCTTGGATAGATACGCTCGTTTGTCAATAGGATTTTACTTAAAGCTGTATTTGCGTTGGAGTAAATACGAGATAAAAACAGTGATCACACTCGCCACCACATTGGCAATAGAAGGATAGAATTGCAAGCCTTCAATAAGGGTTTTCAAAATGAGATAGGAGCAGAGCCAAGAAAGCCAAGAGCTCACTGCATACCTAAAAAGCTGAACACGCCCGATAAGTTGACTATCTGTGAAAACCACAAACTTATTCATAAGAAAGCCCAGTAAAAAAGCGATGACAAAACATAACATTGAGCTCAGCGTATAAGCCGAAACGACATAAATTTCGCCGTTGATCTCCATGTTGAAAATGCGTTTTTCGAATAAGTACTGATAAAACAGAAAAAAGAAAAGCCAACTCGATACTAAATTAGCGCCCCCACAGGCCGCATAATAAAAGGTTTGCTTGTCAAAAAAACGCGCAAATAAGGGGTGAAAAAGGTCGAGAAAGCGGCGGATTAGTTGTCCCATTTGATTTGATAGCCCGTGTGTTTTCTAATATTAAGTACCCATAAGTTATCGAGATAGAGGTACTGTCCTCTGATGCCCGTTAGTTGTCCTGTGATACGCGGTTGTTGGTCTAAAGATAGCGATTTAACTTGAGTAGGGTAGGCTGCTACTGGGTAGTTGAACTCCCATATGTTTTCATCGTCGGTCCAGTATTGCGTTAGGTCGGCAGGGAGCGTTTCCTCGAGTTCCCATTTTTGTGCGCTGAGTTCAGGGCCATCATAGGGTAAGTTCTTGAGCATACTTTGCCAGTTGGTTTTATCCGAGAATTGAGCTTTCAAGGCAACTTCTAAAACCCCAGCCAAATAGCGATTCGGAACTTCTGCAAGTACGATTGCTGCCGCTGCTCCCTGGTCTATCCAGCGCGTCGGCATTTGTGTTTTGCGCGTGATGCCCACCTTGAGTTGATCTGTTTGCGCTAAATAAACCAAATGGGGCTGGTTGTGGTGTTTTTCTTCGTAGACGGGGTCTCGTCCAAGCCCAAGATGCGCCTGACAAAGCTCTGGATGTAGAATGCAGGGGCTGGCTGTAGCAGCTGTGGAGAAACAATTAAAACAAAAGCCTTCTCCAAAAGATTTTTTGATTTTCTTTTGACACTCCTGACAGAATATAGCGCCAGTGAATTCAAAAGTAAGGGTATGTCCAATCAATGCATTTAAATTGATTTGCTGCGTGCCATCGCCCAACCAATATTGTACCTGCTCATCTTGAGCAGATTTCATTTTTTGGAGTAAAAATTCCATTATTCGGGCAAAATATTCATTTTGTCGGCAAAATGGTAGCAGTAGTCGCGGAGGTCTTCACAGATGAGGTGTTCGCCAGTTGCTTTCTCAAAGGTGTCTGCCATAGTGAGCAGTGTTTGGTGAAAAAACTGTTTCATTTCATCGATGGTGAGGTCTTTGGTCCAGAGATCGATTTTCATCGTGTTTTTAGCTTTCGGGTCCCAAATGGAGAGCAGAAAAGCAGCTGCTTCGGCATTTTCTATTTGGCCATCGCTTGCAGACCATAGCATGCGCAAAGGTAATTGGTTGGCATTGAGGCCAACTTGAATGTTGATTTCAGAGGTTTTGACGATTTGATCACTCATTGGGGTACTTCGTATTTTTTAAGGATTTGATGATAAGGCAGTTGGAGTAGAGCGGGAATACTAGGTTCGTTGGCTTCTATGTATTGCTTGACAATTCGGTAGCCCAAAAAACGTCCCATGCGGTCTGGGCTTTCTTGCGGTAAACCAATGGTATAGGGGCCTTCGTTCAATAAATTCATGTTGAGTTCTTGGTCTGTTTTGAAGAGGAATTGCTGATCGACAAGGTATTCCCAAAATCCGCGTTCTGCTTTGAGTGCCCATTGGAAATCTTGTTCGGAATACCGAAGGTGGCGGTGCATGTCAACCTCTGGGCAGATGATTTCGAGCAAGGCCAGGAGTTTGCCCCAGCGGATCATTTCACTGGCTAAATTTTCATCAGTGGTTTTAAGCATGTTGGTGCTGAGCCAACTTAACAGCGCATCTGAGGTGGCGTATTCTGGCGCCATGCCTTCTTTGATCCATTCATAGAATTGTTGTGGCGGGAGCGCACTGATCACAGGATGTGTGGCGCCCAAATAGCGCTCTTGTCCGAGAACGATGCCTTTTTGAGAGGCGTATGCACTGGCTGCAAATTGCGTGTAACTGAAGTAAATATGTTTGGCTATGGGGGCTTTTGGCGCAAGAAAGTGCAGGCGTTTGAGCCCGGCTTCTATTTCGCGAAAGGTTTGGAGTCGCCATTTTTCTTGCTTGTCCAAGGCCTGACTAACTTGTATATTAAAAGGATGTGCGTAGAGTCGCTTGAGGCCATTGAGAAAAGCGGTGTCGGTTTGTGTTGAGACTTGCAGCGCGTATGGAAAACTGAACTGAGAGAGGTCGAAATCTGTTTGGAGGAGCGCTTTGATTTGACGAAGGCGTTGGTTGTCGTGGGCGTAACGAAAGGCGGAGTCGAGGTTGTTGTACTGAACAGAAAGCTTGACGTTGTCTACATCTACTTGATAAGGGTCTGATTGACATGAAAAAAGACCGATGAGCAGGAGTAGTGGACTGAGCTTGCGTATCATGAATATTGTTATTTTTGTTCAAAATTAACATTAATCAGACAACATGAAATCACTGCGTTTTCAACTCCTTGTTTTTTCGGCACTCTTGCTTGCAAAAAACAACTTTACATGGGCTCAGGCTGTCTCCGAAAAAAAACTTCAGGGTGGCGTCACCGGCTCAGTGGGCCTCAACTTTCCCAAAATGGGTACCAATCTGTTGGGTAGCGCAACCGGATTCTCATCCTCCTTTGGTGTGAGCTTCACGAAAGCTTCCAAAGAATCGCAAAATATCGCCCTCACAGGTGGCCTAGAGTTCGATATCGATCGCATCAACTATAAAGTCACTGGCGAAGATGTATTTTACCGCTTTACCGACAAGGTCATCAAGCCACAAGGCGAGACCGTATAGGCCTGACCTTCAGAACCGATTTCATTGGAGACTACCGCGCGCTCTTTCGTTTTGGCTTGCGCAATCGCTTTTTATTGACCAATACCGTAGATGATAAAGGCAGCATCGTAACCGCTCCGGGCGGTGCAGTAGACCTCAATGAAAACATCGGCATGAAGGCGTCCAATGACCTCTTTTTTTACAACGCTAATTTGGGCCTAAGTGCTGGTGTCGAGTGGAATTTTTCAGGCTCGACCTGCCTCGTTGCAGAAATCGGTTATAACTATGGCTTTATGCCTTTGCACCTCACGAGAAAAGAAGAGAATTTTACGCTTTTCACCTACGATCAAACTTCTCAAACAGCCACTTATTTTAGGAACCAAGCTACCCTGAACCAACTCCATCTCAAGCTCACTTTGTTATTTTGACATGCACGCACTCGCGCAACATATTGTCGATTGGTTGTCTGCATACAGGCAAAACGCGCGCTCCGAGGGTTTTGTGGTCGGTATTTCTGGCGGCATTGACTCTGCCTTGACCTCCACACTTTGCGCACTCACAGGCGCCCCAACAATTTGCATCACCATGCCCATTAAGCAAACCAAAGCTGAGTTTGATCGCGCTGGCGAACATATGCAAGATTTAAAAATGCGTTTTGTAAACGTAAGTACCCAAACCATAGATTTAACGCCTTCTTTTGAAACCCTCGAAAAAGCTTTGCCATTAGATTCTTTATCGCATCCGCTGGCCATGGCCAATACGCGTGCGCGCCTCCGTATGGCCACGCTTTATGCCGTAGCACAGGCCAATAACTGTTTGGTGGCGGGTACTGGCAACAAAGTGGAAGATTTTGGCGTGGGTTTTTACACCAAATACGGCGATGGCGGTGTTGACATCAGTCCCATTGCAGATCTCTTTAAAACTGAAGTTTTTGCATTGTCAAATGCCCTGAATATTGTTACTTCTATCCAAAATGCAGCCCCTACAGATGGCTTATGGGAAGATGGTCGCTCCGACGAAGATCAAATAGGGGCGAGCTACCCAGAATTAGAATGGGCCATGCAATTTGATGGAGATACAACCGTTCTCAATGCCCGACAACAAGAGGTCTTGTCAATTTATAACAAATACCACAAGGCCAACCTACACAAAATGCAACCCATTCCGGTATGTAAAGTACCTGACCAACTCAAAGCGCTCCTTTCAAAATGACGAAAAACGCCATTTTACTTTTATTGCTGTTTTTTTCAACTTTTGTACTTTCTCAAAGAAATACGCAAAAAGGATTGGCCGCGTTGCAAGCACACAACTACGGCATTGCAGCCAGTTATTTTCAAAAAGACCTTACGAAATCTCCAATAGCTGCAAGCTTTGGATGGGCAACATATTATCAAACAACGCTGTTTTACCAAGCAGATAGCGCTTTCTCTTATCTTTCTCAATTGGAGAAGCAACTCAAAACCTGCGATTCCGCGGCTCGTCAAAAGCTACAAGCAGACCTGAGTTTTTCAGATACAACAATAGCAGCTCTTTTTACCAGGCTCGCTCTGCGAGAGTTTCAAGCTACGCTGAGCAGTGCCAATCTCGAGGATTTTGAAGAGTTCATGCTGCGCTACGGTCAAAGATTTCCTGCTTTGCAAGCCGAAGCTGCTCAAAAACGCAATGCGCTGGCTTTTGAATTAGCCGTCAACGCGCACACCTCCATCGCCCTTGCCGAATTTCTGAGCAATTATCCAGCGGCAAACCAGCAAAAAGAAGCACAAAAACTGCTTGATCAGCTCTTGTATCAAGAGCGCACGCAAGCCAATACAGAAGAGGCGCTATCCAGTTTCATAACAAGCTTCCCCGAGAGTCCTTACCTCAACGAGGCATGGGGGCGCCTTTATGCCAAATATGCACAAAATGAAACCATAGTTTCCTTTTCAGCTTTCATCAACACTTATCCTCAGGCTCCTCAAGTCGAGTATGCTTGGCGCAAGATCTACCAACTTTATATGCAACCCTACAGCGTTGAAAAAATTGCGCAGTTCAAAGAAGATTTCCCATCTTATCCTTTTCTAGCCGACCTAGCCCAAGATGGTGAGTTGTTAACAAAGCAACTCTATCCGTTTTTACAAGCAGGTGCTTATGGCTACATGGACTCCGACGGGCAAGTCCGTATTGCAGCCCAATACGAAGCAGCGAGTCCGTTTTACGATGGTTTGTCGATTGTCGCCAAAAACAATTTCTATGGCCTGATCAACAAGAAAAACGAAGCGATTACCCCATTGCGTTTCATCGACATCTCAGCCAATGCAAATGGTTTCGTGCTCGAAGATAGCGCGGGTTTCTACATGGCCGACACCCGCGGGAAGCTCTTGCAAAAAGAGCCGCTCCAATGGGAAGAGCTGCAGCAAACCATGGGCGCATTAGATTGGCAGCAAGATTCGGAACAAAAGCCCTATACGTCTCCATACGAGCGTCTTGAGCGCAATGGAAAAGTGGGTATCAATAAATTGGGCAAAGTCATTTTGCCAGCCAAATACGACGAAGTCATTGCCATCAAAGGCGCGGCGTTTTTGATCGCCAAACAAGGAAAGGTTTTGCATTATTTTGACACGACAGGTAAGCGCTTAGAACTAAATGGTTTGGAATGGTTTTTGTCTGCACCTGAGCTGGCACCTTTTTCTTCAGCCGGCTATGCTGTTTTCTCAAAAGCTGCCAAATTAGGCCTCATGGACACAAAAGGAAAGGTATTGATCAAGAATAGTTACGACGGTGCTCAGGCTGTCTTTGGTGGTTTGTGGCCCGTGCAGCAAAAAGGCAAGTGGGGCCTGATTACTTTAGATTCAAAAGTGCTTTTGCCTATAGAGCAGCAGAAAATTCTGCCTTTCGCGCCCTTCGGCTTTCTCGTCGAAAAAGAAAGTGGCTTGGGTTTAATTGACACGACCGGCAAGTGGTTGCTCCAACCTGAATTCAATACCATTAAATTGCTTGAGTCCACGTATTTTTTGGTTGAAAACTCAAGTGGTTTGGGGCTTTATAGCGCTCGTGGCGAGCTATTGCTCCCCTGTGCTTATCAACGCATTGTTCGTTTTGATCCCGATACCTTCCAGTTGACAACTTCTGAAGGTTTGCTTTATTATCTCGTTTCCGAACAAAAAACAATTGGACTCAAACCATGAATCCGAGGCATCTCCATTCAGAGCATTACCTCAAGGCGCTTATTGTAGTGCTAAGTATGTATGTGGGTTCATTTGTTTACCTCGAGCTCACCACTGTTAAAAAAGAGGAACTCCTTTCAGACGAAGGGCTCTATGAAGTTGCTCTAGAGGAAATCACGCCAGAAGAAAAAGAAGAACTCCGCGAACAAATGGAAATGCAGCAGCAAAACAGTGATTTGCGCAGTGTGGCTCGAGATGCCAACGACACCCGTCCGGCATCTTATGACAATTGGTCTGCACAAACGGGAGCATCAAGTCAGGGCGATCCAGAACAGGCTGCCCGAGACTACGAAGCGGAGGTTTTTGCCCAAACAGGCGGTGCCGCAGCTCGGGAGCGGATCATTCAAGAAAGCAATAAGCGCATTACCCAGCTCAAGCAGCAAGGTCAAACGCCACAAACCACAAATACAACAGGTTCGGCGCAACCCAATCAATATGCCGGTGCCGTTATGGTAGATTTCAGTGTCTCGAAGCGAACAGCATTCGAAGGCAACACTTG
>JAJTGF010000071.1 GCA_021299335.1 Cryomorphaceae bacterium
TTTTGGATGCCCCATCTATCCACTTAATGGCGCTAGAAGTTCAGCGCGTTTTAGATCATTTGGAAATTTCTAGTTTCAGCGTTGTTGGACATTCCATGGGGGCATATGTGGGGTTGGAGCTTACCGAAAGGGAGGGCTTCGAGCATTTGGTTTTACTGAATTCCAATTGCTGGTCAGATTCCGATCAAAAAAAGCAAGACCGCCTTCGTGTTGCCAATTTCGTACATCAAGCGAAGGCTCATTTTATCCGAGAGGCCATACCCAACTTGTTTTCAAATCCAAAGGAACATGACCAAGTTATTGAGGCGCTCATCAAAGATGCGAATTGCATGACGCCAGAAGCCATTGCTTTTGCAGCACTCGCCATGCGTGAAAGAACAGATTTCACTGAATTTGTCAATGCGCACCCTGAAAAGTTTACATTTATTCACGGCATTCACGACCGCTTGGTAAGTGTTGAAGAACTGCAACAAAAAGTACCAAATGGCAAGATCCATTTTCTCGACTGTGGACACATGGCGCATATGGAGGCGGGGGAGGAAGTACTAGGAATTCTGATTCATTTGATGAAAAATGATTAAATTTATCATGACAAAAAAAGTCATGATATGAATTTACAAGAAATTTGCAAGCAAAAGGGCTATAAAGTGCATGAAATTGCACGGCAAGTTGGCATAGACTCCAGCCTCATGAGCCGCATTCTTGCAGGTAAACGCAAGCCTACAGCACTACAGATGCAAAAAATGGCGGTTGCGCTCGAACGTTCGCACAGCGAAGTCTTGACACATTATTTATCACAAGAAATCGTTCAAATTGTCCGGTATTATCCACAATTAGCACCCCGAATTTTGCAACTTGCCGAAGAGCGCATCAGTTATTTATTAAAAGATACTGATTTCGAAAGTGCGAAACCATCCAAAAAAATCAAAACGAAACTAGCTCAGCTAAATGCACTCTTGAAAGCGTGGCAAACAGCCCAACCGCTAGATGCCCTGCAATTGGATAAAATGAACGGTTACTTTCATACAGCTTATACTTATGAGTCCAATCGGATTGAAGGCAATACGCTTACCCTACAAGAAACGCATTTGGTGATCAATGAAGGCATCACCATCGGTGGCAAAAGCATGCAGGAGCATCTCGAAGCAGTTAATCATCAGCAAGCCATTCATTTCATCAAGGAAATAGTTCATGATCAACTGCGCTTCAATAGCCATGTGCTCAAGCAAATTCACCAACACATTTTAAAAGGCATACAAGATCAACATGCCGGCAAATACCGCGAAATTCAAGTTATGATTTCAGGCAGCAAGCATGTGCCACCAGCGCCTTATTTGCTAGACAAACTCATGGAAGACTACTTCCTTTTCTACGAACAAAACCTTGGGCGTTTACACCCTGTAATTTTAGCAGCAGAAATGCATGAGCGTTTGGTGACTATCCATCCGTTCGTTGATGGCAACGGCCGCACAGCACGTTTGGTCATGAACCTGATTTTATGGCAACACGGCTTTACAACTGTCAATATCAAAGGCGGTAAGAAAAGCAGATTAGCCTACTATAACGCGCTCGAAAAAGTCCAGCTACACCACGACGCTACTGATTTCCAATTGCTCGTCATCGACTACGCACTGGCTTCCTTGAAAGCCCATTTGGAGTTGGTGGGGTAATTTTCTACTTTTAAATTCAAATACTGTTCATGAAGTTTTTAATTCTTGTCGTACTCATTTCTTGCTCAAGTAGTTTTATCGCTCAAACCCCACCAACAACCGATACCGCTCTTGTTCAAGAAATTTTGGTTGATGCCGAGTATCCTGGAGGTTTTGAAGCCATGGCTAAATTTATTATTGATTCCCTAAATTGGGATGCTATTTATGAATGGCCTGAGGCTTCTAAAAGACGTTTTCAAAACAAGATAATTGTAAGGGGAATCGTGGAGACAGACGGCCGTATTACAGATATTCATGTAGAGCGCGCTTCGGTTTATTGCCCACCGTGTAACCGCGAGGCGATCAACGTAGTTAAAAAAATGCCACTTTGGATACCAGCCACAGATAAAAACGGTCAGCCAGAAAGGGTGTACATTCGCATACCGATTTACTTTCAGTAAACTAGTTAAATCTCAGCTTTCGAATCCATGATAATCGTTACCGGACCATCGTTCACGAGCGCAACTTTCATGTCGGCGCCAAATTGCCCGGTTTGAATTTTGCCTGTGAATTGTTGTTGAAGGGAGGTCAGGAAGTACTCGTAAAGCGGAATGGCTTGCTCAGGGCGGGCTGCGCGAATGTAACTGGGGCGGTTTCCTTTTTTGGTGGCGGCGTGCAAGGTGAACTGACTCACCACCAAAATACCTCCATTGACCTCCTGCACAGATAGATTCATTTTGCCATCGGCATCTGAAAAAATACGCAAGTTGATGAGTTTTTGGAGCAGGTAGTCGGCGTCCTTTTGGGTGTCGTCGTGTTCAATGCCGAGCAAGACCAAAAGACCTTGTTCAATTTGCCCTACAATTGATCCTTCAATTTTGACAGCAGCTTCACTGACCCTTTGGATAACAACTCTCATGGCATTTATTCAAATTAAAACTCGCTTCTGCGGTATGGGTCTGAGACATCTTCTTGCATGAGTTGCAAATAGGTTTGATAGCGATGCGGAGCAATGGTTTGGTCTTCTACTGCTGCCTTAACGGCACAATGGGGTTCATTGAGGTGCTTGCAGTTATTGAACCGACATTCGCCCAAAAGAGCACGCATTTCAGGAAAATAATGAGCGTAATGTTCTTTTTCGAGGTCGACTAAGCCAAAGGCGCGAATTCCGGGTGTATCTATGATGTAGCCGCCGCTCGAAAGCGCATGCATCTCGGCAAAAGTGGTGGTGTGCTTGCCTTGTTCGTGGGCTTTAGAAATTTCGCCGGTACGGAGGTCTAAATTGGGGTCCAGGCCATTGACAAGCGTTGTTTTGCCTACGCCCGAATTACCAGAAATCATGACCTGTTTGCCTGCAATTTCATCTCTAAGAAATGAAATGGTATTGGGGTCTTCAGAAGTAATGCCGTAGCATGGGTACCCGATATTTTCATAGATATATTTCAAGGCTTCAAAATACGCCTGATCGTCTTGATTGAATAGATCAATTTTATTGAAGAGCAGGGTAGTCGGGATCCGAAAAGACTCAGCTGCCACCAAAAAGCGGTCAATAAAAGCAATTTGTGTAATTGGAGACTTGAGCGTGACCACCAAATAAGCGCGGTCTACGTTAGCAGCCAAAATCTGCATTTGCTTGCTGAGGTTGGTGGCCTTGCGAACAATATAGTTATGTCTTGGCTCTACCGAGAGAATAGCCCAGCTTTCGTCCGAACCAGATTCGATGATCACGTGGTCACCGGCAGCAATGGGGTTGGTGGTTTTGAGCCCTTCGAGGCGCAATTTTCCACGGATACTCGCCTGCACAATTTGCCCATCTTCAAGTAACACTTGATACCATTTTCCAGTCGATTTCAGAACGAGCCCTTGCATGCCGTAAAGTTAAACATTTGTATGTTTGTGGAATGAAACATTTCGGCCTCATCGGCAAAACGCTTGGGCATTCGTTTTCAGCAGCTTTTTTCAAGGACTATTTTGAGAAAAATAACATCGCTGCGACTTATTCCAACTTTGAATTGAATGATATTGCAGAGATTCAGTCGCTTTTTGATCAAAACCTATCCGGACTCAATGTTACTTTTCCTTACAAAGAAAGTGTCATTCCTTTTTTAGATCGACTCGACGATAGCGCTGCCCAAATTGGTGCGGTCAATGTCATTGCGTTTGAAAACGGAGAAAAGGTGGGCTACAATACCGATTCGTATGGTTTTGCCCAAAGCATCAAGCCGTTTTTGACTTTTGAGCACGAGCGCGCGCTTATTTTTGGAACGGGTGGCGCCTCCAAAGCAGTAGCACATGTATTCAAACAATTGGGTCTTGAGATATTTTATATTTCGCGCCAAGCTGATCATCAAAATCGGGTGTATACTTACACTGAAATCAACGAACACATGCTGAAGGCCTGTAAAGTTTTGGTGAACTGTACGCCAATCGGCACTTTTCCGGACGTTGACGCATGCATTGAGCTACCTTTTGAATTTTTGACGCCCGCACATTTGGTCATCGACTTGGTGTACAACCCAGCCCAAACAGCCCTTATGAAACACGCCAAAACAAAAGGTGCCGCAGTCATGAATGGTTTATCCATGCTGCAGCACCAAGCGTTAAAGAGCTATGAAATCTGGTCGCGTTAAGCTTCTAGGTTATTCTGATTGAGGTTGTACCAGTCGATTTTTCTGGAGAAGTACATCACGAGTCCGAGGATGATGAACACCCCAATACTGCCAATCAAAAGCGCTAAGTCTTCTAGCTGAATGATCACAAAAATGAAGATGTAGAGCATCGATAAAAGCCCTGCAATAAACAAACTCATCTTTAAGGATCTTAAAATGGCACGCACATAAGTACTGATCAGGATCACCGTAGCCAAGGCAGAAAGTAAGAAGGCGCTATTGAAACGGATGTGTTCAGAAATAGAAAGCAATAAGGTGTAGAAGACCACAAGTGCAATACCCACCAAAATATACTGAATCGGGTGAATTCCTGAAGATTGGAAAATCTCAATAAAGAAGAAAACCAAGAAGGTCAGGCCGATGAAAAGCAAAGCGTAGTGAATGGTGCGATGCGATTTTTGGTAGTTATCGACAGGTATTTTAAGGTCTACACCAAAGGCAGAGTCATAGATTTTGTAGCTAGAACCCGTCCAACTTTGCGGATAATTGCGGTTGAGGTTCAAGACGTTCCAATGTGCCTTAAAGCCATTTTTATCGGTGGTGTGTTGGTCTGGCAAGAAAGAACCCGTGAATTTAGGGGTTTGCCAATCGGAGTTCAGCACCACATCTGTTTCTTTACCAACAGGCGTAAAAAATAACTGCTGACTGCCGTTGAGTTCTACATCAAAACTAAAGCGATACAAATGATCGTCGGAAGGTGAAATCGCTACTTTGGCATTGATGCCAGTATAAAAAACATCTTGATTCGATACGCCCGGATTGAATCCAATTTTTTGCCCGTCCCAGTTGAGGTTGATTTGTTTTTCGATGCCGCGCAAATCACCAATGCCAGCATCTAGTGTGGCTTCGTTGAATTTAAAAGTATGTCCTTTGCTTTCGAGGTCTTTGAAGTCGAGTTTGGTGAATTCACCACTCACGTGCAACACCGATTTGTAAACTACAATTTCATAGACACCGCGGTGACGGCGATCTGGGTTCACACTTGCTTGCACATTGAGTTTGCTCGGCAATACGTGGAGTCTTTCGGTGATTTGCACTAGTTTTTCTTTGCCATTCGCTTTGTCGATTTCTTTGACATAGCGCGTGTAAGGAATGGTGAGTACAGGGCCCTGCAGGGTTTGTTCGCCTCCCCATTTTTCACTGACTTCGTCGATAGCCTCTCTTTGGGTTTGTTCACGTTCGTAAATGATGCTCTTGATCATGCCTGTTGGAATAAGTAAAAGCAAGGCGATCAGAACAATACCGCCAATTTTGAAATAAAGATTGTTTTTGATTTTAGACATGTCGTGTTTTTTTGCTACAAACGCAAATGGCGATGAATTATTTCAAATTTGCGCAAAGTATTGTAAATAGGCACTTCAGAGCAGTTGGTATAATAGCGCCTTAGTTTATCCGACATTAAGTACTTAACTACCGACAATTCTTTGCAGCTCCTCTGAACTTTGGCATTCACCAATTAAATTTTTAGTTATGAATGCATTTAAAAACAAAGTCAGCCTCATGGGGCGCTTGGGCGGTTCGCCAGAAATTGTCAAATTCGATTCAGGGCGTTTGCTCGCGCGTTTTTCGCTCGCTACCCACGAAAACTTCAAAGATAAAAATGGCGAGTGGCACGACTTCACGCAGTGGCACACCATCAATGCCTGGGGCAAAATTGCCGAAAAAGTAGGGGAAAAACTCGAAAAAGGGATGGAGGTAGTTGTTGAAGGCAAGTTGGTCAACCAACAATACGAAAACAAAGCCGGTGAAAAGCGCTTTGCCACCATCATCGAGCTCTACGACTTCATTATGGTCCAACCCAAAAAAATCGTGAGCCATGAGCAGTCGGCAACTGAAAACGCAGCCTGAGTTACCTCGTATATCAGCCAACCCAAACCTGCACATGAATCACGTCAACCTCATCGGCTACATGACCGCCGAGGCGCGCCATGTGCAGCTCGAAGACGGCAAGCAACTCATGCGTTTCACGCTCGCCACCAAAGAACAATTCCTCGACGCCGACGGCATCATGCGCCAACGCAGCCAATGGCACCTGCTCACTGCCTGGGGCCGCTGGGCCAAAGTC
>JAJTGF010000072.1 GCA_021299335.1 Cryomorphaceae bacterium
ATTCCGCCGCCAATGCTGATGTGGTCGGAAAGGTTCAGGAGGTTTTCTACGATGAGGATTTTATCCGATACTTTGGCGCCGCCAACGATTGCTGTAAAAGGGCGCTCGGCATGGAGGAGCACTTTTTTGGCATTTTCAATTTCTGCGTTCATCAGCAAGCCAGCCATTTTTGCATTCGGGAAAAAGCTCGTTAATTGGGTGGTGCTGGCATGTGCGCGGTGTGCGGCACCAAAAGCATCATTGACATAGCAGTCGCCGTGTTGCGCCAGTTTTTTGGCAAATGCGGTATCTCCTGCAGTTTCTTCTGCATAAAAACGAACGTTTTCGAGAAGCAATACTTCGCCAGGTTGAAGTGCTTTGCTTTTTTCGAAAGCTTCTTCACTGATACAATCTGTCGCAAATTGTACTTTTACGCCTAAAACTTCGCTTACATTATCACAAATTTGAGCCATAGAGAAAACAGACTCTGGTCCGTTTTTTGGTCTGCCGAAGTGAGAAAGTAATACCACGCTGCCACCGTTATTAAGAATGTGTTGGATGGTGGGCAGCGCTGCTCTGATGCGTTTGTCGTCGGCGACGAGGCCTGTGGTTTTGTCCATTGGCACATTGAAGTCTACGCGAACAATGGCGCGTTTACCTGAAAATGAAAAGGAGTTGAAAGTACTCATAGTTGAAAACTCAAATTATTTTTTGTGAAACAAACTGCCATTAGCTTGGGCAGTGGGCATGATGGTAACATCAGCGATACTGACGTGTGCGGGTCTACTCACGATAAACGCCACGGTTTGAGCGATGTCGATGGCCTGTAGGGCAGCAAAACCGTCGTAAACACTTGCGGCTGTCTGCGCATCTCCTTTGAATCGCACTAAAGAAAATTCGGTTTCTGCTGCACCAGGTGCAATATTGCTCACCTTGATTTGATGAGGTAGTAGATCGATGCGCAAGGCCTTAGAAAGGGCATCCACGGCGTGTTTACTCGCGCAATAAACATTGCCGCCTGCATAGACTTCTTTTCCGGCAATAGAGGAAATATTGATCAGGTGGCTGTATGGATGTTTTTTCAGCAAGGGAATCACGGCGTGACTCATGTATAGCAAGCCTTTGACGTTGGTGTCCAGCATGCGGTTCCAGTCTTCGGAGAGTCCGGTGTCAAGTGGGCCTCTACCTACCGCTAATCCAGCATTGTTGACTAAAATAAAGCAATTCTCTGCGATTTCTCGAGGTAAATTTGAAATGACATTTTTCACTTGCTCTTCTTGACAAACATCTAGTTGGGCAATATAAACAGGAGTTTGGCTCAGTTTTTTTTGAAGTTCTTCGAGCCGATCGATTCTTCTGGCTAATAGAACCAAGCCATAACCTAATTCTTGCAGTTCTTTGGCAATTGCCGCCCCAAATCCGGAGCTTGCTCCTGTAATGATTGCATATTTCATGCTGCAAAATTGACAAAAAAAATGCACTTACTTGTCAAAATGTCAGCATTTGCGCTGTGGCATTTTTATTGAGTAGGAGCAGTCATAAAATTAGAAACACAATGAAAACAGGTCAAATTCATGTTCAAACGGAAAACATCTTTCCGATCATCAAAAAATTTCTTTACTCTGATCACGAGATTTTCTTGCGTGAGTTGGTTTCAAATGCTGTCGATGCTTCTCAAAAACTCCATGTATTGGCTAAAAATGGCGAATTCAAAGGAGAACTTGGCGATCTGAAGGTCGAGGTACTGCTCGACAAAGAAGCCAAGACCCTCACTATCCGCGACAACGGCATCGGTATGAGCGCTGAAGAAATCGACAAATACATCAATCAAATTGCCTTTTCTGGCGCCGAAGAATTTGTAGAAAAGTACAAAGGCAAAGAGGGTGCTGAACAAATCATTGGTCACTTTGGCCTTGGTTTTTATTCGGCATTTATGGTCGCCGAAAAAGTACAAATCCGCACGTTGGCGCGTTACGAAGGTGCGCAGGCAGTTCAGTGGGAGAGCAACGGCTCGCCCGAATTCACCCTGATTGACATCGAGAAAGCAGACCGCGGCACCGACATCATTCTGTACATCAACGAAGAGTCTGCCGAGTTTTTAGAGAAACAACGCATTCAGGGCATCCTCGACAAATACTGTAAGTTTTTGCCTATTCCGGTCTTCTTTGGTACCAAAACCGAATACATCGATTCTCCAGAAGGCGAAAAAGACGACAAAGGCAACGTGAAGCGTGTGGCTATTGACGTTCCAAACCAAATCAACAACCCTATCCCGGCCTGGACCAAAGCCCCAGTCGACCTCAAGCAAGAAGACTACGATCAATTCTACCGCGAGCTCTACCCCATGACTTTTGAGCAGCCGCTGTTCCATATTCATTTGAACGTTGACTACCCGTTCAACCTCACGGGTATTCTTTATTTTCCGAAAATCAAGGAAAACGTTGAAGTACAGCGCAACAAAATCAACCTTTACAGCAACCAAGTCTTCATTACCGACAGCGTCGCTGAAATTGTTCCCGAGTTTTTAACCTTACTACACGGCGTCATTGACTCTCCAGATATCCCGCTTAATGTTTCGCGTTCTTACTTGCAAAGCGATGGCAACGTCAAGAAAATCTCTGCTCACATCACGAAAAAAGTAGCGGACAAATTGGCCGAGATGTTCAAAAAAGACCGCGCAGATTTTGAAGCCAAATGGCCAGATTTGCAAGTTTTTGTGCAGTACGGAATGTTGTCAGAAGAGAAATTTGCCGAAAAAGCCAAAGATTTTAGCTTATTCAAAACCACAGACAACGAGTGCTTCACTTTACAGGAATACCTCGACAAAGTCAAAGTATTACAAACCGATAAAAACAACAAAACGGTTTTCTTGTACACCAACGACGCCGAAGAGCAATACGCATTTGTTAAAAAAGCCAAAGAGCGCGGATATTCCGTATTACTACTAGATGGCCCACTCGCTCCGCACTGGATTTCCAAGCTAGAGCAAACCAATGAAAACATCAGTTTTGCCCGTGTCGATGCCGACAGCCTAGACAAACTCATTGCCAAAACAGACGAGTTGCCATCCAAACTGAGCAAAGAAGAGGAAGAAAAACTCAAGCCCATCTTTGAGGCGCAAATCAATAAAGAGAAATTTACAGTTCAGTTCGAGAGCATGAGCGAGCAAGAAGCACCAATTATCATTACCCAACCCGAGTTCATCCGACGCATGATGGAGCAGCAAAAACTCGGCGGTGGAGGTGGTTTTTATGGGGCCTTTCCAGAAATGTTCAACCTTACCGTCAATGCCAATCACCCGGCAATTGGTAAACTTTTGAGCCAAGAAGCAGCAGCGCAAGAGCAAAGCACCAAACAATTAGTCGACCTCGCTATGTTGGCGCAGGGGCTATTAAAAGGTGCCGCTTTAGATGCTTTCATTCAGCGCAATATCGAACATATTGCATAAATGACTAGCTTTGACTTCGCTTAAATACTAGATTTTGTACAAATGGATCTTGGGCATTGGCGCCCTCCTTTTAACCCGTAAAATTGGCCTGGCTATTCTCGGCTTTGCCATTGGTTCACTCATCGATCAGTACCAACAAGCCGCCAAAAACGGACAAAATGGTGCAGGCAACGGCTATGCCCAAGATCCTTTTGAATTCTACCGCAGGCAAAGCTCCATGTACGACTTGCCCACCATGCTCATGGCGCTTTCAGCCGCTGTCATGAAAGCAGACGGCAAGGTTTTGCGCATCGAGCTAGACTACGTCAAAAGCTTCTTTTCCGCACAGTTTGGCAAGCAGTTCAACGCTACCCACCTCCAAACGCTCAAGCAGTTTTTGGATGCGCCCACCATTCCGCTCCAAGATATCTGCCACGACATCCGCAACCGCATGACCCAAGAAGTTCGTGTGCAACTCGTACACTATTTATTTGGTATTGCCAAAGCAGATGGCGATGTCGGTACGGCCGAATTAAACGTGATTTCGCGTATTGCCACCATGCTCGGCATCCCTGCAGTTGAATTTGAGAGCTTGCGCAATATGTTCTACCGCAACGTAGATTCCGATTACAAAATTTTAGGTCTCGACGAAAAAGCTACCGACGAAGAAGTCAAGAAAGCCTATCGCAAAATGGCCGTGGCACACCACCCTGACAAAGTTGCCCACATGGGCGAAGAATATTTGAAAGGAGCCAAAGAGAAGTTTCAACAAATTCAAGATGCCTACGAAGCCATCAAAAAGCGCCGTGGCATCAAATAACTATAATTATGTCTGACAATCGATACCAACAACGAGGTGTTTCTGCCGGGAAAGAAGATGTTCATAAAGCCATCTCGAAACTTGATAAAGGACTTTTCCCCAAGGCGTTTTGTAAAATTGTACCGGACTACCTCACCGGCGATTCAGACCATTGCATCGTGATGCACGCAGACGGCGCAGGCACTAAATCTTCTTTGGCCTATGCGTATTGGAAGCAAACCGGCGACCTTTCGGTATGGCGCGGCATTGCCCAAGACGCGCTCATCATGAACATCGACGATTTACTTTGCGTAGGTGCGACGGGTCCTATTTTGGTTTCGAGTACCATTGGCCGCAACAAACTCTTGATTCCAGGTGAAGTGCTAGCCGCAATCATCAACGGAACAGAAGAACTCCTCGAAGAGTTACGTTCATATGGTATCGACATCCATTCAACAGGTGGCGAAACAGCAGATGTCGGCGATTTAGTCCGCACCATCATCGTTGACTCAACAGTGGTTTGCCGCATGCCGCGCCATAAAGTTATCTCCAACGACGGAATTCGCCCTGGCGATGTCATTGTTGGTTTGGCTTCTTTCGGACAAGCAACCTATGAAAAGCAATACAACGGCGGCATGGGCAGCAATGGCCTTACCAGCGCTCGCCACGACGTCTTTCATCATTCCCTCGCCGAAGACTTCCCTGAAACCTACGACAGCTCTTTGCCCAAAGATTTGGTTTACAGTGGCTCCAAGCGCCTCACTGACCCAGTTGCGGGCAGCCCACTAGATGCAGGGCAGCTTGTTTTGTCTGCAACCCGGACCTACGCACCTGTCATCAAAGCAATCTTAGATGCACATCATAGTGAGATTCACGGAATGGTTCACTGCTCTGGCGGTGCCCAAACCAAGGTTTTGCATTTCATCGACAACTTGCACGTCATCAAAGACAACTTGTTTGCGACCCCTCCGCTTTTTGAAATGATCCAAGCTGAATCCAAAACGCCTTGGCAGGAAATGTACAAGGTTTTCAATATGGGTCACCGAATGGAAGTTTATGTAAGTGAGGAGCTTGCACCTGAAATCATCCGAATTTCGGAACAATTCGGTATTGCAGCCCAAGTTGTGGGTAGAGTAGAGGCTGCTACCGAGAAAAAGGTCACCATTTCAAGCCAGCATGGTGAATTTACCTATAACGGGTAAAAAAAATCTCAGAAACGCTTTGAAAAACGGATTGTTTTTGTACTTTTGCCATCCGTTCATTGAACACTTGGTGGGATGGGTGAGAGGCTGAAACCAACAGTTTGCTAAACTGTCGTACGGGTAACTGTACCGCGGGTTCGAATCCCGCTCCCACCGCCACAAATTTAGACCGTATCGAACTTCAGTTCGGGGCGTAGCGTAGTCCGGTCATCGCGCCTGGTTTGGGACCAGGAGGTCGCAGGTTCGAATCCTGCCGCCCCGACAAGGGGGATGAGCAATCATCCCCCTTTTTTGATTACACCGGTCCCGTAGCTCAGTTGGATAGAGCAACTGCCTTCTAAGCAGTAGGTCTTTGGTTCGAATCCAAACGGGATCACTCTGACAAAATGCCTTCTGCTTTGCGGAGGGCATTTTTATTTCAAGCCGTTGCGAAAGTTTTCGCAAAAGGCGTGAAAATGATAAATGACCGTATGAGCGCAGCGAATAAAGGCATTTTGTCCACTGCACGTATCAAGGAAGGATCTAAAATCCAAACGGGATCACATTTACAACCTCACAGCAATGTGGGGTTTTTTGTTTTTATGGGCTTTTTTATTGCTCCTCCTCCTCAAATTCTTCAAACGATTCATCCTCTAATACATCAGGAATTAGGAGTTCATCATCGCCATTGGCATGCATTTCTTGGAAGGCTAGGGCCCAGTTTTCTCTTGGTTGTGTTTTCATGTATGAGTAGTTTAGTTTTTCTTCCTCTCTTTTGAAGTGCTTGTACTTTTGAGAAATGCAACTTGTGCTAAGGCTTCTTGTAAGGTGGTTGGAGGCTGCTTGGATAGTGCTTCCATACCTAACTTTGCTC
>JAJTGF010000073.1 GCA_021299335.1 Cryomorphaceae bacterium
TCGTCGAGGGCCAACATTTTGCCGTATTTAGTAGATTCTAGAATGCGGACGCGTTGAAAAGGCGATTGTACGTCAAAGAAGACATCGCCGGTAAAGCGCAAGGAGAGTGCTTGATCTTCGTCTTTATCGGTAAACCAAACGTTGCGGGTATAAAAATCGGGGTTGCGCCATTCTGCTGCTTTTTCGCGGGCAGTGGTGATATCGAAGTCGTTGCGCGTGAGCAAATTGACTGAACCGCGCTTCATTTCAATGGCAGAATAAGACTTGGCGCCGAAACATTCTTTGAGGTGATCAAAGGCAATCCAGGCGTTCATGTCGCCGCAAGTAAAGACGTCTACGGCTGCATAACCGTATTCTGGCCAGGTATGAATAGCTAAGTGGCTTTCTTGGATCACGACCACACCCGAAACGCCATAGGGAGAGAAGTGGTGAAAGGTCGAATTGATCACGGTAGCTTCTGCCTTGCGGGCAGCGCCAACCATATCGCGCTCAATAGCCGCAACGTCGTTCATGACATGCGGGTCGCAATTCATAAATTCTACCAAGATGTGGTTTCCAAGTGCTGTACTACTCATTTGTTGTGATAAATTAAAAAATTGAGCGCAAAGTTACACAATTCCAAGGGATTCCTATGTAACTTATGTTAAATTTCAGTCTGCCAAAAAGCGCAACTTATCCAATGCCACTTTGATGCGCGCCTGTCCGAAGATGACCGTAAGCTGCTTGCCTTTCATTTCTTCCACGATTCCGATGCGGTTAGTCTGGATCAGTTGTACTTGTGATCCGACTTTAATGCGCTCTTGTTCGTATTTTTCGGCACGCTGCACCTCTTTTTTAGTGGGTTTTTGAGTAGGAGAGGGGCTCGGCGCCTTCTTCTTGATGGTCTGCTTTGATTTTTCTAAGCGCAGAAACTGAGTTAGTTCCTGAAACAACGCAGTATTCACGTCTTTTTTGCGAGAGGTCGCATTGAATCTTTCAATGAAAGCCAACATTTTTTTACCCGCTTGTAATTGACGCTGACTTGTTTCTTGTACCTGACTCACTTGACTTTGTTTGTGCTGGAGCTTTTGAATTTCTTGTTCGTGCTGTAAACTGGCTTTCTCTGCAGATTTGGCTGCTTCTGCCAAACGCTTGTTTTGAGCAAGCAACTGATTGCGTTCTTTTTGCAAGCTACTGAGCAAGCGGTCTAAGCGCACTTTTTGCTGATCCAAACGCTGTTTGGCTTCTTGAATGAGGTTTTTTGAAATACCATTGAGTTGAGCGACTTCAAAAGTAAAAGAACTGCCGGGCTGCCCGAGCGCAAACTGATAGAGCGGGGAGAGGTCTTTTTCATTGAAAAGCATACAGCCATTCTTGGCTTCCGGGAGTTCGTCGGCCTTTAGTTTGATGTTACTGTAATGGGTTGTCAACACGCCAAAAGAACGCAGCGCATACATTTGCTCAAAGAAAACTTCTGCCAAAGCAGCGCCGAGCTCAGGATCAGACCCCGTTCCAAATTCATCTAAAAGCAAGAGCGTTTGGGCATTTGCGCGGCCCAAAAAGAACTTCATGCGTTGCAAGCGGTAAGAGTATGTACTGAGTTCATTTTCAATAGATTGGTTATCTCCAATATCGGAATAAATCTGCTTGAAAAAACACATTTGGCTGTCGGGAGCCACGGGTACAAGTAAGCCAGACTGCAGCATCAGTTGCAAGAGCCCAACGGTTTTAAGTGTAATGCTTTTTCCGCCTGCATTTGGGCCAGAAATCACCAACATCCTGGATTTTTGCTCGAGTTTCAACTCTTGGGCAAAGGTAGGTTTCCCGGCGAGTTGATTAGAGCGCCTCAGCAGCGGATGATACGCTTGCTTGAGGTGCATACCCGGATGCTGGCCAATAGCCGGCAAAACCGCTTCCATTTCCAAAGCCAACTTGCATTTGGCATTTAGGAAATCGAGCTTGGTCAATAAAATTTGATAGGCGCTAATCAGCGGACGGTATTGCACCATAAGTGCAGTGAGCGCCTGTAAAATGCGGTGGATTTCCTTGCGTTCATCGTCGAATAAGAACTCGAGCTCATTGTTGAGCGGCACATTCACCAAGGGCTCAATGAAGGTCAAGCTACCCGTTTTACTTGAGCCATGGATATTTCCCGGTACTTTTCTTTTGAAAGTCGACAAAACTGTGAGCACCCTGCGCTCATTGACATAGGTTTCTAGCGTCTCGGCCAACACCTTGTCTTTGTTGTATCGACGCAATTCTTTGTCGAAGTTCTTGTTGATCTGATGGCGCAAAACCCTGATCCTGGTTCTGATTTCGGCAAGTTCGGGCGAGGCGTCGTCTTTGATTTGCCCGTTGCGGTCAAAAACCTGATCAATCTCCTCGATGATTGCTTTGGTAAAATAGACATTGCCCGTGAGCTCTTGGAGCAAGGGGTATTTAAATAAAGAGGTTTCAAAGAACAGCACAAGCGCTCGGCCCAATGCAGAATTTTTCGAGCCAATTTTTAATGACTTCAAACTCGAGGTCGTGGAGGGTTTGTTGGTCAGTGCTGTACACAGTGCAAAGATACACAACGTTTGGAAAGTGCTTTTGTTGTAATTGTCATATAATTAATATTATGTTAAATAGAATAAGTATTGGTTTATTCCTGTCTAGAGTTGTAACTTTACGCTACAATAAATAATTATGGCCTTCTATTCTTTCAATGGTTTTATACCTGTGGTCAAAGCATCGAGCTTTGTGCATCCTCAAGCAAATGTGACTGGAAACGTTATCATTGGCGAAAACGTGTACATTGGACCAGGTGCCGTTTTGCGTGGCGACTGGGGACAAATCATTATTGAAGACGGCTGTAACGTACAAGAAAATTGTGTCGTGCATATGTTCCCTGGCACCACCGTACATCTGAAAAAAGGTGCGCACGTTGGTCATGGTGCCATTATTCACGGCGGTACGCTCGGCGAAAACTGCATGATTGGTATGAACGCCGTCATTATGGATGATGTCGTTGTTGGCAAAGAGGCCATTATTGGCGCACTGGCTTTTGTGCCCGCCAAAATGGAAATCCCTGCTCGTAGTTTAGTAGTGGGTAATCCGGCAAAAATCATCAAGGAAGTTTCGGACGAAATGATCGCCTGGAAAACCGACGGAACAGCCTTGTACCAACAATTACCTTCAGATTGTCATTCAAGTCTTGTTGCTTGCGAACCATTAACCGAAGTAGAATCAGGTCGGCCAACGCAACAAAAGACCTATTTTAAGTGGCAAGAAAGGAAATAATGTATTACCTTTGTTTCCCGTAGTTACAAACGATTTATGTCCAATTCAACCAAGTATGTTTTTGTAACCGGGGGTGTGACTTCTTCTTTAGGGAAAGGCATCATATCTGCGTCGTTAGCAAAACTTTTACAAGCCCGTGGTTACACCACCACCATTCAAAAGCTAGATCCATACATCAATATCGATCCAGGAACCCTCAACCCCTACGAACACGGCGAGTGCTACGTCACTGACGACGGCGCCGAAACCGACCTCGACCTCGGTCATTACGAGCGTTTCTTAAACGTCCCGACCTCACAAGCCAACAACGTCACTACAGGCCGCATCTACCAATCGGTCATTGAAAAAGAACGCCGTGGCGACTACCTCGGCAAGACCGTACAAGTCATTCCTCACATCACTGACGAAATCAAAGAACGCATTCAGGCAGTAGCCAAAAACGGCAAATTTGACATCGTGATCACCGAAATCGGCGGCACGGTCGGCGACATCGAATCGCTTCCTTACGTCGAGGCTGTTCGCCAAATGCTCTGGGAGCACGAAAACGACTGCATTGTCGTTCACCTCACACTCGTCCCCTACTTGTCTGCAGCTGGTGAGCTCAAAACAAAGCCTACACAACACTCCGTGAAGCAACTGCTCGAGCTCGGTGTGCAGCCAGATGTACTTTGCTGCCGTACCGAACACGAACTCGATTTAGGCTTGCGCAAAAAAATCGCCAAATTTTGTAACGTTTCGGTTAATGCGGTCATCGAAGCCCGCGACGCATCATCTATCTACGATGTTCCGCTACTCATGCAAGCCGAAGAACTCGATACCGTCGTACTCGACAAACTTGGGCTCTCTAAAAAACAGTCTCCAAAACTCGATAACTGGAAAGCCTTCTTGGAGCGACTCAAAAATCCAAAAAACACCGTTAAGATTGGCCTGATTGGTAAATACGTTGAACTCAAAGACGCTTACAAATCCATATCCGAAGCATTTATCCACGCAGGTGTTGCCAATGAGACTAAAGTCGAATTAAACTGGATACACTCCGAAACACTCGATCCAGACAACATTGCAAATGAGCTCGAAGATCTCGACGGCATCCTCGTGGCGCCTGGTTTTGGCTCCAGAGGCATCGATGGCAAAATTGAAGCCGTCCGATATGCTCGTGAAAACAACATCCCATTCTTAGGTATTTGCCTTGGGATGCAAATTGCGGTCATTGAATTTGCCCGCAATGTACTTGGGCTCAGCGATGCCCACTCAACAGAAATGTCTGAGAATACTACTGCGCCTGTGATTTCCATGATGGAAGAACAAAAACGCATTTCCAACATGGGTGGCACCATGCGTCTAGGCGCCTACAAATGTGAGCTCAAACCCAATTCAAATACGGCAAAAGCCTACCAGAACAACAACATTTCTGAGCGCCACCGCCATCGCTATGAATTCAACAATCATTACCTTGCAGACTACGAAGCCAACGGCATGATTGCCGCAGGTAAAAATCCAGATACAAACTTGGTTGAGGTTGTCGAAATTCCTGCACACCCATGGTTTGTAGGGGTTCAATACCATCCCGAATACAAAAGTACCGTGGATGCCCCTCACCCACTCTTTGTCGCGTTTGTAAAGGCGGCACTTAAAAACAAAAAACACTAATCCTATGGATCGCAATTCCACCATTGGCCTCGTCCTGATTGGCCTCATTATCACGGTTTTCTCTGTCATGAACCAGCCCTCAGAGGCTGAAATCAAGGCAGCGCAAAAGAAAGAAGCTGCCGCTGCCCAAAAAACGGAAAAGAAAAGCAAGGCTGCTAAAAAATCAGGAGCTAGCTTGGAGCCTAACACCACCAATGCCTCAGCTATTGTCGCAAAAGGCGAAATCACCACCCTCGAAAACGAAAATTTGCGCATTGAACTCAATTCAAAAGGTGGTATGCTTGCAGGCGTTTACCTCAAGAAATATAAAAACTACAAAGATTTTGCCGCCAACAAAGACAACGCGCTTTGCTTGTTCGAAGACGGTGATGCACATAATCAATTAGTGCTCAGCACTGCAAAAGGTAAAATTTACACCAAAGACTACCTTTTTGAATTGGTAAAAAGCACCAAAACAACTGCTGTTTACGAAGCGAAATTCACTGAAGGCCGCATCCGTCAAACGTACCAACTCAAAAAAGGCCACGATTTAGCCTATAACATCGAAGTCCTAGACAACGAAGGATTCATCCTAGACAACTCTGTACTCAACTGGGCTGCAGATTTCAAAAAGACGGAACGACTTTTCTCAGAACAACGCCGCGTTTCTACCATTTGCTTTGACCAAGCAGAAAGTGGCCTTGACTACCTATCCGAAACGGCAAGTGAATCAGGTGTAGCAGAAGAAAACGTCAATTGGGTGGCGTTCAAGCAAAGTTATTTTTCGGCGATCCTTCACCCAGAAAATCCTTTCCCTAAAAAAGGCACGAAGTTTTTCATCAAAAACTTTAAAGAAGGACACCCACAAGCCTGGACGCACCTCAAGGGTTACCACGCCACTATGGCCCTGGATTTTCAAAACAACAAAGCCTCTTTCAATTGGTTTTTTGGTCCCAACGATTACGAAGTGCTCAAAAGCTACGATAGTGGTTACGACGACATCCTGAATTTCGGCTGGGGCTTGTTCCGCTGGATCAACATCTATGCCGTTCAACCCATCTTTAACCTCCTTTTGAACAACGGAATTGCCATTGGTTGGGCCATCTTGATCCTGACCCTGATCCTGAAAACGATCCTGATGCCCGTCCAATGGAAGATGTTTGTGTCATCAGTCAAGATGCGTATCCTCAAGCCCGAGATCGATGAGCTCAATGCCAAATATCCAAAGCAAGAGGACGCCATGAAAAAACAAATGGAAATGATGAGCCTCTACCGCGAGTCAGGTGCGAGCCCGCTTTCCGGCTGTATTCCAATGCTCATTCAAATGCCTATTCTTTTGGCCGTTTTCCGCTTCTTTCCCGCGGCCTTTGAATTGCGTCAAAAAAGCTTTTTGTGGGCAGAAGACCTGAGTTCTTTTGATTCCATCCTCGATTTTGGTTTTCATATTCCCATCTACGGAGACCACATCTCGCTCTTCACTTTGCTCATGGCCGGCACTACCCTCGCCTACACCTACATGAACAGCGGCAATATGCAACAACCGCAGCAGCCTGGTATGCCAGACATGCGCATCATCATGTACATCTTCCCTTTCATGATGATTTTCTTCTTCAACAACTACTCTGCAGGTTTGAGTTATTATTACTTTATCTCTACCCTACTTTCGATTGTCATGATGCTCTTGATCAAGTATTTCTTTGTCAACGAAGAAAAATTAAAAGTCAAGATGGCCGAAAGAAAAGCCAACAATGCTGCCAACCCAAAGGCCAAGAAAAAATCAAAATTTCAAGAGCGCCTGGAAGAAATGCAGCGCCAACAACAAGAAATGCTTAAGAATCGCAAAAAATAAATTATGAAGTTTTTTATCGACACCGCCAACCTCCAAGAAATTGCAGAAGCCAACAACATGGGTATCCTCGATGGGGTTACCACTAATCCTTCCTTGATGGCCAAAGAAGGCATCACCGGCAAGAGCAACATTTTACAGCACTACATCAACATTTGCAACATTGTCGATGGCCCAGTCAGTGCAGAAGTGATTGCCACCGATTTTGAAGGAATGGTGCGCGAAGGTGAAGAATTGGCAGCTTTACACAAAAACATCGTCGTTAAAATCCCGATGATAGCCGAAGGGCTCAAAGCCATTAAATATTTTTCCAACAAAGGCATCCGTACCAATTGTACGCTCATCTTTTCACCAGGTCAGGCACTTGTAGCAGCAAAAGCAGGAGCAACTTATATTTCTCCATTCTTAGGGCGACTCGACGACGTCTCGACAGATGGCTTGCAACTCATTGAGCAAATCCGTGTGATCTACGACAACTATGCCTTCGATACAGAAATTTTAGCCGCTTCTGTGCGCCATCCTATGCACATCATCAATTGTGCTACAATTGGTGCAGACGTCATGACCGGCCCACTTTCTGCCATCAAAGCGTTAGTGAAACACCCACTTACAGACATCGGCTTACAACAGTTTTTGGCTGACCACGCGAAAGGCAATCAGTAAGTTCGAACATGTTACCAAAAGAAGAACGCAAAGCTTGGAACGAAGCTTTTTGGGCGGGCTTTAAAACGCACATGCGCGCTTGCATGTCCTCATCTGGCAGACGCATCAATTGGATCAACTATCCAACACAAGTAAAAAATACCTATCTGCGCATGATTTGTGAAGGCAGTAGCATTTCTCTTTGTTACGACATCCAATTTAAAGATGCTGGAATCCAGGCTATTTTTTGGGAACAACTTACCGAACTTAAAGTGGTACTTGAAAACAACATGAGTATTCCAACCAATTGGGAACCTAGATTTTTAAACAAGGAGGGGCAAACAATTGGACGCATTTCTTGGCGTTTGGATGGAAGTAATTTTTATAACCAAGCAGACTGGCCAGTTATTTATGCTTTTTTCAAGAAACATTTAAAGGAGTTCGACGTCTTCTATCAGGAGTTCAACGAAATCCTGATCACCTTGGTCGACTAACAAGAATGACTATCTTTACCTTATGAAAATTGCTACTTTTCTTTCCCTTTGCTTATTCTCCATCTCCTTTTGGGCGCAAACGAATCTTTTATCCACTGATTTTCAGTCGGGTATCCCTTCCAACTACACCCTTTTGAACATCGATGCGCAAGCCCCTCACCCTCAAGTTTTGGAATTTGCGAGTGGCTGGATCACCGTTGCTGATCCCGAAAATAGCCTAGATACGGTTGCGGCAGTCAGTTCTTACTTTGAGATCGCTGATACTGCCAACCGCTGGCTCATTACCCCACAACTGCAACTTGGAAGCTTTGGCAATTTCATCAGTTGGGAAGCCAAATCTCACGACCCTTCTTTTCCAGACGACTACCTCGTGTTGGTTTCCACGACCACCACTGACCCTGCTGCCTTTACAGACACGATCGGCAACGTACAACAAGAAAATTTTGAATGGACTTTCCGCGAGGCCAATTTAAGTGAAGCGGGCTACAACGACTCTACTATCTATGTTGCGTTTGTGTTGCGGACCTATGACGGTTTCAAGTTGTATATCGA